>NZ_JPKW01000002.1:0-58767 GCF_001887735.1 Paracoccus sp. SM22M-07
TGAACTGCGTCACGCTGATCGACCGCACGGCTTCGGCCACCGACTGGCCTTGCGACACCAACACGTCAACCTGCCGGAGCTTGGCGACGATCTCCTCCGGCTTGTGCTTTTTCTGGGGCATTCCTATTCATATAGGGCCAAATTTTGGCGCGTGGGGCACCACAGGCATTGAAATCACAGCATAATTTCGGGCAGTGGTAAGCCCTCCGGGCCTACCACTGCCGCCGCAATCTGCGGGTCTTGGCGTCTGTCTGGCTTGCGGCCCGGATATCATCCGTCGCGTCAGGTATCATCAGATGGCACAGGGCATGCCCGCATGGTGCGGGGAACGGACCGATGACCGCCCGTCGCGTCACCATGCAGAAAAGGGCAGGACCTGCAGCCGCGCTGGTTGGTCTTTGGCTTGGCCGCGCATGGCGACAAGATCGCAACGACGCGCCATCACCTCGCCGGGTGCGGAATGGGCGGCGGGAAGGGTGGGCCGGCCTGCGCAGACCTGCGATGCGGGCACGATCACGCAGCCTGCCATCTGCACCGCCTGCCAGTAGACGGCGGCCTTCGTCTTGCTGCTGACGAGCGAGGCTTCCTCCAGCGCGTGTGACTGGGTTTGGTAAAGCTGGTCGTATCCGTCCATCTGCTGTCTCCTGACAGGGCTTTCCATGCGGAGGCCCCTTTGAGAAGGTCATCTGTCGGTATCGCGCGGGATGCTGGCCGCGCGGACTGTCGGGCAGGTCGAGATCCGCGGATCGACGCCCCTTCTGGCGGGCCGCGCCCTGCGCATCACGCAAGCGGTGGCCAAGGCATGCTGTCGGGAATGGTCGCCTGGTTGATCGACTGCGCGGGGCGCGTGCCGTTCAGGATGACACGCGCCCCGCGACCGGGATGCCGACATGATCGGGACCTACTCGGCGGCCTCGAGATGCAGCGCATCGGAGATGGTTACGCTGAGCAGCCCGTCCGACCTCAGCTGGACCGCCCATTTTCGCCAGACCCTTTCGTTATATTCGATCCCCCCCGACGGAAGGACATTCAACGAACGGGTATTGAAGCTGACTTGCTTCCTATCCTGCATAACCTGATCACCACTTACAATTTCGGACGCTTTACATATGACCTTACGGATATATCAAGCCGAAAGACAGATTGCGCCGCGACTGCGATGAGCGACAAGATCAAGGCCCTCACACCCTGATCAGGTGCCCAACACCGCCACCATAGGCCAGGCGCTGGTCGGGGGCATCATGGCTTTTGGGATAGTTCTTTCTGCATTGCAGAAGGGCGCCGGGGCGCCGATGGCGATTCCGCGGCGGAACAGGTCGCGAACCATGCACTGTCTGCAGCCAGACGATCGACCATTCGAGGAGTTCAGTGGTGAGCCCAACAGGATTCGAACCTGTGACCCACTGATTAAAAGTCAGTTGCTCTACCAACTGAGCTATGGGCCCACACAAAAAGTCTCATAGAGACGCTGGCCCAAGGGGTCAAGGCATCTCTTTGAAACTATAGGAATTTCAGTGGTGAGCCCAACAGGATTCGAACCTGTGACCCACTGATTAAAAGTCAGTTGCTCTACCAACTGAGCTATGGGCCCAACACGAGGCGGTTACTAGGAGGGGTGGCTGGTGGCGTCAAGCGGAAAAAACTGGATGCTGGCAAATTCATTTCACCGGGACTATATCGCGCGGCATGACGCATGCATCCCCGACCGGAATGCCCTTCCTGAAAATGCACGGGCTGGGCAATGATTTCACAGTGATCGACTTGCGCGGCGGGATGGCACGTCCCGACGCGGGTCTGGTCGCGCGCATCGCCGACCGCCATCGCGGCGTCGGCTTCGACCAGCTGGCGGCCATCGAGGACTGCGAGGATGCCGATGCGCGCCTGGTGTTCTGGAATGCCGACGGCTCGCTCAGCGCGGCTTGCGGCAACGCGACGCGCTGCATCGCGCGATTGCTGATGGATGAAACGGGCAAGGCCGCGCTGACCCTGCGCACCGATCATGGCATCCTGCTGGCCGAAGATGCGGGCCACGGCATGACGCGGGTGAACATGGGTCAGCCGGTGCTGGACTGGCAGGCGATCCCCTTGGCGAGTGATGTCGATATCGACCATCTGCCGATCGACGGCGATCCTGTCGCGACCGGCATGGGCAATCCGCACATCACCTTCTTCGTGGATGACGCCGCCGCCGTCGATCTGGACCGGTTCGGCCCCGACCATGAACATCACCCGCTTTACCCGCAGCGCACCAATGTCGAAATCGTGCAGATCCTGTCCGACAGTGAGATCCTGCTGCGCATCTGGGAACGCGGGACAGGGCCGACGCTGGCATCCGGCTCCTGCTCCTGTGCGGCGGTGGTGGCGGCGGCGCGGCGCGGGCTGACGGGGCGGCGCGTCACCGTCAATGTGCCGGGCGGGCAGCTGCTGATCGACTGGCGCGCGGACGGCGTCTGGATGGAGGGACCGACCGCCCTGGTCTTTCGCGGCACCCTGACGCCCGAGTGGCTGTCATGAGCGCGCCCGTCTTTTCCACCCTGGGCTGCCGCCTGAACGCCTATGAGACCGAGGCGATGCGTGAGATGGCCGATGCCGCCGGGCTGTCGGGCGCCGTCGTCGTCAACACCTGCGCCGTCACCGCCGAGGCCGTGCGCAAGGCCCGCCAGGAGATCCGCCGCCTGTCGCGCGAAAACCCCGGCGTGCCGGTCATCGTCACCGGCTGCGCGGCTCAGACCGAACCCGAGACCTTTGCCGCCATGCCCGAGGTGACCCGCGTCATCGGCAATCACGAAAAGATGCAGCCCCAGACCTGGGCCGATCTGCGCGCCCCCGACCTGATCGGCGAGACCGAAAAGGTGCTGGTCGACGACATCATGTCGGTGCAGGAAACCGCCGGTCACCTGATCGACGGGTTCGGTCGCCACCGGGCCTATGTCCAGGTCCAGAACGGCTGCGACCACCGCTGCACCTTCTGCATCATCCCCTTCGGGCGCGGCAATTCGCGGTCCGTCCCGGCAGGCGTCGTGGTCGAACAGATCAAGCGCCTTGTGGGCCGCGGCTTCAACGAGGTCGTGCTGACCGGGGTGGACCTGACCAGTTGGGGCGGTGATCTGCCGGGCACGCCGCGTCTGGGCGATCTGGTGATGCGCATCCTGCGCCTGGTGCCGGACCTGCCGCGCCTGCGCATCAGCAGCATCGATTCGATCGAAGCCGACGACAATCTGATGCTGGCCATCGCGACGGAACCGCGGCTGATGCCGCATCTGCACCTGTCGCTGCAGGCGGGTGACGACATGGTGCTGAAGCGCATGAAGCGCCGCCACCTGCGCGACGACGCCATCGCCTTTTGCGAAGAGGCCCGCCGCCTGCGCCCGGACATGGTCTTTGGCGCCGATATCATCGCCGGTTTCCCCACGGAAACCGATGCGATGTTTGCCAATTCCATTAAGCTGGTCACCGATTGCGACCTGACCTTCCTGCATGTCTTCCCCTATTCCGCGCGTCAGGGCACGCCCGCGGCGCGGATGCCCGCCGTCAAGGGACCGGTGATCCGCGACCGTGCCGCGCAGCTGCGCGCGGCGGGGGACGCGGCCCTGCGCCGCCACCTGGACGCCCAGATCGGCAAGACCCATCGCGTGCTGACCGAAGGCCCCCGTCTTGGCCGGACCGAACAGTTCACCGAAGTGACCTTCGACACCGACCAGCCCGAAGGCACGTTGATGGATCTGACCATCAAGGGTCATGACGGTCAGCGCCTGACCGTCTGAAGCCTGCTTGCGATGCGCCCGCGCTGCCCCTAGCCTTCGGGCAAAGGGCGCAGGGGGAACAGCATGGCTCGGACCATTCTTTACACGCACGCATCGGGGGCGGGGCACCAGACACCTGACGGGCATGCCGAACAGGTGGCCCGCCATCAGGCGGTGCTGGACGCGCTGGCGGATCTGGACCTGGACCGCAGGCAGGCGCCGTTGGGTGCGGATGCCGACGTCCTGCGCTGTCATCCGGCCGCCTACCTTCAGGAACTGCGGGAACGCACGCCCCGTCACGGCACGGTCATGCTGGACGCCGATACCTTTCTGTCGCCGGGCGGCCTGACGGCGGCGCTGCATGCGGTCGGCGGGGCCTGCGCGGCGGTCGATGCGGTGCTGCAGGATGGCGGGAATGCCTTCGTCGCCATGCGCCCGCCCGGTCATCACGCCGAAACCGAAACCGCGATGGGCTTCTGCCTGCTGGGAACGGCGGCCATCGCGGCGCGGCGCGCGCTGGACCATCACGGGCTGGACCGCGTGGCGGTGCTGGATTTCGACGTCCATCACGGCAACGGCACGCAGGACCTGCTGTGGAGCGAGGCACGCGCCTTCTTCGCGTCCAGCCACCAGATGCCGCTTTATCCGGGAACGGGGGCCGAGTCGGAAACGGGCGCGCATGGGCAGATGGTGAACGCGCCCCTGCCGCCCGAATCGGACGGGGCGCTGGCCCGCGCGGTCTGGGACGACATCCTGGCGCAGGCGCGCGCCCATGATCCCCAGCTGGTGATCATCTCGGCGGGGTTCGATGCCCATGCCGCCGATCCCTTGGCGCAGCTGAACTGGGACGAGGATGATTTCACCGCCATCACCCGCGCCATCTGCGATATGGCGGCGGCCTGCGGGGCCCCGGTGGTATCCTGCCTGGAAGGTGGCTATGATCTGGACGCTCTGGGGCGCGCGGCGCGTGCCCATGTGCAAGTGCTGATGGAGACCGCAGAATGAGCGATATCAAGACCCTGTCCTTCGAGGAGGCGATGCGGGAACTGGAAGCGACCGTCGGCAAGCTGGAAACCGGCGAGGCCACGCTGGAGGAATCGATCGCGCTTTACGAACGGGGCGCCGCCCTGCGCGCGCATTGCGAAACCCACCTGCGCGAGGCCGAGGAGCGGGTCGAAAAGATCACCCTGGCCGCCAATGGCCAGCCGACGGGGACCACGCCTGCCGAGGGGTTGTGATGTTGGCCGACCCCATGCAGGCGCGGCTGGCGCAGGTTCAGGACATGGTCCAGGCCGAACTGGCCAGTGCCATCGCGGCGCTGCCGGAGGGCGATCTGCGCGATGCGATGGCCTATGCGGTGCGGGGCGGCAAGGGGCTGCGCGGGTTTCTGGTGATGGAATCGGCGCGCCTGCATGGCGTTTCCGACGATGCCGCCCTGCCTGCCGCGGCGGCGGTCGAAGCCCTGCACGCCTATAGCCTGGTCCATGACGACCTGCCCGCGATGGATGACGACGACCTGCGTCGCGGCCAGCCGACCGTGCATGTGAAATGGTCCGAGGCCACCGCGATTCTGGCGGGCGATGCGCTGCAGACACTGGCCTTCCAATTGCTGACCGATGACCGGATCGGGGCCGCGCCGTCGCGGATGCGGCTGGTCGCGGCGCTGGCCCATGCGGCGGGCGCGCAGGGCATGGTCTGGGGGCAGGCGCTGGATATCGCCGCCGAAACCGCCGGAACGCCTCTGGACCTGGCGGCCATCACCCGTCTGCAGGGCGGCAAGACCGGTGCGCTGATCCGCTTTGCCGCCACCGCCGGTCCCCTGATCGCGGGCGATGACCCGACCGCGCTGGACCGTTACGCCGATGCACTGGGCCTGGCCTTCCAGATCGCCGACGACATCCTGGACGTGACCGGCTCCGAAGCCGTGACGGGCAAGCGCGTCGGCAAGGATGCCGATGCCGGCAAGGCCACCTTCGTGTCGCTTCTGGGGCTGGACGGCGCCGAGGCCGAGGCGCGACGTCTTGTCGCCGCAGGCGCCGATGCGCTGACCGGATATGGTGATGCTGCGGGAAACTTGCGCCTGCTGGCGCGTTTCGTTATCGAGCGCGACACCTGAACGCCGCCCGCCCCGGAGGAGGGCCAGCCATGACAGACCACCCCAAGACGCCGCTGCTGGACCGGATCACGCTTCCGTCCGACCTGAAATCATTCGACGATCACGACTTGCGGCAGGTCGCCGACGAGCTGCGGTCGGAAACGATCAGCGCGGTCAGCGTGACGGGCGGCCATCTGGGCGCCGGACTGGGCGTCGTGGAACTGACCGTGGCGCTGCACGCGGTCTTTGACACGCCGCGCGACAAGATCATCTGGGACGTGGGGCATCAGTGCTATCCGCACAAGATCCTGACCGGACGCCGCGACCGCATCCGCACCCTGCGCACGGGCGGCGGTCTGGCCGGTTTCACCAAGCGCGCCGAGAGCGAATACGATCCCTTCGGGGCGGGGCATTCCTCGACCTCGATCTCGGCGGCCCTGGGCTTTGCCACGGCGCGGGACCTGGGCGGCGATCCGGGTGATGCCATCGCCGTCATCGGCGACGGCGCCATGAGCGCGGGCATGGCCTATGAGGCGCTGAACAATGCCGGCCACGAAGGCCGCCGCCTGTTCGTCATCCTGAACGACAACGAAATGTCGATCGCCCCGCCGGTAGGGGCGATGTCGTCCTATCTGACGCGGCTTTACGCGGGCGGTCCCTTCCAGGAGCTGAAGGCCGCCGCCAAGGGCGCGGTCGGTTTCCTGCCCGACGCCTTCCAGGAAGGCGCCCGCCGCGCCAAGGAAATGTTGAAGGGCATGACCGTCGGCGGCACCCTGTTCGAGGAGCTGGGCTTTTCCTATATCGGCCCCGTCGACGGGCATGACATGGAACAGCTTCTGCCCCTGATGCGGACGCTGAAGGCACGTGCGACCGGTCCGGTCCTGATCCACGTCGTGACCAAGAAGGGCAAGGGCTATGCCCCCGCCGAGGATGCGGCCGACCGCGGTCACGCCCGCGGCCGCTTCGATGTCGTGACGGGCGAACAGGCCAAGGCGAAATCGAACGCCCCCAGCTATACCGCCGTCTTCGCCAAGGCGCTGATCGACGAGGCCGGCCGCGACGACCGCATCCTGGGCGTCACCGCCGCCATGCCCGACGGCACCGGGTTGAAGCAGTTCGCAGAACGTTTCCCGCGCCGTTGTTTCGACGTGGGCATCGCCGAACAGCATGCCGTGACCTTCTGTGCGGGTCTGGCGGCGGGCGGCATGAAGCCCTTCTGCGCGATCTATTCGACCTTCCTGCAGCGCGGTTACGACCAGATCGTGCATGACGTCGCGGTCCAGAACCTGCCCGTGCGCTTTGCCATCGACCGGGCCGGGCTGGTCGGTCAGGACGGCCCGACCCATGCGGGCGCCTATGACATCGCGTTCCTGGCCAACCTGCCGGGTTTCACCGTCATGGCCGCCGCCGACGAGGCCGAGCTGGTCCACATGGTCGCCACCGCCGCCGCCCATGACAGCGGCCCCATCGCCTTCCGCTTTCCGCGCGGCGAGGGAACAGGCGTGGAAATGCCCGAGCGCGGCCAGGTCCTGCCCATCGGCAGGGGCCGCATGATCACCGAAGGCAAGACCGTGGCCCTCCTGTCCTTCGGCACCCGCCTGTCCGAAGTGATGACCGCCTGCGAGGCGTTGTCGGCACGCGGCATCACGCCGACCGTGGCGGATGCGCGTTTCGCCAAGCCGCTGGACCGCGACCTGATCCTGCAACTGGCCCGCGATCATGATGCGCTGATCACCATCGAGGAAGGCGCCGTCGGCGGTTTCGGCAGCCATGTCGCGCAGCTTCTGGCCGAGGAAGGCGTCTTCGACACCGGCCTGAAGTTCCGGTCCATGGTACTGCCGGACGAATTCGTCGATCACGATGCGCCGCGCGCGATGTACGACACCAGCGCGCTGAACGCCGAACATATCGAGGCCAAGGTCCTGTCGGTCCTGGGCATCGGCGATCTGGACGCGCGCCGCGCCCGAGGAGATTAGGCGCGGGGATCAGCTGTAGCTGCGCACCAGCGCCCCCGCGATCATCGTCCAGCCGTCGACGACAACAAAGAAGGCCAGCTTGAAGGGCAGCGACACCACCACCGGTGGCACCATCATCATGCCCATCGACATCAAGACGGCCGACACGACCAGATCGATGATCAGGAAGGGCAGGGCGATCAGGAAGCCGATCTCGAAGGCGCGCTGGATCTCGGACAGCATGAAGGACGGGATCAGCACCGACAGGCGGTCGGCGGCACCGCCCGCGCCGGGGGCGATCTCGGCCATGGCCGCCAAGGTGTCGGGGTCGGTGCGGGCGGACATGAAGCCCTGAAAGGGAATGATGCCGCGCTGGAAAGCCTCGGCGATGTCGATCCGGCCCTGCTGCAGGGGCAGTCCGGCGGTCTGCCAGGCCTCGCGCAGGACGGGGTCCATGATGAACCAGGTCAGAAAGATCGACAGGCTGACGATCAGCATGTTCGGCGGCGATTGCTGCAGGCCGATGGCCTGACGCAGGATCGACAACACCGTCACGATGAACGGAAACGCCGTCACCATGATGGCGATGCCAGGCGCCAGCGACAGGCCCGTCAGGGCCAGCACCAGCAGCACGGCATTGTCGCCCAGACCCGCGCCAAGCGCGTCGCCCAGATCTTGCGCCAATGCCGCGTGGGGCAACAGCGCCAGTAGAATCGCCAGCCGGATCACGCCGCCCCCGTCGCGCCCAGAACCCGCACGCAAAGCCGGTCCTCGGCGCTGCCGTCGCTGGTCAGTTCGCCGCGGGCGATGACCTTGTCGCCGACGCAGATCTCGACCCCGTCCTCGATGGCCTGATCCAGGACCAGGACGTCGTCGGTGCGCAGCGCCGAGAGTTGCGCGACGGTCTGGCGGGTGCGGCCAAGGCGGATGGTCACCTCGACCTGGATGTTGTCGGTGTCGATCAGATGCATCAATGCGTCCATGTCGTGTCGTCCTCTGTGATCTCGGAAATCAGGGCGCGGATATCGCGGGTGATGGTGTCGGGGTCCAAGGTGATCCGGCCCCCCTGCAGGGTGACGGTGATGGTGTCGGTCGCGGCGGGGCCGATGGCGATGGATTGCAGGCCGGTCTGATGCAGGCAGCGGTCGACCATGGCCCGCATCCGGTCGCTGCAGGCGATCTGGGCGACCAGCGGCGTGGCCTCTTGCGCCAGGCGCGCCAGTTCGCGCGTCAACGCCTGTTCCATCCGGCCCGCGCTGGCCGATGGCGCGACAAGGTCCAGAACCTGCGTCAGGATCGGGGCCAGCGCCTGCACGGCCTCGGACCGGATCTGCGCGCGGCGTGTTTCGTCATCGGCCATTGTCCGGGCCAGCTGCACCAAGGCGGCATCCAGCGCCCGCAGCTGATCGTCCTGGGCCTTCAGCGTCGCCTCTTCGGCGCCTTCGGCGAAGGCGCGGTCCAGGTCGGCCTGGGTGAAGATCATCGGCGGAGCCTGTTCGACGGCAGCGTTGGAAAAGGATTCCAGTTTGAACATGGCAAGGGTCAATTCGCGGTCTCCTTGTTGTCGATCCAGCCCGACAGGATCTTGGCGCTTTCGTCGTGGCGTTCCTTCATCATGGATTTCAGACGCGCGACGGGATCGGCCGGCGGCAGGGACAGCGGCGCGGCGGCGGGCTCGGGGCGTTCATCCGTCAGGGCCGGCGGCGCGGTCTGCGTGACGACCGGTTCGTCGTCGATGGTGCCGGTCAGGGCAGGGGCCGGGACGGGCGGCGGCAGGCTGTCATCCAGCATCGGCACCGGGGCCGCCCGGTTGCGCATGATGGGGCGCAGCAGCAGCAGGATCACCGCCAAAGCAAAGATGCCGATCAGCGCGATCCGGGCCAGGTCGTTCAGCGCCAGCCGGTCCAGCAGGCCCGGCGCGGCCAGGCTGCCGTCCTGGGTCAGGTCGGCGAAGGCCAGCGACTTGACCGTCAGCTGGTCGCCCCGCGCCTCGTCGAAGCCGGTGGCCGATGCCACCAGTTCGCGCAGCGTCTGAAGTTCGGCGTCCGACCGGGGCACCAGCGTCGTCTGGCCCTCGGCATCGGTCTGGGGGATGCCGTTGACCAGGACGGCGACGGTCATGCGGCGGGTCGATCCGGGCTGGCGCGACACTTCGCGGGTGGTGCGGCTGACCTCGTAATTCGTTTGCTGGCGGTTTTCGGACCGCGCGCTCTGGGACTTGTCGCCCTCCTGCTCCTCGGCGTCGGGCAGGTTCGATGCGGCGGTCACCGGCCCAGCCCCGGTCGAGTTGCTGGTATCCGACGTCTCCTCGGTCACGGTCGAAATCATCGCCCGCTGTTCGGGATCGAAACGCTGTTCGGTCAGCAGTTCGGTATCGGTGACCAGATCCAGGTTCAGTTCGACGATGGCATTGCCGATGCCGACATGGGGTTCCAGGATGCGTTCGACATTGCGCTTCATCTCGGCGGCGCGGTCGGCGCCGGTCCGGTCGTCATCGCTGGCCACGATGCCGTTCTTGCTGTCGATGACCGTCACGCGATCGGGCGACATGCCCGGCACACCCGACGACACCAGGTATTTCAGCGCCGCCGCCTGTTCGCGGGTGATGGCCCCGCCTGCCGTCGTCAGCGTGACCGAGGCGCTGCCGTTCTGATCACGCCGATAGCCGCGCCCGGTTTCGATGGCCAGATGCACCCGGGCCGTGCGGACATTGGGCAGGGCCAGGATGGTGCGGGCCAGCTCGCCCTCCTTGGCGCGCCAATAGGCGGCGTCGAACATCTGCGATGTGGTGCCAAAGCCCGACATGCCGTCCAGCAATTCGTAACCGGTGCTGCCGGCCGCCGGCAGACCCTGCGCGGCCAGGTCCATGCGCAGGCGGTCGCGCTGGTCGGCATCGACCCAGATAGCATCGCCGCGCACCTCGTAGGGGACGCCGGCGCGTTCGATGCCCGCGACGACCTCTCCGGCCTGGGCGGGGTCGAGCCCGCCATAAATCAGCGCCATGTTGGTCCGGCTGGCGAACCAGCCAAAGCCCGCGATGACCAGGAAGGCGGCCAGGAAAGCACCACCAAGGATCATCCGTTGGGCGGACGTTCGCTCGTTCCAGTAATCCTGCAGTTTTTGCAAAACCGTTCCTTTCGAATCATCGCTTCATTGTCGTCGTGACCCTGATTGACATGGCCCACGTTAAGATTCGGTTAGTCGCGTTCTGATATTTCGGTCTTGTCAGGACGGAGAATCACGATGACCGAAACCGCCGAAACCAAGCCCCGCAAGAAAGGGATGCTGCTCCCGATCGCCGCGACGCTGATCCTTGGAGGGGCGGGGTTCGCATCGACCTATCTGGGGCTGTGGTCGCCCGCCGCCATGCTGTCGGCCCCCGCCGAAGCCGAGGCGGCCCCCGTCGGGGACCAGCCGGAATTCGTCGACATTCCGACGATCGAGATCATCATCCCCGGCGGTCGCGCCCGCAGCCTGATCCTGTCGGCCACCATCGAAAGCGACGCCGCGCACAAGGGCCAGGTCCAGCACCTGATGCCGCGCGTGTCGGATGCCTTCACGACCTTCCTCTCGGACGTGGACCCGTCCGCCTATGACAAGCGCGGCGTGCTGGAAATCATCCGCACCGAACTGGTCGGCCGCACCCGCCTGGTGCTGGGCGACGAGGCCGTCAAAGACCTGCTGATCACGGAGTTCAGATTCAAATGACCACCGACCATGTGCTGCAGGCCCTGCTGCTGATCGCCTGCGTGGGCCTTGCCTTCTTCTGCATCACGCTGACCCGCCGCCTGCGCCGGCTGAACGATCTGGAAAGCGGTCTGGGCGGCGCGATCGCCGTCATGGCCGCCGAGGTGGACCGGCTGGAACGGGCCATCCGCTCGGCCCGCGACGAGGCGACCGCCGCCAGCGAACTGCTGGCGGACGAGATCGAGACGGCGCGCCGTGAACGCGCCATCTGGGACCTGCGCCAGCGGATCGGCCTGGCCGCCGATGCCGCGCCCCGGCCGCAAGCCGCGCGCCGCCTGCGCAAGCGCGCCGAGGTGGCCGATGTCTAGGAAAATCCTGCCGGTTCTGGCCGCCCTGTTTGCCCTGCCTGCAGGCGCGATGATCTGGAAGGGCCAGGATTTCGCCCAGGTCTTCCAGGCCGTCGCAGGCCCCTCCGACCTGTTGGAAGGGTGCACGGACGTCCCCGAAGCCGTCGCCTTGGCCGAGGAATTGCGCGACCGGGCGCTGCGCATCGAACGCTATATGCAGGCGCTGGATCAGCGGAAGGCCGATCTGGACGCCGCCGAGGCGACGCTGCGCACCCGGCTGGGACAGCTGCAGGCCAGCAAGGGCGCCATCAAGGCCACCCGCGATGGGACGACCCAGGCCGTGCGCACCGATATCGACCGCCTGATCGCCCTCTACGACCAGATGAAACCCGCCGAGGCGGCCGCCATTCTGACCAATCTTCCCGCCGATTTCGCCGCCGAGATCCTGATGCGCGTCCAGCCCGAGGCCGGCGCCCGCATCATCGCCGCCGTCGAGCCGCGCCAGGCTGCCCTGCTGACCGCCCAGATGGGCGCGCGCAGCGTCCGCAAACCATAAGGAAACACAGATGTTCGGTTTTGTCGGAATCATCCTCACCATGGTAATGGTCTTTGGCGGCTATCTGCTGGCGGGGGGCAAGATGGGCGTCATCACCCACGCCCTGCCGTTCGAGATGATGATGATCATGGGCGCCGCCGTCGGGGCCTATCTGCTGTCCAATGACAGCCACACGCTGAAAGCGACGCTTGGCGGGCTGGTACGGGCCTTCAAGGGTCCGAAATGGACCGCACAGGATCATCAGGACGTGCTGTGCCTGATGTTCCAGCTGCTGAAGATCGCGCGCGAAAACCCCGTGGCGCTGGAACAGCATATCGAGACGCCCGCCGAATCGCCGATATTCTCGGCCTATCCGCGGCTTTTGGCGGATCACAACGTCGTCTCGCTGATCGCGGACACGCTGCGCTCGGCCAGCCTGAACTATGACGATCCCTATCAGGTCGAGGACATGCTGACCCGCCGCATCGCCACCATGAAGGAGGAGGAGATGCACGTCCCCCACGCCTTGCAGAACATGGCCGACGCGCTGCCCGCCCTGGGCATCGTCGCCGCCGTTCTGGGCGTGATCAAGACCATGAGCTCGATCGACCAGCCGCCCGCCGTGCTGGGCAAGATGATCGGCGGCGCGCTGGTGGGGACCTTCCTGGGGGTGTTCCTGTCCTATGGTTTCGTGGCCCCGCTGGCCAATCGGCTTGGCGGTGTCGTCAAGCAGGACATGGGCTTTTACGACGTGATCAAATCGGTGCTGGTCGCCGGTCTGCACCAGCACGCCACGCCCCTTTGCGTCGAGGTGGGCCGCCAGTCGGTCCCCGAACATGTCCGCCCCAGCTTTGACACGCTGGAAGGCGCGCTGCGCGATCTGAAGAAGGCCGCGTGATGGGCATCGGCGCGATCATGCTGGCGGCATCACTTGCAGCCGCCCCTGCGGGTTTCGAGGAATTCGCCGCCGATGCGAATGGCTGGCTGCTGTCGGGGCAGGGCCTGCCGCGCGATTACCGCGTCACCCTGATGCAGATGGACAGCGCCGACCGGATCAGCGCCATCGCCTATCTGCGCCGCATCGGCCTGCTGAACGACACCCCCTGGACGCTTGACGATCTTCTGCGACCCGCCAAGGAGCCCGCCCGATGACCCTCGCAAAATCCCGCAAGATCGTCGATGCGCCGCTGCTGATCACCGGGGGGCTGGTGCTGGTGGTGATCTCTCTGGTGATCCCCCTGCCTGCGGGGGTGCTGGATTTCGGCATCGCGGTGTCGATCGCCATGGCCACGCTGGTGCTGGTCATGGCGTCGCTGGTCGACAAGCCCACGGATTTCCAGGCTTTCCCGGTGCTGCTGCTGGTCAGCCTGGTCATTCGGCTGTCGTTGAACGTGTCCTCCACCCGCCTGATCCTGACCGAGGGACAGAACGGCAAGGAGGCCGCGGGCCATGTCATCAACGGCTTTGCCGATTTCGTGGCGGGCGGTTCGATCCTGGTGGGGATCACGGTCTTTGCGGTGATCTCGGTCGTGAACTTCATGGTCATCACCAAGGGTTCGGGGCGCATGGCCGAGGTCGCCGCCCGTTTCGCGCTGGATTCGCTGCCGGGCAAGCAGCTGGCCATCGACGGCGACCTGAACGCGGGCGCCATCGACCACCACGAAGCCAAGCGCCGCCGCATCCGCGAACAGACCGAGATCAGCTTTTTCGGTTCGCTGGACGGGGCCTCGAAATTCGTCAAGGGCGACGCGGTCGCGGGCATCGTCATCACGCTGATCAACCTGATGATCGGCCTGACGGTCGGCATCGTTGTCCACGGCATGCCCCTGGCCGAGGCCGCATCGACCTATTCCCACCTGACGATCGGCGACGGGCTGGTCAGCCAGATTCCGGCGCTGATCACCTCGATGGCGGCGGCGCTGCTGCTGTCGCGCGGCGGGGCGACGGACACAACCGCCGACCTGCTGTCGGCCGAATTCACCCGCAGCTGGCAGCCCGCCGCCATGGTCGCCGCCGCGATGGTGGTGATCTCCTTCGTGCCGGGCATGCCGCAGATGCTGTTCATGGGCATCGCGCTGGCGTTGGCCTTCATGGCGTGGCGCATCGCGAACAGGGCTGAGAAGCCCGCCGACATGGCGGATGCACCGGCCGCCGATCCCGCCCCCGCCGCCCGCATCGGCGACGTGCTGGACACCGACGATGTCAGCGTCGAGATCGGGTCCGACCTGATCCTGGTCGCGCTGGATCAGGCGCGCGGTCTGGGCAGCCGGATCGGCAACCTGCGTATCCATATCGCGCGCAGCTTCGGCATGGTGCTGCCTGATGTGCGCATCACCGACACCGACGACCTGCCGCCCGGCGATTACCAGATCCGCATCCAGGGCGTCGTGCGGGGGCGCGGCACGCTGCACCCGTCCCAGGTTCTGGCGCTGGGTCCCGATGCCGTTCTGTCCGAACTGCGCGGCACCAGCGTGCGCGAACCGGTTTATTCCAGCCCCGCCCGATGGATCGCGCCGGCCGATCAGGACGAGGCCTCGGTCATGGGCGCCACCGTCGTCACCCCGATGGAGGTTCTCTCGACCCATCTGATGGAGGTCGTGAAATCGAACCTTCCGGCGCTTCTGACCCTGGGCGCCATGCAGCGCCAGATCGAGGAACTGAAGACGCTGTCCGACACCAGCCGCGCCGAACGCAACCGCAAGTATTTCGACAGCATGATCCCTGAAAAGGTCACGCCCGAAACCCTGCTGGCGATCCTGCGGGCGCTGCTGGAGGAGCGCATCTCGATCCGCAACCTGCCGCTGATCGTCGATGCCATCTGCGAATTCCGCAACGTCGAATCCCCCGAGATGATCTATGAATTGGTCCGCAAGCGCCTGCGCGGCCAGATCACCCAGCAATATTCCGACGACGCCGGCCGCATCGCCGCCCTGCAACTGCACCCCGCATGGGAGGCCGAGTTCGTCCGTGCCGATGCCGAAACCGGGCGTGCCGACGGAGGCGCAATGACGCCAGACCTGTCCAAGCGCCTGCTGGAAGCCGCGCGCAAGGCGGTGTCGCTGGCGGAACCCGTGGCGCGGACCGTCATCGTGGCCCCCGACCACCGGCGCCGGATGATCCGCGCGGTTCTGGGCGCGAACGGCATGTCCGTTCCGGTGCTGGGCCTGGAAGAGGTCGATCCCGCCGCCGAGCTGCGGCTGCTTGGCACGATCGAGGCCGCGTGATGTGGCAGCAGCTGCAGGCGATCTTTCCGGGTCTGGATTGGTCGCTGGTGCTGGTCTATGCCCGTGTCCAGGCCTGCGTGCTGATCCTGCCGGGCCTGGGCGAACGGGTCATCCAGGCCCGCGTCAAGGTCGCCATCGCGCTGGCCATCACGCCCCTGCTGGGCGGTCTGGTTCCCTTGGCGACCATCCCCGACGAACCCATGGGCCTGGTCGCCCAGATCACCCCCGAGATCCTGCTGGGCTTTGCCACCGGGACGATGCTGCGGCTGATGGCGCTGGCCATCGACATCGCCACCACGGCCATCGCCGCGACGGCGTCGCTGTCCCAGATCATGGGCATCCAGAACGAGGCCGCCCCCCATCCGATCGGCAACATGCTGCATTTGGCGGGCATCGCGATCCTGATGGCGCTGGGGTTGCCGGCCATGCTGATCGATCTGATCGCCGACAGCCTGCGGGTCTGGCCGCCCGCGCAATGGCCTGACCCCGAAATGCTTGCCACGGGGATCGTCGGCGTGGTGGCCGACAGCTTTCTGCTGGCGATGATGCTGGCGGCGCCTTTCACGCTGGGCGGCTTCCTGTTCCAGGCGCTGACCGGCGTCATCAACCGGGTCATGCCGGCGCTGCCCGTGGTCTTCATCGGCGCCCCTGCCGCGATCTTTCTGGCGCTGATGGGGCTGGCCATCCTGTCCCCGATGCTGATCGGGCTGTGGGCCGATGCGGTCCTGTCCTTCATGCTGCCGGTGGCACCATGAGCGAGGACAGCGATGACAAGCAGTTCGAGGCCAGCGAACAGAAGCTGACCCAGGCCCGCGAAAAAGGCGACATCCCCCGATCGACCGAGCTGAATGCCGCGACGATGTATCTGGGTGCCTTTCTGGCCTTTTCGATGGCCGCGGGGCTGGCGGTCCGGCAATGGCTGGCCATGGCCAGCCGCGCCTTGGGGTCCGAGGATTGGCCCGATGATGTCGCGGCAACGGCGCGCGACATGTCGGCCTATGCGGCGGTGGCCGCGGTGGGGCTGGCGGCGTTGCTGGTGGCGGCGATCCTGCTGGGGCTGATCGCCACGCGGGGGCTGATCTTTTCGCCGGAGAAACTGGCCCCCGACTTCAAGCGCATCAATCCGATGACGAATGCGGGCCAGAAATTCGGGGCGAACGGCATGGTGACCTTCGGCATCTCTCTGGGCAAGGCGGGGCTGGTCTGTGCAGGGGGATGGTTCCTGTTCGCCAGCCTGCTGGACCGGATCGCCGGCAGTGCCATGTCGGGCGCGCAATGGACCACCGCCCTCGGCGCGATCATGGGACAGGTTCTGATCCTGGCGCTGATCGTGTCGATCCTGTTCACGGTGCCCGACATCTTGTGGAAATGGTTCGACCATCGCCGCAAGAACCGCATGAGCCGCAAGGAAATGCAGGATGAATACAAGGAATCCGAGGGCGACCCGCATCTGAAGGCGGCCCGCCGCCAACGCGCCGTCGATATCGCGATGCAGCAGATGCTGACCGACGTGGGCAAGGCCGACGTGGTGATCGTGAACCCGACCCATTACGCCGTGGCGCTGCAATGGAAACGCGGATCGGGCCGCGCCCCGGTCTGCGTGGCCAAGGGCACCGACGAGGTCGCGGCCCGGATCCGCGCCAAGGCGCGCGAACATGCGGTGCCGATCTGGTCGGACCCGCCCTGCGCCCGCGCGATCCACGCCCAAGTCAAGATCGGCCACGAGATCGGCCACGATCATTTCGCCGCCGTTGCCGCGGCCATCAGGTTTGCCGAAAAGATGCGTCAGAAAGCGAGGGCAGGGTGGTAGACAGGATCAAGCAACTGGCCCAGCTGGAAGCCCTGGCGCGCATCCGCGCCGAACGCCAGCTGAAATCCTTTGCGGCCTTCGCGGCGCATATGACGGCGGCGCATCAGCATGCCGAGGCCCTGCGCAATTCTCTGGCGCAAAGCTATGCCAGCGTCGCCCCCCTGACCATTCCCGAGGCCCGCGCCGCGAATGCCCAGGCCGGTCGCGCCGCGCGCGAATTGCGTCATGCCGACCGCGAGATGCAGCAGCTGCAGCCCCGGTTCGAGGCCGCCCGCAAGGTCGCCGCGACCGAGTTCGGCCGCGCCGAGGCCCTGCTGGGCCTGGGGCACAAGGAAAGGCAGTGGCGCGACCGCGAGCGGTACTGAGCCTGCCATTGGACAGGCGGGATGCGGAATGCTAGGGAACGGCATGCACGCCAAGGGGACTGCCATGCTGCACAGCGATCCGAATACCGAAAACCGCCGCAAGATCTGGACCGCCGAAGAGGCCCGCCGTGTCTTTGACCAGCCGCTGATGGATCTGCTGTTCGAGGCCCAGACCGTTCACCGCAAGCATTTCGATCCGAACCGCATCCAGATGAGCCGCCTTCTGTCGATCAAGACCGGCGGTTGCCCCGAGGATTGTTCCTATTGCAGCCAGTCGGCCCGCCATGCATCGGGATTGTCGGCCTCCAAGCTGCTGGAGGTCGAGCGCGTGCTGGCCGAAGCGCGCCGCGCCCGCGATGCCGGCGCGACCCGTTATTGCATGGGTGCCGCCTGGCGCAGCCCCAAGCAGCGCGACATGCCGCAGATCGTGGCCATGATCGAGGGCGTCAAGGCGCTGGGCATGGAAACCTGCATGACGCTTGGCATGCTGGACGGCGACCAGTCCAGGCAGCTGGCCGAAGCGGGGCTGGATTACTACAACCACAACATCGACACCTCGGAAGCGCATTACGGCAACGTCATCACGACGCGGACCTTCGCCGACCGGATGGAGACCTTGGCCAATGTCCGCGCCAGCGGCATGAAGGTCTGTTCGGGCGGCATCCTGGGCCTGGGCGAGGGGCAGCAGGACCGCGTCGACATGCTGGTGACGCTGGCCAACCTGGCCGAGGCGCCCGACAGCGTGCCGATCAATATGCTGATCCCCGTCGAAGGCACGCCGATGGAAAACGCCGCCCCCGTCGATCCGATCGACTTCGTGCGCACCATCGCCACGGCCCGTATCATGATGCCGACCAGCCATGTCCGCCTGTCGGCCGGGCGTACCGCGATGTCCGATGAGATGCAGGCGATGTGCTTCTTTGCGGGGGCGAACTCGATCTTCGTGGGCGATACGCTGCTGACCAAGGACAACCCCGAGGAAGAGACCGACATGGTGCTGTTCGCCAAGCTGGGCCTTGAGCCGATGCGCGCCCATGAACACCTGCCCGAACCTGCCGCCGAGGCCGCGGCCTCGCGCGACCCCGCCATCCCGATCCTGCGCTGAGGGATGCCGGGGTCTACCCCCGGACCCCGGCAAAGCGAGGCAAGAATGATGGGGCAGGGCATCTTGGACCGATTGGCAGGCTATCGGCGCGACCTTGAGGGTCTGGCCGCCGACGCGCGTTTGCGGGGACTGGCCCCGCGTCGCGGGATCGATTTTTCCTCGAACGATTACATCGGGCTGGCGCAGTCCGACCGGCTGGTGCAGGCCGCGCGCAGGGCGTTGGATCAGGGCGTTCCCGTGGGCGCGGCCGGATCGCGGCTGTTGCGCGGCAACACCGACCCCCAGCAGGAATTCGAAGACGCGGCGGCCCGCTTTTTCGGGGCCGAGGCGGCCTTGGGTTTCGGCGGTGGCTATGTCGCGAATTTCGCCGTCCTGACCACCCTGCCGCAGCGGGGCGATTTGCTGCTGATGGACGCGCTGTCCCATGCCAGCACCCATGAAGGGGCGCGGGCGGGGCGCGCACAGGTGGCGCAGTTCCGGCACGGCGATGTCGACCATGCCTCGGATGTGATCGACGCGTGGCGCGCCGAGGGCCATACCGGCGCCGTCTGGATCACGGTCGAGAGCCTTTACAGCATGGACGGCGATGTGGCGCCCTTGGACGCGTTGATGGACCTGGCCGACCGCCACGGCTTTTTGATGGTGGACGAGGCGCATGCGACCGGCGTCTATGGCCCCCAGGGGCGCGGTCTGGCCCATCACCTGGAAGGGCGCGACAATGTCGTGACCCTGCACACCCTGGGCAAGGCCCTGGGCGGGTCCGGTGCGCTGATCTGCGGGTCGCGGGTGCTGATCGATTTCCTGATCAACCGCTGCCGGCCCTTCATCTTTGCCACCGCGCCCTCGCCCCTGATGGCGGCGGTCGGCCTTGAGGCGCTGGCCGTTCTGCGCGACGAACCTTGGCGTCAGGCGGCGCTGCGGGCGCATGTGGACCTGTTCGGCGCGCAGATGGCGCAGCGCCTGCCGCAGGTGCCGGTCAGCGGCAGCCAGATCGTGCCGCTGATCGTGGGGGGCAATGCGCCCACGATGGAGCTGGCGCAGGCGGTGCAGGCGCGCGGTTTCGACGTGCGCGGCATCCGTCCCCCGACCGTCCCGCCGGGCACATCGCGCCTGCGCGTGTCGCTGAATCTGAATGCCAGCACGGATGACGTGATCCGGCTGGCGGAAACGCTGGAGGAATTATGGCCCGAATCGTGATCACCAGCACCGGCACCGATGTCGGCAAGACGGTGTTTTCCGCAGGGCTATGCGGGCTGATCGGGGCGGATTACTGGAAGCCCTTGCAATCGGGGCTGGCCGGAAACGTGCCCAATCCCGATCCGCGCGCCGATGCGGAACCCTCGCCCGACAGCGACCGCGCCGAGGTGGCGCGCCTGTCGGGCGCCCGCACCCACCCCGAGGCCTATATGCTGGCCCAGCCCCTGTCGCCCCATCGCGCCGCCGAACTGGACGGCGTGGACATCGACGCCGCCCGCCTGACGCCGCCCGATGCGGACCGCCTGGTCATCGAAGGGGCGGGCGGGGCGCTGGTGCCGATCACGCGGCGGATGCTGTTTGCCGATCTGTTCGCGGCGTGGCAGCTGCCGGTGGTGCTGGTCGCCTCGACGGGGCTTGGCACCATCAGCCACAGCCTGTCGGCGCTGGAAAGCCTGCGCGCGCGCAAGGTCCCCGTGCTGGGCGTGGCTTTCGTGGGCGATGACAATGCCGACAACATGGCGACGATCGGCCAGATCGGTCAGGTCAAGGTGCTGGGCCGTCTGCCGTTTCTGCCGGTCCTGGACCGCGCCAGCCTGACCGCCGCCATGACCGAACATTTCGACCCGAAGGATTTCGCATGACAAGCGCCGTCTGGCACCCGTTCTTCCAGCACGCCACCGAACCCGATCCCGTCCGTGCGATCAGCACCGAAGGCGCCTATATCCGCACCGATCGCGGGCCGCTGCTGGATGCCGTTTCCAGCTGGTGGGTGGTCACGCATGGCCACAACCAGCCCCAGATCGTGCAGGCGATCCGCGACACGGCGGGGCATCTGGACCAGGTGATCTTCGCAGGCCTGACCCATCAGCCGGCCGAGGATCTGGCCACCGCGTTGGTCGGCATGGCGCCTGCGGGGCTGGACCATGTGTTCTTCAGCGACAGCGGATCGACCGCCGTCGAGGTCGCGCTGAAGATGGCGCTTGGTTATTGGAAGCACGAGGGCGACGGCCGCAACCGTATCGCCGTCATCGAGGACAGCTATCACGGCGACACCATCGGCACGATGAGCGTGGGCGAGCGTGGCGTCTTCAACGCCGCCTATGACCCGCTGATGTTCGGCGTGGACCGCCTGCCCTTCCCGACCGGCGACGGGGCGGATACGCTGGACGCCTTTGAAACACTGGCCGCGAGCGGCAAGATGGCCGCGCTGATCCTGGAACCGCTGATCCTGGGCGCGGGGGGCATGCGGGTCTATTCCGCCGATGTTCTGGCCGGGCTGCGGGCGATCTGCGACCGACATGACGTGCTGATGATCGTGGACGAGGTGATGACCGGATGGGGCCGCACCGGTCGGCTGTGGGCCTGTGATCACGCGGGGATCAGCCCCGATATCATGTGCACCTCCAAGGGGCTGACGGGGGGCGTCATCCCGCTGGCGGCGACGCTGGCCAGCGGCCGCGTGTTCCGGGCCCATCATTCGACGGACCGGCGGCGGACCTTCTATCACTCCTCCAGCTATACCGCGAACCCGATCGCCTGTGCGGCGGCGCTGGCGCAGGTCCGGCTGTGGCAGGCCAGCCCGATGCAGGACCGGCTGGACGCGCTGGTGACCATGCAGGGCGAACGGCTGGCGGCGATGGCCGAAGACCCCCGGTTCGAGAACCCGCGCCAATGCGGCACCATCGCCGCGATCGACCTGAAGGTCCCCGAGGGCGGTTATCTGTCCGAGGTCGGTCCCCGCCTGCGCGCCCATGCCATCGACCAGGGGGTGCTGCTGCGTCCCTTGGGGAACACCGTCTATGTCATGCCGCCCTATTGCGTGACGGCGGCGGATCTGGACAAGGCCTGGGGGGCCATCGCCTCATTCCGGGTCTAGGTCCAGCCAGACCAGATGCCGGTGTGACGCCGTCGCGACGGCCTGGGCCAGCGGGTCTTCCGGGGCGGGCCAGACGACGCCCGATCCGGTGACCGTCAGGCCCTGCGCGGGCAGGATGTAATCCAGCCGCAGATTGCCGGGGGCACGGTCGTATTCGGCCGTGTCCAGCGCCGGATCGCCCTTCTGCCCGGCATTCGGGCCGTCCTGCGGCGGCTGCCAGGCGCCCCGCGGCTGGCTGTCCTGCGTGACCTTCTGCAGCGCGCGCAGCGCAGCGGCGTCGCCATCGCCGTCCTGCGGATCGACATTCAGGTTGCCGATGATGGCGAAGGGCGCGTCGGGCAGGTGGTTCAGCCAGAAGGCGGCCTCATCATGGTTGCGGGCGATGTTGCGCGGCTCGAAGGCGGGGGGCGTCGCGGCCATCGCCAACAGGTGCAGCGGCCCGACCTGCACATCCCAATGCGACGACGATGACAGCCGCTGCATATCCGCCTGACCGCCCTCGGGCATCCGGTTGCCCGGCATGTCCCGCCAGAGCGTCGCCGTGTGATCCGCGACATCTCCGATGGGCAGCCGCGACAGGATCGCCAGTCCCGCGCTGCCGGTGAAATCGCCATAGCCCTGCGCGTCGCGCGGCCGTCCCATGCGTCCGTCGCCGTCCAGATCCAGACCCACCTGCATGCCGCGATTGCCCAGGGCGGCAAAGGCATGGGGCATGGGGTGGCCCTGATCGGCCAGAACCGCCTGAAAAGCCGCCAGGGCGCGGCCTTCCAGATCCCAGTCGAAGGCGGTCAGCACGATCACGTCGGGGGCGGTCGCCGCGATCACCTGCGCCGCCGCCAGCACCTGCGGATCGCCCTTGGCGATGTCGCGCAGCAAAAGACCCGGGCCCTTTCGCGAAAGGCCCGGGTCCCATGTGGCAAGGCGCAGCGTGTCCGCCTGCGCGGGCAGACCCAGCAGGCACAGCGCCGCGGCGATCCTCAGATCCAAGGGCGCGCCTGCGCCATCTGGTCCTCGAAGGTGTCGATGGCGGCGGCCTTTTCCATTGTCAGCCCGATATCGTCCAACCCGTTCAGCAGGCAATGCTTGCGGAAAGCATCGACCTCGAAGTGATAGGTGGTGCCGTCGGGGCTGGTGACGGTCTGGCTTTCCAGATCGACCGTGACGCGGGCATTCGCACCATTGCCCGCATCCGCCATCAGGGCATCGACGGCGTCCTGGGGCAGGGCGACGGGCAGGATGCCGTTCTTGAAGCAGTTGTTGAAGAAGATGTCGGCAAAGCTGGTCGAGATGACGCAGCGGATGCCGAAATCCAGCAGCGCCCAAGGGGCGTGTTCGCGCGACGACCCGCAGCCGAAATTGTCGCCCGCGATCAGGATCTCCGCATCGCGATAGGCGGGCTGGTTCAGGACGAAATCGGGGATCTCGTTGCCGTCGCGGTCATAGCGCATCTCGTCGAACAGGTTCACCCCAAGGCCCGACCGCTTGATGGTCTTCAGGAACTGCTTGGGGATGATCATGTCCGTGTCGATATTGACCAGCGGCATGGGGGCCGCGATGCCCGTCAGGGTGGTGAACTTATCCATGATGGGCGTCCTTATGCGGGTTCTTTGGCGAATTCGCGGATGTCGACAAGATGCCCGCAGACACCGGCGGCGGCGGCCATGGCGGGCGACATCAGATGGGTGCGCCCCTTGTAGCCCTGGCGACCTTCGAAATTGCGGTTGCTGGTGGCCGCGCAGCGTTCGCCCGGCGCCAGTTGGTCGGGATTCATGCCAAGGCACATGGAACAGCCCGCAAGGCGCC
This sequence comes from Paracoccus sp. SM22M-07, assembly GCF_001887735.1. Taxonomy (NCBI): domain Bacteria; kingdom Pseudomonadati; phylum Pseudomonadota; class Alphaproteobacteria; order Rhodobacterales; family Paracoccaceae; genus Paracoccus; species Paracoccus sp. SM22M-07. Next base: position 23,743 of record NZ_JPKW01000002.1, read on the forward strand.
ATTCGAAACCGGCATCGGTGAAGATGACGTCCAGGCCCTCTTCCTCGGCCTGGGCGCGGACCAGGCCCGATCCGGGAACCACCATGCCGCGCACGCCCGGCGCCAGCTTGCGGCCCTGAAGCACCTCGGCCGCGGCGCGCAGATCCTCGATCCGGCCATTGGTGCAGCTGCCGATGAAGACGGCGTCGATGGCGATGTCGGTCAGCGGCGTGCCGGCGGTCAGCGCCATGTAGTCCAGGCTGCGGCGGGCGGCCTCGACCTTGCCGCCCGTGAAGCTTTCGGGGGCGGGGACCGATGCGGTGATGGGCAGTGCATCCTCGGGGCTGGTGCCCCAGGTGACGGTGGGGGCGATGTCCTCACCGCGGATGGTCAGCACCTTGTCGAAATGCGCGCCCTCGTCGGAAAACAGCGTCTTCCACCAGGCGACGGCTGCCTCCCATTGCGCGCCTTTCGGGGCGTGGGCGCGTCCTTTGACATAGGCGAAGGTGGTTTCGTCGGGCGCGATCAGGCCTGCGCGGGCACCGCCCTCGATCGCCATGTTGCAGATGGTCATGCGGCCTTCCATCGACAGGTTGCGGATCGCCTCGCCGCAATATTCGATGACATGGCCAGTGCCGCCCGCCGTGCCGGTTTCGGCGATGATGCGCAGCACGATGTCCTTGGCGGTGACGCCGGGCGCGATGCGGCCGGTGATTTCCACCTTCATGTTCTTGGACTTTCCCTGGATCAGGGTCTGGGTGGCCAGCACATGTTCCACCTCGGAGGTGCCGATGCCGTGGGCCAGCGCGCCGAAGGCGCCATGAGTGGCCGTGTGGCTGTCGCCGCAGACGACGGTCATGCCGGGCAGGGTCCAGCCCTGTTCGGGGCCGACGATATGCACGATGCCTTGGCGGATGTCGTTCACCGGGTAATAGTTCACGCCGAATTCGCGGGCGTTCTTGTCCAGCGCATCGACCTGGATGCGGGATTCGGGGTTCTCGATCCCGGTCTGGCGGTCCAGCGTGGTGGGCACGTTGTGATCGGGCACCGCGATGGTGCGTTCGGGGGCGCGGACCGTGCGGCCGGTCATGCGCAGGCCCTCGAAGGCCTGCGGGCTGGTCACTTCGTGGACCAGGTGGCGGTCGATATACAGAAGACAGGTGCCGTCGTCCTGGCGTTCGACGACATGGGCGTCCCAGATCTTGTCATAAAGCGTGCGCGGCGCGGCGGCTGCGGGAATGGTCATGGCTGATGTCTTTCGGCTGTGATGCAGGGTGCGGGCATGGACAAGCGGCGGGACAGGGCTGTCCCGCGGGCCGATCAGCCCCGCGCGGTCACGCAGAGCGTTTCGCCATAGAATCGCTGCGGCAGTCGCGCACGATCATGAATGTCGAAGAAACGCATCATTCCGCAAGATTAGGCATTCGGCGCCTTGCTGGCAAGGCCCGCGCTGCGGCCTGCGGGGCGTGGCACGAAGATTGCCGAAAGGAAAAGCCCGCCAGCGATTGAGATGGGGCGAAAAGATGCTATGTTGAAGGGACCCCTGCGCCGGGGGTCATCGGCGCGCTGACCGGAGGATATAACCCTGTCACAAGACGTCCCGTCGGCCCAAGGGCCGGCCACGACCGCTGCGAAAGGCTCGCTGACCAGCGACCAGGTTCTTTCGCTTGTTATGACTTCGCTGGATGATGACAAGGCCGAAGAGGTCGTCAGCATCGATCTGCGGGGCCGCTCGGCCATGGCCGATCACATGGTGATCGCCTCGGGGCGCAGCAGCCGGCAGGTGGGTGCCATCGCGGAAAAGCTGGCCGAACGCGTCAAGCATGCCACGGGCCGCAGCCCGCGCATCGAAGGCAAGGAAGCCGGCGACTGGGTGCTGATCGACACCGACGACGTGATCGTCCATGTCTTCCGCCCCGAGGTCCGTGATTTCTACCAGCTGGAAAAGATGTGGATGCCTGCGGACGCGCTGTCCCGTGTGCGTGACGACCATCACCACCAGCCGTAAGGCGGACTGATGCGGATCGACATCGCCGCCGTGGGGCGGCTTCGCAAGGGCCCCGAGGCGGCGCTGATCGCCGATTATCTTGACCGCTTCGCGAAAACCGGCCGCAGCCTCGGGCTGCCGGCCGTTTCCGTCGTCGAGGTCGAAGACAAGCGCGGTCTGGGCATGAAGGCCGAGGCCGAATTGCTGAGCCGCGCCCTGCCGGCGGGGGCCGCGCTGGTGATGATGGACGAACGCGGCGATCAGCCCCTGTCGCCCGAATTCGCGGCCCGCATTGCAGGCTGGCGCGACAATGCCCGTGACGTCTGCTTTGTCATCGGCGGCGCGGACGGGCTGGACCCCGATCTGCGGGCCCGTGCCGACTGGTCGATCAGCTTCGGGCGCATGGTCTGGCCGCATATGCTGGTGCGCGTCATGCTGGCCGAACAGCTGTACCGGGCCGCCACCATCCTGTCCGGATCGCCCTATCACCGGGCCTGATGCCGTCCAGCCCTTGCGACGTTTGGTTGCCGTCGCGCCTTCGCCCGCGTATGAGGGGGAAAACCGCGAGGCAATCATGACCAAACCCGTGATCCTGTGCATTCTTGACGGCTGGGGCCTCTCCGACCGTCCCGAACAGAGCGCACCCGACCAGGCCGCGACGCCCCATTTCGACCGCCTGATGCGCGACTGCCCGAACGCGACGCTGGTGACCTATGGTCCCGATGTGGGTCTGCCGCGCGGCCAGATGGGCAATTCCGAGGTCGGCCACACCAATATCGGTGCCGGGCGCGTGGTCGCCATGGATCTGGGCCAGATCGATCTGGCCATCGAGGAAGGCAGCTTTGGCCGCAACGACGCGCTGCTGGATTTCATCGACCGGATGAAGGCCTCGGGCGGGACGGCGCATGTCATGGGTGTCGTGTCCGATGGCGGGGTTCACGGCCACCTGCAGCACATGCAGGCCGCCGTGCGGATCATCAGCGAGGCGGGCGTGCCGGTCGTCATCCATGCCATCACCGACGGGCGCGACGTGGCGCCCAGTTCGGCCCATGGCTATCTGACCGAATTGCAGGGCGCGATGCCGAGGGGTGCGCGGATCGGCACCGTGATCGGACGTTATTTCGCGATGGACCGCGACAACCGCTGGGACCGGGTCGAATGCGCCTTCGGGGCGATCGTCGCGGGCCGGGGGCAGGACGTCCCCACGGCCGAGGATGCCGTCGTCGCCGCCTATGCCGATGGCAAGACCGATGAATTCATCCCGCCCTTCGTCATCGACGGCTATAACGGGGCGCAGGACGGGGACGGGCTGTTCTGCCTGAACTTCCGCGCCGACCGCGCGCGCGAGATCCTGTCGGCGCTGGCCGATCCCGAATTCGACGCCTTTGACGCCAGCGACCGTCCCGAATGGGCGGGTGTGCTGGGCATGGTCGATTACAGCAGCCGCCATACCGATTTCATGCAGACCGCATATCCCAAGACGCAGGTGGTCAACACCCTGGGCGCATGGGTCGCGGCCCAGGGCCTGCGCCAGTTCCGTCTGGCCGAGACCGAGAAATATCCCCATGTCACCTTCTTCCTGAACGGCGGCAAGGAAACCCCCGAAGAGGGCGAGGACCGGCACATGCCGCAAAGCCCCAAGGTCGCGACCTATGACATGGCCCCCGAAATGGCCGCGGTCGAGGTTGCCGACAAGCTGGTCGAGGTGATCGGCGCGGGCTATGACCTGATCGTGGTGAATTTCGCCAACCCCGACATGGTGGGCCACACCGGCAGCCTTCAGGCCGCCGCCCGCGCCTGCGAGGCCGTGGACCAAGGCCTGGGGCGCATGCTGGCGGCGCTGGACAAGGTCGGCGGTGCCGCCGTCATCTGCGCCGATCACGGCAATTGCGAACAGATGATCGATCCTGAAACCGGCAATGCCCATACGGCCCATACGCTGAACCCGGTGCCGGTCATCGTCTATGGCGGCCCTGCGGGCGCATCGGTGCGCGACGGTCGCCTGGCCGATCTGGCGCCCACGGTCCTGGACCTGATGGGCCTGTCCCTGCCACCCCAGATGACCGGCGAAAGTCTGATCACCCGATGATGCCCCGCGCCCTTGCCGCCGTCCTGGCCTGCGCCATGGCGCTGATGTCGCCCGCCCATGCACAGGACGGGATCAACCCGGCCAACCAGGCGGTGCGCGACGCCGAAGGCGCCGCGGCCATGCTGCGCGCATCCATCGGGGAACTGGCCGATGCGGTCACCGCCGATGATCAGGTCGTTGCCCTGACCGAGGTGATCCGCGGATACGAGATGGGCCTAGCCGCCCTGCGCGACGGCCTGCGCCAAGCCAGCGCCCGCGAGGCCGAATTGCGGGCCCGCTTCGATGCGCAGCGTGACCAGCTGGGGCAGGTGCTGGGGGCGATGACCGCCCTGCAGCAAAGCCCCGAGAGCACGATGCTGTTGCATCCCGCGGGCGCACTGGCCAATGCGCGGTCGGCGATGCTGCTGTCGGGCGTCACGCCCGGCCTGCGCGCCGAGGCCGAGGCCCTGCAGGGCGATCTGGACGAAATCGCCACCGTGCGGGAATTGCAGGCCAATGCGGCGGGCATGCTGGGATCGGGGCTTGCCTCGGTCCAGGAGGCGCGCCGTCTGCTGTCCAGCGCCGTCACCGACCGCAGTTCCATGCCGGTGCGCTTTGCCGAGGACCCCGAGGAGCTGAGCGCCCTGCGCGAGGCCGCCCAGACCCTGGACGATTTCGCCACCGGCATCGCCAAGATGGAAAAGGACGTCGGCGCGCCCATGGAGGATTTCGAAAGCGCCCAAGGCAGCCTGCGGCTGCCGGTCGTGGGATCGGTGGTGCGGCCCTATGACGAACCCGACGCCGCGGGCGTCACGCGCCCCGGCTGGGTCATCGCCACGGCCCCCGCCGCGCTGGTCCAGACGCCTTGGCCTGCGACGATCCGCTATCGCGGTCCTTTCCTGGATTACGGCAATGTGATGATCGTCGAGCCGGCGCGCGGCTATCTTATGATCTTTGCGGGGCTCGCCCAGGTCTTCGGAGAGGTGGGCGATGTCCTGAAGGCCGGTGATCCCGTCGGCCTGATGGGGGGCGCCGAGGCGCCCGCGCAGGAATTCGGATCGCAATTCGTCGCGGATGCCGCCCGCGGCGATCAGGCCGGACGCAGTGAATCGCTGTATCTTGAACTGCGGCAGGGCAATGAAACGCTGGACCCGGCAGACTGGTTCGTGCTGAATCCATTCGTCGACCCGCAACAGGACTGAGGCAGGAAAGGCCGCCATGAGACATTATCTGATCGCAGGACTGGGGGGTGTGCTTGCGGGGGCGCTGGCAACGACCCAGATCGCCGGACCGCTTATGGCGCAGGAATCCGGGCGCAACACCGCCACCTATGAACAGCTCGAGCTGTTCGGCAACATCTTCGAACGCATCCGCGCCGATTACGTCGAGGCCCCCGACGACAAGGAACTGGTCGAGGCCGCGATCAATGGCATGCTGACCTCGCTTGATCCGCATTCCAGCTTCCTGTCGGCGGACGCCTATTCCGACATGCAGACCCAGACCCGTGGCAGCTTCGGCGGCCTGGGCATCGAGGTCAGCCAGGAGGAGGGCATGGTCAAGGTCGTGTCCCCGATCGACGACACCCCCGCCGCCGAGGCGGGCGTCCAGTCGGGCGATTTCATCACCCATGTGAACGGCGAATCGCTGTTGGGCCTGAACCTGGACGAGGCGGTCGAGATGATGCGCGGCCCGGTCGGGTCCGAGATCACCATCACCATCCTGCGCGAGGGCGAGACCGAGCCCTTCGACCTGACCATGGCCCGCGACACGATCAAGCTGACCGTCGTGCGGTCGCGCGTCGAGGGCCATGCCGTCGTCCTGCGCGTCTCGACCTTCAACGACGAGACCTATGATGCACTGAAGACCGAGCTGGCCAAGGCCGTCGAGGAAGCGGGCGGCATCGACAGGGTCACGGGCTTCGTCTTGGACCTGCGCAACAACCCCGGCGGATTGCTGAACCAAGCGATCAGCGTCAGCGACGCCTTCCTGGATGCAGGCGAAATCGTCAGCACCCGCGGCCGCAACCCCGATGAGAGTGAACGCTGGAACGCCGAGGAAGGCGATCTGGCCGAAGGCAAGCCGATGGTCGTCCTGACCAATGGCGGCTCGGCCAGCGCGTCGGAGATCGTGGCCGGTGCGCTGCAGGACCATCGCCGCGCCATCGTCGTGGGCGAGAAATCCTTTGGCAAGGGCAGCGTCCAGACCGTGATGCCCGTCACTTCGGACAGCGCGATCCGGCTGACCACGGCGCGTTACTATACGCCGTCGGGTCGGTCGATCCAGTCATTGGGCATCCAGCCCGACATCCTGGTCGCCCAACCCACACCCGCCCAGCCCGAGGAAGAGGAAGAATCGCGCACCAACAGCAGCTTCAGCCGTTCCGAGGCGGATCTGCGCGGTGCCCTGGGCAATGACATCAGCGATGACGACCGCCAGCAGATCGAGGACGAGGCCGCCGAGGTCGAGGCGACCGCCGCCCTGCGCGACGAGGATTACCAGCTGGCCTATGCGGTCGACATCCTGAAGGGCCTGGCCGCCGTCAGTTTCAGCGCCGACGACGTGCCCGCCGCCGAAACCCCGGCCGCCAATGCCGAACCGGCCGCGAATGACGACGCGGACAAGGGATAAGCATGATGAATGACCGGACGGGGCCGATGGGCCTGCCCTATCGGCCCTGTGCGGGCGTGGTGCTGATCAATGGTGACGGGCTGGTCTTTGCGGGCCAGCGCATCGACACGCCCGATGCCTGGCAGATGCCCCAAGGGGGCATCGATGCGGGCGAAACCTTCCATCAGGCCGCCCTGCGCGAACTGGTCGAGGAAACCGGCGTGTCCACCGACAAGGTCGAGATCCTGGCCGAGACGCCCGACTGGGTCTATTACGACCTGCCACCGCATCTGCTGGGCAAGGCCTGGAAGGGGCGGTTCTGCGGGCAGCGCCAGAAATGGCTGCTGCTGCGGTTCAAGGGTCAGGATGGCGACGTGAACATCGCCACCGACCACCCGGAATTCGACCGCTGGCAATGGATGCGGCCCGACGATCTGCTGGACAGCATCGTGCCCTTCAAGCGGCAGGTCTATGCCGAGGTGCTGGACATCTTTCGCGACAGGTTGGCCTGAGGGCCGTCCCAGCTGTCCTCCAGCACCAGGTCGCGCAAGGGCAGGCGTTCGGCCCAGCCCCGCGCCTGCAGTTCGGGTTCCTGGTACAGCTCCGCCACATGGCCGATGCACAGATAGGCCACCGGCACGACATGGTCGGGCAGGCGCAGGATGGACCGCAGGTCGTCTTCGCGAAAGATGCTGACCCAACCGACGCCGACGCCTTCGGCGCGTGCCGCCAGCCACAGGTTCTGGACGGCGCAGACGGTGGAATAAAGATCCGTCGCCCGGTCATGGGTGCGCCCCAGCACATGGTCGCCGCCGCGGCTGCGGTCGCAGGTAATGCACAGATTGACCGGCGCCTGCAGGATCCCCTGCAGCTTCAGCGATGAATAGAGCGCCTTGCGGTCGGGAAATCTGTCCGCGGCCTCGGCATTGGCCCGGACAAAGGCATCGTGCAGGCGCTGTCGCACAGCCATGTCGCGCAGCAGAATGAAATTCCAGGGCTGCGACAGGCCGACCGATGGTGCGTCATGGGCGGCCTGCAACAGGCGCAGCAGCAGGTCGGGCTCGATCGGATCGGGCAGGAACTGGCTGCGCACGTCGCGGCGCGACCGGATCGCGCGATAGACGGCGGCGCGGTCGCTGTCGGAAAACGGCCCCGCGGGTGCGGGGCCGGTATCGTCCGTCATGGTCAACCGCGCAGCTGACCCAGAAGGATCGAGGTCGGATAGCCGTCGGGCGTCGCGCCGATCGAACGCTGGAACGCCGCCACGGCCTCCATCGTGCCCGACCCGAACAGCCCGTCGATCTCGCCGTCATAGAAGCCCCGGCGCTTCAGCAGCACCTGGATCTCCTGGCGTTCGGCGGTCGAAAGGGGACGGTCGCTGCGCGGCCAGGCCCCCTGGATGCCCGAACGACCGGCGATGCGTTCGCCCAGATAGGCCACACCAAGCGCATAATTGTCCGAGTTGTTGTAGCGCAGGATCGACCGGAAGTTGTCGGTGATGAAGAAGGCCGGGCCGCGAGCCCCCGCCGGCATGATGATCGAGCCGTTGCCCGCCGGCAGACCGCCGCCCGACATCGTGCGCACGCCCTGTGCCGACCAGTCGCCGGCCGAGCGGCGCGTGCCCTTGCCGATCAGGCCCATGTTGAAGTTCGCGGGCAGCTGCACCTCGGCGCCCCAGGTCTGGCCGCGCTGCCAGCCGCTGCGGGCCAGATAGGCGGCGGTCGATGCCAGCGCGTCGGTCGGATCGTCCGACCAGATGTCGCGGCGGCCGTCGCCGGTGAAATCGACCGCATATTCGAGATAGGATGTCGGCATGAACTGGGTGTGGCCCATCGCGCCCGCCCAGCTGCCCAGCATGTGTTCGGGATCGGTGTCGCCCGCCTGCAGGATCTGCAGGGCCGCGATCAGCTGGTTCTGAAACATCTCTCCGCGACGCCCGTCATAGGCCAGCGTCGTCAGCGAGGGGATGATCTGCATCTTGCCGCGGTTGCCGCCGAAATTGGATTCCATGCCCCAGACGGCCAGCACGATCTCGCGCGGGACGCCGTATTGCGCTTCGATCCGCGACAGGGTCGAGGACAGCTGGGCGTTCTTTTCGCGCCCCGTGCTGATGCGCACATCCGACACGGCGCTGTCGAGATAGAGCCAGACCGGGCGCGAGAATTCCGACTGCTTGCGGTCCAGGCGGATCACGTCGGGATTGTACTGGGCGATGCGCATGGCGCGATCATAGGTCGCAGGCGAGATGCCCGAGGACAGCGCGCGCGGACGGAAGCTTTGGACGAAACGCTGCAGACCGGCCTCGTCGGCGGCCGAGGCTGCGGGAATCGCCGTCGGCGTGACCGAGGAATATCCCGCCGAAGGGCCGGATGCGGGCATGCGCGACACCGGCGATGCGCAGGACGCCAGTGCCCCGATCAGGGCGGTGGACAGGAAAATGCGGGAAATGCTCATGGATGATCGCCTGTTCGTGACTGCTCGGGTTATTGTTGTGAACAGTCTAACCGAAGGCGATACCCATGGGTAGGGCAAGTGGGCGTCAGTGGCGCGGCTTGTCCTGCGCGGCCTCGTCGCCGAAATAGGGCGTCATCTGCGCGATGATGACCGAGTTTTCCGCCAGCGCGCGATCCATCAGGTCGCGTTCGTCCTGGTCGATCTCGTGACCTTCGGCCAGGCGTTCCTCCAGCGTGCCGTATCCGGTCACGTCCAGCGGCGCCATGTCGGCCTGCTTGAGGATGGCCACGGTCTCGCGGACGGCCTCGGCCTCGTCGGTTCCGGCGGCAAAGCAGACAAGCCCCGCCCCCGTCGCGCCCTTGGGCAGGCCGTCGCCGGTCCGGCGTCCCAGTTCGACCACAAGCGTAAAGACCTTCATGCGTCACTCCATCGGCTTACTGCTGCCCTTCAACTCATCATCGATGCCCGGGGGCCATTCCGGTGCCTGCCAAGTCTGCCCGTCGCAATTGCCGCAACGGCCACGGGTGGCGATGATTTGCGCGCCGGTCGGCGTGCCGCAGATGCCACAGCATGTCTGACCGTCCATCGCAAGTGGCTTGTCCTCGGCGGGGGCGGGGTTCAGCAGGTGCTGCGGCGGCACCAGCGACAGGCCGGGACGCGGCGGATGGGCGCGAAAGACCGACAGACCGCCGCCCGCCTCCAGATAGGCCACGCGCAGTTCGCCCAGGTTCTCGACCCCGGCAAGGCGCAGCATGGACTTGATTTCCGCAATGCCCAGATCGCGGTGGCTCATGGCGTCCAGCAGGATATGCCCGTCGCGGACCAGGGCGATGGGACAGCCGTCCAATGTCCGCTTGGCACGGTCGAACCGGACGATCAGGCGGTCCAGCACCTTGTTGATGAAGACGACCGTGGTGACGACCGCCATCGCGGCCAGCAGCGGCACCTCGGGATAGAACATCGCGTCGCCCACGGCCGAACCCAGCGCGATGACCAGCAGGAATTCCACCAGCGACAGCTGCGCCACGCCCCGACCGCCGATCCAGCGCAGCATGACCAGGGTATAGAGATAGATCAGGACGGTGCGGAACAGGATCTCGGCATAGAACAGCGGCGGCTGTTCGCCGATGAACATGCGGACAAGATCGAAGGGGATGACCGGTTGGTCCATGTGATGCCTTTCGTGGCGCGCCTCGGAAAACCTTGGGTCTGGGCCGAGGGTTCCGTGCGAGGATGGGGGTCACGGAAAATTGCCGCAGGGGAAATGCTGGACCCCAACCCTGCCTAACGCGTTGTCTGCCGCAACGAAAGGAGCAGCCGTCATGACCCAACCGATGATGACACTGAACGATGGCCAGGAAATGCCCCAGCTGGGCACCGGCATCTGGCAGATCGACGACGCCAAGACCCCCGAGGTCGTCACGCAGGCGTTGAAGACCGGCTATCGCCTGATCGACGGTGCGGCCGCCTACAAGAACGAACGCGGCATGGGCGAGGGTATCCGCGCATCCGGCGTGCCCCGCGACCAGATCTTCGTCACCTCGAAACTGTGGAACGACGCTCAGGGTTACGACCAGGCGCTGCGCGCCTTCGACCAGACGATGACGCGCACGGGTCTGGAAAAACTGGACCTGTTCCTGATCCACTGGCCGCTGCCCCGGCTGGACGCCTATGTCGACACCTGGAAGGCGCTAATCCGCCTGCGCGAGGAAGGCCGCGTCACCTCGATCGGGGTGGCGAATTTCCACGAAGACCACCTGCAGCGCCTGATCGACGAAACCGGCGTCACGCCCGCGCTGAACCAGATCGAGCTGCATCCCTCGCTGGCGCAGGCAAAGATGCGCGCGGTGAACAAGCGCCTGGGCATCGTCACCCAAAGCTGGACCCCCTTGGGTCGCGGCGACAGCTTTGACGCCCCCGCCGTCACCCAGATCGCGGAGCGGCTGGATCGCAGCCCCGCGCAGGTCATCCTGCGCTGGCATATCCAGCACGGGCTGTCGGTCATTCCAAAATCGGAACATGCCGACCGCCTGGCGCAGAACTTTGCCGCGCTGGAGTTCGAGCTGAGCGCGGATGACATGGCCGCGCTGGACCGGCTGGACAACAACCACCGCACCGGCCCGGACCCCGACGAGTTCGACTATCGCGAGCCGCTGTAACCCAGCAGCCGTTCCATCAGCGGGCTGTCGGGGCGGCGCAACGCCTCGACCACGCTGAAGTGATGATCGCCCGGGGCCGTGACGCAATCCGTCGCGGCCCCAAGGCCCGCCCAGATATCGGCCAGAAGCCGCGCCTGGCGCAGGAATTCCGGCCGTTCGGACCCGCCGACCCAGGTGGTGACGGGAATGCCCTGCACCGGGGTCAGCAGGGCGGGGCTTTCGGACGCGGCCTCCGTGGCGTCGATCCGCAGCGTCTGGTTCATCTGCGTGCGCATCAGGGGCCGAAGATCCGTCAACGGAGAGATCGGCACGCAGGCGGTCACCCGCGCCAGCACCGCCGCAGGCAGGGTCCCGTCATCGCAGATCATCCGTGCCGCCAGATGCCCGCCCGCCGAATGGCCGCTGATGGCGATGGGGCCCGCAATGCGGTCGGCGGCCAGGGCGATCTGTTCCGTGACCTGGGTCGTCATCTGCGCGATGCGGGCGTCCGGGGCCAGCGCGTAACCCGGCAGCAGCGCCGCCCATCCGGCCTCGATCGCGCCTTGGGCCAGATGCGACCAGACACTGGGGTCGGTCCGCATCCAGTATCCGCCATGGACAAAGACCATCAGCCCGCGCGGTGCCTCCTGAGGCATGAACAGCTGACCACGCCCCAGCTGCAGGGGCGGATGGCGGTCGCGAAAGGCCGCCGCGCTGTGGGGCCAGCTGTCGGCGATGCCCTCCGCGCCCGCGATATGGGCACCGTTGGCATAGGCATCGTCCCAGTCATGCACCTGATAGATCATGGTTTTGCCCCTCTTTCCGGCAGGTGACCCGCCTGCTAGCGTGCCGTCAAGAGGGAGCTTCACGATGACAGATTTCGCCAGGACGCGCGCCGCATTCCACCTGCCGCAGGGGGTGACCTATCTGGACGGCAACTCGCTTGGACCGATGCCCAAGGCGGCGGCGGCCAAGGTTTCCGCGATGATGACCGACGAATGGTCGGAAATGCTGATCACCGGCTGGAACAAGGCCGGATGGTTCGACCAGCCTCGCAAGGTCGGCGACCGCATCGCCCGGCTGATCGGCGCGGGGCCGGGGCAGGTCGTGATGGGGGACACGCTGTCGATCAAGGTCTTTCAGGCCGTCAGCGCCGCGCGCGCCCTGCGCCCCGACCGCCGGGTGATCCTGTCGGATAGCGGGAATTTCCCCTCGGATCTCTATGTCGCCCAGGGGCTGGCGCGTGCCGTCGATGCCGAATTGCGCGTCGTCGCCCCCGAGGATGTCGCCGAGGCCATCACCGACGACGTCGCCGTCACCATGATCACCGAGGTCGATTACCGCACCGGACGCCGTCACGACATGGCGGCGCTGACCGCCAGGGCCCATGCGGCGGGGGCATTGACGGTCTGGGACCTGGCCCATTCGGCGGGGGCGGTCGATGTCGACCTGCTGGGGGCCAAGGCCGACTTCGCGGTCGGCTGCACCTACAAATACCTGAACGGAGGGCCGGGGGCGCCGGCCTTCATCTGGATCAACCCCGCCCATGCCGAGGCCGCGCAGCCGATCCTGCAAGGCTGGATGGGCCATGCCGCGCCCTTCGCCTTTGACCTGGATTATCGCCCCGCGGGCGGCATCGACCGGATGCGCGTCGGCACGCCCCCCGTGATCGCCATGACCGCGCTGGAGGCTGCGCTGGATGTCTGGGACGGCGTGCAGATGGCCGACCTGCGCGCCCGTTCCATCGAGCTGAGCGAGGCCTTCATCAAGGGCGTCGAGGCGCATTGTCCCGACGTCACCCTGCATTCGCCACGCGACCCCGCCCAACGCGGATCGCAGGTCGGCTTCCGCCATCCCCAGGCCTATGCGGTGATGCAGGCGCTGATTGCCGAAGGGGTCATCGGCGATTTCCGCGCGCCCGACGTGCTGCGATTCGGCTTTGCGCCGCTCTATAACGATCTGGACGATGTGGCCCGCGCGGTGGATGTCCTTGCCGCAATCCTGCGCGACGGAACCTGGGACAGAGAGGATTTCCACCGAAAAGCGGCGGTGACCTGAGGGAAAGGGGCTTCCCAAACAGACCGAAAGGCAGGAAACGTCTGATATCGCAACATATCGGTCGATCATGTCGAAACAGATCTTTGGAATTGCCCTTCTGGCTTGGCTGGGCGCCTTTCCGGTGCTGGCGCAGGATGACCCCGACCAGGTCATCCGCGTCCAGATCGAGACCGTCCAGACCGCCCAGTTGAACACCGACATGCAGCTCTCGGGCGAGATCAAGGCCATCGATGCGCTGCAGCTGGGCTTTCGTCAGGGCGGTCGCGTGACCGAGGTCCTGGTGGATCAGGGCGACCGCGTCGTCGCCGGACAGGCGTTGGCGCGGCTGGCCTCGGTCCAGCAGGACCAGGCGTTGAACGTGGCCGAGGCCGGGCTGCTGTCGGCCCGCGCGGGCCAGGACCAGGCGCGGCAGGCCAGCGAACGCGCCGCCGCGCTGTTGTCGCGCGGGGTGGGCACCAAGGCCGCCGCCGATCAGGCCGAACAGGCGCTGTCGCAGGCCGACGGCATCTTGGAGCGTGCGACATCGGCGGTGGACCAGGCGCGGCGCGCGGTCGAGGATGCCGTTCTGCGCGCCCCGCAGGACGCCGTGATCACCACCAAATCCGTCGCGCCGGGGCAGGTCGTGGCGGCCGCCCAGCCCGTCTTCGGCCTGGCGGCGCTGACCGGGCTGGAGGCCGTCTTCCAGGTCGCCGACGATCCGATCCTGCGCGACATCATCGGCACCACGATCCGGCTGGAAACGCTCGAGTTCGAGCGCCCGGCCATGGCCGGCAAGGTGACTGAGGTCTCGCCTTTGGTCGATCCGGAAACCGGCACCGTCACCGTGCGGGCGCGGTTGCAGGATGCGCAGACGGGGACATCGCTTCTGGGGGCCTCGGTCAGGGGCCATCTGGACGTGGCGCTGGATCACGGGACCGAGGTTCCCTGGACCGCCCTGATGCGCAGCGGCGACCAGCCCGCCGTCTGGACCGTGGGCGAGGATGACCGCGTCACCCTGTCGCCGGTCACCGTCAGCCATTTCGGCGATCATTCGGTCTTCATCTCGGACGGGTTGCAGGATGGGCAGCGCGTCGTGGGCGCCGGATCGCAGCTGCTTTACCCCGGTCGGCAGGTCATGGCCGCCGACATGGTGCCGGAAGGGGATCGGGAATGAGATATCTGGCCATCATCTGCGCGACGGTCCTGCTGGCGGGACCCGCATCCGCGCTGTCCCTGCCGTCCTGGCTGGGCGGCGGCGCCCATGCCGAGGCCGAGCCCGAAGGCCCCCCGCGCCCCGTCGTCAGCGTGATCGTGCAGGATCAGGGCGCCGAAGCGCGCTGGATCCCGGGACTGGTGGCGTCGCGCGACCAGGTGGCGCTGGGTTTCCAGACGCTGGGCCGCATGATCGAACGCCCGGTCGAACTGGGCACCATCGTCACCAGGGACCAGGTCCTGGCCGAACTGGACACCGATGACCTGGCCGCCAACACCCGCGCCGCCAGCGCCGCGCTTGACGCGGCCGAGGTCCAGCAGCGCACCGCCGAGGCGACCCTGGCCCGCACCACCGCGCTGGCCGAACGCAACGTTGCATCCGACGCGCAGCTGGAACAGGCCCAGCAGGCCGCGACCGCCGCCGCCGCCGCCGCCGAACAGGCGCGGTCGGAATTGGTGCAGGCGCAGGATGCCGAAGGCTTCGCCCGCATGACCGCGCCTTTCGACGGCGTAATCAGCGCCGTCTATGAAGAACCGGGCGCGGTCGTCAGCGCGGGCCAGCAGGTTCTGCAACTGTCGGCGCAGGACGAAAAGGAGGTCGTCATCGACCTGCCCGAATCGGCGCTGCTGGGGCTGGAGGAGGAGGCGGTCTTCACCGTCTGGCATCGCAACGAACCCCAGACCCAGGTCCCCGCCGTGCTGGACCGCATCGATCCCGTGGCCGACAGCGCGACCCGCACGCGACGTCTGCATCTGCGCCTGCCCCCCGAGGCGGGCTTCCGTCTGGGGTCGCTGGTGCGCGCGCGGTTCGGCAGCGTCGACGACCCGTCGCTTTCCCTGCCGTCCGAGGCGCTTGTCACCGTCGATGACGAAAGCTTCGTCTGGCGCGTGCGCCGCGACGGCGACACGGCCCATGTCGAACAGGTTGCCGTCCAGGCCGCGACCCCGTTCCAGGGCCGCGTCTCGATCACCTCGGGGCTGACCGCCGGCGACGAAATCGTCATCCGCGGCGTGAAATCCCTGACCCAAGACCAGGCCGTGGGCCGGAGGCTGACCCCGTGAAGCGTTTCAACCTGTCCGACTGGGCCCTGCATCACCGCAGCTTCGTGTGGTTCCTGCTGCTGCTGTCGATGTTCGCGGGCTTTCTCAGCTATCAGTCCCTGGGGCGCGAAGAAGACCCCGATTTCACCATCAAGACGATGATCATCGGCGCGGCCCTTCCCGGTGCCACCACCGACGAGACGTTGAAGCAGGTGACCACCCGCATCGAGACCAAGCTGGAGGAGCTGGACGAGCTGGACTTCACGCGCTCGGTCACGATGCCGGGGCAGGCGGTCGTCTATGTCGAACTGGACCCCACCACCCGCGCCAATGTCGTCCCCGAAGTCTGGAAGCGTGTCCGCCAGATGATGTCGGATATCCGGCCCGAATTCCCCCAGGAATTTGCGGGCTTTCAGTTCAACGACAATTTCGGTGATGTCTTCGGCAACATCTATGCCTTCACCGCCGACGGCTTTACCCCGCGCGAATTGCGCGACCGGGTCGAGGATATCCGCAAGCAGGTCGCCGCCCTGGATCTGGCCGGCAAGACCGAACTGCTGGGCGAACAGGAGGAGGAGGTCTTTCTGGAGTTTTCCGCCGCGCGCCTGGCGGCCCTGGGGCTGAACCAGCAGCAGGTTCTGGGCACGCTGGCCCAGCAGAATGCCATCGCGCCTTCGGGCGTCATCCAGTCCGGTCCCGAACGGGTGCTGGTGCGCGTCGGCGGCCAGTTCGACGATGCCAGCGCCATCGAGGCCGTGAACCTGCGCGTCGGCGAACGGTTCTTCAACCTGGCCGACGTGGCCACCATCACCCGCGGCTATGCCGACCCGCCGGAATCGCTGTTCCGCTATCAGGGGGAACAGGCGATCGGGTTGCAGATCGGCATGCGCAAGGGCGGCAACATCCTGGAATTCGGCGAGGAACTGGACGCGCTGATGGACCAGATCGCGGCCGACCTGCCCATCGGCATCAAGATGTCGAAATTCGCCGACCAGCCCCACGTCGTCGAGGAAGCCGTGGGCCATTTCGTCAAGGCCCTGGCCGAGGCCGTGGGCATCGTCCTGATCGTCAGCTTCGTCAGCCTGGGGCTGCGCGCGGGCCTGGTGGTGACGCTGACCATCCCGCTGTGCCTGGCGATCACCTTCGTCATCCTCGAGGTCTATGGCATCACGCTGCAGCGGATCTCGCTTGGGGCGCTGATCATCGCGCTTGGCCTGCTGGTCGATGACGCGATGATCGCGATCGAGACGATGATCTCGCGGCTGGAGATCGGCGAGACGCTGACCGATGCGGCCAGCTATGCCTGGACCTCGATCGCCTTTCCGATGCTGACTGGGACGCTGGTGACGGTGGCGGGCTTTATCCCCATCGGGCTGAACAATTCGGCGGCGGGGGAATTCACCTTCTCGCTCTTTGTCGTGATCGCGGTATCGCTGACGGTTTCATGGATCGTCGCGGTGCTGTTCGCGCCGCTTCTGGGGGTGACCTTCCTGTCCTCCAAGATGGCCCATGCCCATAGCGGACCGGGCCGCCTGCGCCGCGCCTTCCATTCCCTTCTGCGCAAGGCCATGCGGTTCAAGTGGATCACCATCGCCGTGACGCTGGCCATGTTCTTCGTGTCGCTCTGGGGGATGCAGTTCGTGGAACAGCAGTTCTTCCCGACTTCGGACCGGACCGAGGTGCTGATCGACATCAATGAACGCCAGAACGCCTCCATCGCGCGGACCACGGCCGACATGGACCGGCTGGAACAAACCCTGGCGGGCGACGAGGACGTGCTGTTCTGGACATCCTATGTCGGACAGGGCGCGCCGCGCTTCGTGCTGTCGATGGATGTCCCGACCGCCGGCCCGCATATGGGCCAGATCGTCATCCAGACCCCCGATCTGGCGGCGCGCGACCGCGTCAAGGCGCGGCTGACCGACCTTGCGCGGTCCGAATTCGCGGGCGTCGACATCTATATCAAGAACCTGGAAATCGGGCCGCCGGTCGGCAAGCCCGTGCAATACCGCGTCAGCGCGCCCGATCCCGATGCCGCCCGCGATGCCGCGCGCGGGTTGGCCACCGTCCTGTCGGGCGAATCCCGCCTGCAGGACATCGCGCTGGATTGGAACGAACCCGCGCGCATGGTCCGCCTAAATGTCGATCAGGATCAGGCCCGCCAGCTGGGCGTGACGAACGGCGACATTTCCGAGGCGCTCTCGGCCATCTTCAACGGCGTCCAGGTGACCCAGCTGCGTGACGACATCTTCCTGGTGGACGTCATCGCGCGCGGCCAGGCCGATGACCGCCAGTCGCTGGATTCGATCCGGAACCTGCAGATGAACCTGGCCGACGGGCGCACCATCCCGCTGGCCGCGCTGGTCACGCTGGAATATGGCACCGAACAGCCGCTGATCCTGCAACGCGACGGTCTGCCCACGGTCACCGTCAAGGCGGGCATCGCCACCAAGGACCAGCCTGCCACCCTTGTCACCGCGCTGGCCGACCGCGTGGCGGAATACCAGGCGACCCTGGCTCCGGGCGTCAAGGTTGTGGTCGGCGGCACGGTCGAAAGCTCGGCCGACAGCCAAGCGCCCATCGCGGCGGTGGTGCCGGTCATGCTGTTGATCATGGCGGTGCTGGTCATGGCCCAGATGCAAAGCTTCCGCCTGTCGCTGATCGTCTTCGCTGCCGCCCCCTTGGGGCTGATCGGCGTGGTGGCGGTGCTGGTGCCCTTCGGCGTGCCGATGGGCTTCGTGGCCATCTTGGGGATCTTGGCGCTGATCGGCATCCTGATCCGCAACTCGATCATCTTGGTGCATGAAATCCAAGAACTGCTGCACAAGGGCAGGTCCCGGTGGGATGCCGTCTTCGAAGCTTCGGACAGCCGCGCCCGCCCGATCCTGCTGACGGCGGCGGCGGCGTCGCTGGCGCTGATCCCGATCTCGCGCCAAGTCTTCTGGGGGCCGATGGCCTTTGCCATGATGGGGGGCATCATCGCGGGAACGCTGGTGACGCTGGTCTTCGTCCCGGCGCTCTATTGTGCTGTGTTCCGCGTCCGGGTCCCCAAGGGCGATCAGGCGCCGTGATGGCGTCCATGCCGGGGGCGATACCCTCGGGGGGTCCGGGGGGCGGCGCCCCCCGGCCGTCGCGGGACGCAAAAGGCGCCCGGAACATCGTTCCGGGCGCCTATCCTTCAGGGGGTGGCTGTCACTCGGCCGCGTCGCGCTTGGGCAGGACCCAATCGGGGCGCGGGAAGTGGCAGGTATAGCCGTTCGGGAACCGTTCCAGGTAATCCTGATGCTCGGGTTCGGCCTCCCAGAAATCGCCCACGGGTTCGACCTCGGTCACCACCTTGCCGGGCCAGATGCCGGATGCCTCGACATCGGCGATCGTGTCCAGCGCCACGGCCTTCTGATCCTCACTCGTGTAATAGATCGCCGAGCGATAGCTGAGCCCGATATCGTTGCCCTGCCGGTTCGGCGTGGTGGGGTCGTGGATCTGGAAGAAGAATTCCAGCAGCCGGCGATAGCTGATCTGATCGGGATCGAAATTGATCTCGATCGCCTCGGCATGGGTGCCGTGGTTGCGATAGGTCGCATTGGGCACATCGCCGCCGCTATAGCCGACGCGGGTCGAATGGACGCCCGGCAACCGCCGGATCAGGTCCTGCATGCCCCAGAAACATCCGCCTGCAAATACTGCGCGTTCGCTCATCTTATGCCTCCTCTGCCTGGTCCAGATATTCGCCGTAACCCTCGGCCTCCATCTGGTCCCGCGGCACGAAACGCAGCGAGGCCGAGTTGATGCAATAGCGCAGGCCCCCCGCTTCGGGCGGGCCGTCGGGGAAGACATGGCCCAGATGGCTGTCGCCATGGGCGGACCGGACCTCGGTGCGCACCATGCCGAAACTGACATCGCGATGTTCGGTCACGTTCTGCTGGATCGGCTTGGTGAAAGCCGGCCAGCCGCAGCCGGAATTGTATTTCGCGCCGCTGGCGAACAGCGGCTCGCCCGAGACGATGTCGACATAGATGCCGGGTTCGAAATGATGGTCGTATTCACCGGTAAAGGCCCGTTCGGTGCCGTTTTCCTGCGTGACGCGATACTGCTCCGGCGTCAGCCGGTCGATCGCGTTCTGGCTTTTCTGATAGGCCAAGTTGTCCTCCGCGGATGGATGGCGTTCGGCCCCCTATATGGGGACCGTCCCGCCGTTCCGCAAAGGTCAGAGGCGCGAAACCGCCTCTTTCGCGGCGTGATATTCGGTCGCAAGCCGGTCGATGCGCGTGGCTGCCGGTTCGACCGCGCGCACCGCCCCGATGCCCTGACCCGCGCCCCAGATCGTCGACCAGGCCTTGGGCTTTGACGACCCGTCCGAGAAGTTCATCGACGACGCATCCGCCGCCGCCAGGTTGTCGGGGTCCAGCCCCGCCTTGCGGATCGACGGTGCCAGGTAATTGCCCGACACGCCGGTGAACAGCGACGAGGTGACGATGTCCATCGCCCCGCTGTCCACGATCATCTGCTTGTAGTCGGCTTGGGCATTCGCTTCCTCGGTGGCGATGAAGGGGCTGCCGATATAGGCCAGATCCGCCCCCATCACCTGCGCTGCCAGCACAGCGCGCCCGGTGGAGATGGACCCGGACAACAGCAGCGGCCCGTCGAACCATTCGCGGATCTCCTGGATCAGGGCGAAGGGCGATTG
Organism: Paracoccus sp. SM22M-07; assembly: GCF_001887735.1. Classification (NCBI taxonomy): domain Bacteria; kingdom Pseudomonadati; phylum Pseudomonadota; class Alphaproteobacteria; order Rhodobacterales; family Paracoccaceae; genus Paracoccus; species Paracoccus sp. SM22M-07. The sequence goes on from NZ_JPKW01000002.1 coordinate 43,953, forward strand.
CGGCCCGGCATGCCCGCCCGCGCCCGCAGCGACCGCGATCAGCCCGTCGGCGCCCTTTTCCACGGCCTTTTTCGCGAACATGTTGTTGATCACGTCATGCAGGGCGATGCCGCCGCAATCATGGGCGGCCTGGTTGACCTCGACCCGCGCACCAAGCGAGGTGATCCAGATCGGCACCTTGTGGCGGTGGCAGATCTCGATGTCGCGTTCCAGCCGCGCATTGCTGCGATGGACGATCTGGTTCACCGCATAGGGTGCGGCGGGGCTGTCGGGATTGGCCTGGTTGTGGCGGTCCAGTTCCTCGGTGATGTGCGTCAGCCAGGCGTCCAGCATGGACGGCTCTCCCTCCTTCTCGCGCGCGTTCAGGGCGGGAAAGCTGCCGACGATGCCCGCCTTGCATTGCGCGATGACCAGTTCCGGCCCGGAAACGATGAACATGGGCGACGCGACGACGGGAATGCGCAGGTTCTGCAGGATCGGTGGCAGCATTGGGTCCTCCCTCAAGGTTTGCGCAACGATGACCTGCGACCCGGTGGGGGGCAAGCCGTGACGCGGCGACAGGGCAGGGGCTTGCGCGATGGCAAAAGGCCCCGGATGCGATCCGGGGCCTTTCGATGCTGGCGGGGAGGCCGCCCGTCAGTGGATGGGCGCGTCAGGGCGCGGACCTTCGCCCACGGCACCGATGCGCGCGCCCGCCTTGCCGACGCGGTCGGCGACCAGCAGCCCGTCGGGACCGGCGCTGACCTTGACCGTCGCGCCGTCCAGAACCTCACCCGACAGCAGCAGTTCCGCCAAGGGGTCCTGCAGCGCGCGCTGGATCACGCGCTTCAGCGGGCGGGCCCCGAAGACCGGGTCATAGCCCTGATCGGCCAGCCAGGTCCGGGCCGCATCGTCCAGGTCCAGCGTGATCTTGCGCGCGGCAAGGCGCCGTTCCAGCCGGGCCAGCTGAACCGTGACGATCCCGTCCATGTTCGACCGCGACAGGCGGCGGAAGATGATGATCTCATCCAGGCGGTTCAGGAACTCGGGGCGGAAATGGGACCGGACCGCGTCCATGACGTGGTGGCGGGCCTCGGTGGCGTCCTGATCCTCGGGCAGATGCGACAGCGCCTGGCTGCCGAGGTTCGAGGTCAGGATGATCAGCGTCTGCTTGAAATCCACCGTCCGGCCCTGGCCGTCGGTCAGCACGCCGTCGTCCAGCACCTGCAGCAGCACGTTGAAGACGTCGGGATGCGCCTTTTCGACCTCGTCGAACAGGATCACCTGATAGGGACGCCGCCGCACGGCCTCGGTCAGCACGCCGCCTTCGTCATAGCCGACATAGCCCGGAGGCGCGCCGATCAGCCGGGCCACGGAATGTTTTTCCATGAACTCGGACATGTCTATACGGACCATCGCGCTGTCATCGTCGAACATGTATTCGGCCAGCGCCTTGGTCAGTTCCGTCTTGCCGACGCCGGTGGGCCCTAGGAACAGGAAGGAGCCAAGCGGCCGGTTTTCGTCGTTCAGACCGGCGCGGGCGCGGCGGACGGCATTGCTGACCGCCGTCACGGCCTCCTGCTGGCCGATCACGCGCTTGCCGATCTGCTGTTCCATCTTCAACAGCTTGTCGCGTTCCCCCTCCAGCATCTTGGCGGTGGGAATGCCGGTCCAGCGTTCGACCACCTCGGCGATCTGTTCGGGACGGACGGCTTCCTCGACCATCAGGCCGTCGGTCGCCTCGACATCGGCCAGCTGCTTTTCCAGGCCGGGAATGATGCCATAGGACAGCTCTCCGGCGCGGGCCAGGTTGCCCTCGCGCTTGGCCTGGTCCAGCTCGGCCCGCGCACGGTCCAGCTGTTCGCCCAGGTTGCGCGATCCTTCCAGCCGGTCGCGTTCGGCCTGCCAGCGGGCGGTCATCTCGGCGCTGCGTTCCTGGATGTCGGACAGGTCCTTTTCCAGCCGTTCCAGACGGTCGCGGGACGCGGCGTCGTCCTCCTTCTTCAGGGCTTCGGCCTCGATCTGCATCTGCAGGATCTGGCGATCCAGCTGATCCAGCTCTTCGGGCTTGCTGTCGACCTCCATCCGCAGGCGCGACGAGGCTTCGTCCACCAGGTCGATCGCCTTGTCCGGCAGGAAGCGGTCGGTGATATAGCGGTGCGACAGCTGGGCAGCGGCGACCAGCGCGGCATCGCTGATGCGGACCCCGTGGTGCAGCTCGTATTTTTCCTTGATGCCGCGCAGGATGCTGATCGTGTCCTCGACCGTGGGTTCGGCGATCATCACCGGCTGGAAGCGACGGGCCAAGGCCGCGTCCTTTTCGATATACTTGCGGTATTCATCCAGCGTCGTGGCACCCACGCAATGCAGTTCCCCCCGGGCAAGCGCAGGCTTGATCAGGTTGGCGGCATCCATGGCCCCATCGGACTTGCCCGCACCCACAAGCGTGTGCAGTTCGTCGATGAAGAGGACGATTTCCCCGTCCGCGGATTCGATCTCCTTCAGGATCGACTTCAGCCGTTCCTCGAAATCGCCGCGATATTTCGCGCCGGCAATCAGCGCGCCCATGTCCAGCGACATCAGGCGCTTGTCGCGCAGGGATTCGGGCACGTCGCCGTCGACGATGCGCAGTGCCAGCCCTTCGGCGATGGCGGTCTTGCCGACACCGGGTTCGCCGATCAGCACGGGGTTGTTCTTGGTGCGACGCGACAGGACCTGCATGGCGCGGCGGATTTCCTCGTCGCGGCCGATGATCGGGTCGATCTTGCCGTCGCGGGCGGCCTGGGTCAGGTCGCGGGCGTATTTCTCCAGCGCCTCATAGCTGTCCTCGGCGGATGCCGTGTCGGCGGTGCGGCCCTTGCGGATGTCGTTGATGGCCGCGTTCAGGGCCTGCGCGTTGACGCCGCCTGCGCCCAGCGCATCGCGGGCCGAGGTGTTGACCATGGCCAGCGCCATCAGCACGCGTTCGGCGGGCACGAAGCTGTCGCCGGATTTCTTGGCCAGCTTTTCGGCCTCGTCCAGGACGCGGACCATGGACGGATCGACATAGACCTGGCCGCTGCCACCCGACACTTTGGGTTGCTTGGCCACCGCCTGGTCGACGGCCACGCGCACGCCCTGGGCATCGCCCCCGGACCGGGTAATCAGGTTCGAGGCAAGCCCCTGGTCGTCATCCATCAGGGCCTTCAGCAGATGTTCGGGCATGACGCGCTGCTGCCCTTCGCGCATCGCGATGGTCTGGGCGGATTGCAGGAAGCCGCGCGACCGTTCCGTGAACTTTTCCATGTTCATCGGGCATTCTCCATCCTTGGTTAGCCCCCGAGTGCCGGACGCCCGCATTCGGCACGTCCCCGTTCGGGTCTTCGAGATAAGAAATGGGGTATTTCAGGGCGCTTTCAAGAACGCCGGGATCATGTCATAACGCCGCGATTTTGCGGACATAAGGGGATGGCGATGGATGACAGGTTGATCGTGGCACTGGACGTGCCGGACGCGTTGGCGGGGCTGGCGCTGGCGGAAAAGCTGGGCAATGCGGTGGGCTTCTACAAGATCGGTTTGGGGATGCTGACCGGCGGCGGCCTGGCCCTGGCCAACGAGCTGAAGCAGGAACACGGCAAGCGCATCTTTCTGGACATGAAGCTGTTCGACATCGGCGCCACGGTCGAGGCCGCCGTGCGCGGTCTGGCGCAATATGACATCGACTTTCTGACCGTGCACGGGGACCCGCATGTGGTGCGCGCCGCCAAGGAAGGGGCCGCGGGCAGCAAAATGCAGATCCTGGGCGTCACCATCCTGACCTCGCTTGAGCGGGCCGATCTGGACGCGGGGATGATGCAGGCGGGCGATCTGCACGACATCACCGTCGAACGCGCCGCCCGCGCCTTCGAGGCCGGGGCCGACGGCATCATCTGTTCCCCGCGCGAGGCGCAGGCCATCCGCGCCCTGCCGGATGCGCGGCTGATCATCACGCCTGGCGTGCGGCCAAGCGGTGCCTCGCTGGGCGATCAGAAACGGGTCGAGACCCCGGCCAGCGCCATCGCGGCGGGTGCCGATCACATCGTGGTGGGCCGCCCCGTCTGGCAGGCCGCCGATCCGCGTGCCGCCGCCCAGGCCATCCTGTCGGAAATCCGGGCGCATTGACCCCGCCCGTCCCCTTTGCCACCATCGCGCCATGGCAAGGGGGACAGGCATGAAGGATGGTGGCACGCAGAAGGCGCAGAACGATCTGGTCCTGTCCTTTCTGGCCGTGCGCCGCGCCATCGGCGGCCTTGGCTATTTCCTGCCTGTCGCCCTGATGGTCTTTGCCATCCTGTCGGGGCGGGGTCTGGGGACCAGCATCTCGGCCTATTACTATTCCCCCATGCGCGACGTCTTTGTCGGCACCCTGATCGCGCAGGCGGTCTTTTTGTGGAGCTATGAGGGTTTCCGCCCCCGCGCGGGTGAAATCGTCTCGGACTGGCTGACGGCGCGGGTCGCGGCCGTCGCCGCCGCCCTAATCGCATTATCCCCGACCAGCGGCCCCGATATCCCCTGCACCCTGCTGCAATGCGTGCTGGGTCCGGTCGTCGCGGGTTGGCTGCATCTTGTCGCTGCGGCGGTGTTTTTTCTGGCGCTGGCGGTCTTCTGCCTGGTCCTGTTCGTCAGGGGCCAGGAAGACAGCGCCGAAAAGCGGGCCTCGAACCGGATCTATCGTCTGTGCGGCTGGGTGATCCTGGGCAGCATCGGCCTGATCGGGGTGATGTTCCTGACCGGGCTGGACCAGCAGCTGGCATTTCTGCGGCCGGTCTTCGTGCTGGAAACCGTGGCGACCTTTGCCTTTGCGACCAGCTGGGCGGTCAAGGGCGATGCCCTAGGGCCGCTGGTGCGGGGCATGGCCCGACCCTAGGATCCAGTCGCAGAAATGCGGGATGCGCCGGGGATGGGCCAGGTAATCGGCTATGGGCATCATCCGCCATTCCTGTCCCTCGTCGCCGAATCGGATCGCGGCGATCTGTGCGGCGGTCAGGGTGCCGGTGAACAGCCAGGATTGGATGCGCGGGTTCTGATGGGATGCGAATGCGTGGCCGGTCAGCCCATCGGCGGGCAGGTGCAGGGCGAATTCCTCGTGCAGTTCCCGCAGGGCGCAGGCGACGGGGCTTTCGTCTCCTTCGCGCCCGCCGCCCGGCAGGTCCCAATGGGCGGGGAAGGGGATGGCAGGGTCGTCGTCGCGCAGATAGACCAGCATCAAGGCCCCATGGGTCAGCAGCAGCTTGGCGCCGTGGAACGGGGGGCTGCCGGTCCCGGTCATTCCGCCGCGATGCGCCCACCGCTGAGATCGGTGGTCAGGCTGGCCAGCCGCGCGATGACCTGTTCGATCCGGGCGGCAAAGACATCGAAATCGGGACGCGGCGTGATCGAGCGTTCATCCATATAGAGCGATCGGTCGATCTCCAACTGGACGACATGGATGTTCTGCGCAGGCCGCCCATAAGCCGAACAGATATAGGCGCCGGAAAAGGGCGAATTGCGGCGGATGCGCCAGCCGCCATCCTCGACCGCCCGGCAGACCGCATCCGACACGCGGGCCGAGGCGGACAGCCCGTGGCGGTTGCCCAGCACCATGTCGGGACGCAGGCCCTGCAGATGGGTCAGGGAATCATGGGGCATGGAATGCATGTCGATCAGGATCGCCTGCCCGAATCGCGTCCGCGCCTCCGAGATCAGCGCGCCAAGCGCCTGGTGATAGGGGCGCCAGCAACGATCGATCCGGCGTTCGGCCTCGGCGCGGTCCATGGGCGCGTCGTGAATCACCCGACCGTGCGACACGACACGGGGAATCACGCCCAGACCCGCAAGGGTGCGCTGGTTCAGCGGATGACGCGGCACGCCGCGCACGATCACCGGGTCGATTTCATCCGCGCCGCGATTGAGGTCCACGATGCAGCGCGGCACGCGCGAGGCGAGCGTCACCGCGCCGTAACGCGATGCGGGTGCTATCAGCCTGTCCACAAAGGCATCTTCCGATGACCGCAAGGTACTGACGGGCAGCCTGGTATCTTTCAGGAACCAGTCCGGATAGTCGCATCCCGAATGCGGAGAGGCGAAGATCACCCCGCTCAGCCACGAATCGGGGCGGGTCAGGACAAAGGGCGGTTCAGGCTGTGACACGGGGCAGACCTCGGCATCAGTCGCAATAAACTATATAAACCTGAAAAACTTGCTGCCGATAGGTCTTGAATACCTCCGGCACCCCCGTTATAGACCTGCGGACCAAGAGGCGCTGAGACGGCATCCAGACGGAAGCGGGACCGGTTCTTCAAGGCAGCGTGGGCGGTTAGCTCAGCGGTAGAGCACTACGTTGACATCGTAGTGGCCACTGGTTCGATCCCAGTACCGCCCACCATAGATTTTTCGCCGCCCCTGGCAAGCGTCGGGGGCATTCGTTTTCCTGGCGGCTGCGATGCGCCGCGATGATGGAGAAGACCGATGAAGGTTCGCAACTCGCTCCGCTCGCTCAAGAGCCGGCACCGTGACTGCCAAATCGTGCGCCGCAAAGGCCGCGTCTACGTGATCAACAAGACCAACCGCCGCTTCAAGGCCCGTCAGGGCTGATCGGCGCGGGTCTTGCCGGGATGACCGGCAGATCGCGGAAAACGATCCGAACAGACCCGCCCTTCAAGGCGGGTTTTTTCATGTCCGGAAAGGATCGCGGATGATTCGCGAAACCCATCAGGCCGGAGCCACCCGGTCCGAGGCGATCTGGTCGCCCTGCCGGACCTATCGCTATGCGCTGACGCGGCGATGGGATGACGGGCCGGGCCTGGGCATCGTGATGCTGAACCCCTCGACCGCCGACGCCTTTCGCAACGATCCCACCGTCGAACGCTGCGAGCGTCGGGCCCGCGCCCTGGGCTATGGCGCCTTTCGGGTGGTGAACCTTTTCGCCTTCTGCGCGACCGATCCCCGTGATCTGCGCCGTGCCGATGCGCCGGTGGGACCCGGCAATGACGATGTCCTGCAAGAGACCGCCGCATGGTCGCGGGCCGTCCTGTGCGGCTGGGGCGTGCATGGCGCGCATCTGGGGCGTGGGGGCCAGGTCGAATCACTGCTGCGGGCGACGGGGGTGCCCCTTTGTCACCTGGGTCTGACGCGGGACGGCATGCCGCGCCATCCCCTCTACGTCGCCTATCGGCAGGGACCGATGGCATGGCATTAAGTTTTTATTAATTATTCGGTTCTGGCAGCGGCTTCAGTTGCGTATCATGCAAGGCATCGGCATGTTGCCGGTCGTGTGTGGGGTCCGTGTCGATGCTGTTCATAGGTGGTCTTCTCAGTCTGATGATGGCGGGGCTGATGGTGGATCTGAGCGCGCTGACCTCTTCGACCGCCGAAGAGGACGAGGACCCCGATGCCACCCCCCAGGATGACGGCGAACTGCCCCCTATCCTGCCCGAACCGGAACCGGAACCCGAGCCCGAGCCTGAACCAGAGCCTGAACCGGAACCTGTCGATCCGGCCCCCGTCGAGGAACCCGCGCAGGTTTTGGGCAGCGATCAGGCCGACCTGCTGATGGGAACGCCGCTGGGCGACGTGATCAGCGGTTATGACGGTGATGACGATCTGCGCGGCGGACTGGGCGATGACCTGATCCAGGCGGGCGACGGCCATGACTGGGTGCAGGGCGACGCCGCCTATGGGCTGGGCGGGTCAGACACGATCGAGGGCGGTGCGGGCGAGGATATGCTGGCGGGGCAGGGGGGCGACGACCTCATCTATGGTGATTCGGGCGACGACACGCTGTTCGGCGGCGAAGGGCGGGACACGCTGTTCGGTGGTGCGGGCACCGACATCCTGGCCGGACACGAGGGCGATGATCTGCTTGTCTCGACCGGGGGCGGCGATGATCTGGATGGCGGGGCGGGGAATGACGTGCTGATCGGCCATGACGGTCCCGAAACCGTCTGGATGAATGGCGGCGAAGGGGACGACACGCTGATGCCGGGCGCGCATGATTTCGTTTCGGGCAATGACGGCGGCGACAGCTTCGTGCTGCGCGACACCCCCGAAGGTTTCCCCACCATCGCCGATTTCGACGCCGACCGCGACCAGATCGAGCTGCACCTGGATGCCGCTGACGCACAGGATGCCGAAGTGACGCTGGAGCGGGATCAGGACGGCACCTATCTGCTGTCGGTCAATGGTCATCCCGTCGGGCGGCTGTTGCAGGATGGCGGGCTGGACGTGGCCGATGTGCGGATCGTCACGCCCCTGGGCTGATTTTCCGCCCCCGTGCTTGCCGGGGCTTTCCTTTTTGCCGGGCCTGTCCTATACGCGCGCATCCGCCGGGCACCCCGTGTCCGGCTGACGACTTTATGGGCCTGTGCTGGACGACATCCCGGCCTGCGCCATCACCCCTAATCCGGAAGGAGATCCCGATGTCGATCACCGTCGAAGAAAAAGCCCGCCTGATCAAGGAATTCGGTACCAAGGAAGGCGACACCGGTTCGCCCGAAGTGCAGGTCGCGATCCTGACCTCGCGCATCACCACCCTGACCGAGCATTTCAAGTCGCACAAGAAAGACAACCACTCGCGTCGTGGTCTGTTGATGATGGTCGCACAGCGCCGCAAGCTGCTGGACTATCTGAAGGGCAAGGAAGAAGCACGCTATACCGACCTGATCGGCAAGCTGGGCATCCGCCGCTAATCATTTCCGATCATTCGGACGGGGAACGCCCGCAGCGAAAGCTGCGGGCGTTCTTCATTGGCCCATCCCTGCCACCCACTTCCCAAACAGCGCGTTTTCCTGTATCTGCCGTCCATCTGCGACGTGAGGTCCAGCCCCGGGGCACATGCAAAGGATAGGGGCGGCGGCAATGGGGCCGCCATATGACACGGGGTGACCGGAGGGCCGGAACACTCCCAGAGGAAATCAGATGTTTGATGTAGTGAAGAAATCGATCCAGTGGGGCCAGGAAACCCTGACGCTGGAAACGGGCAAGGTTGCCCGTCAGGCCGACGGCAGCGTCATCGCCACCCTGGGCGAGACCAGCGTCATGGCCAACGTCACCTTCGCAAAGGAACCCAAGCCCGGGCAGGATTTCTTCCCGCTGACGGTTCACTACCAGGAAAAATACTATGCCGCCGGCAAGGTGCCGGGCGGTTTCTTCAAGCGCGAGGCGCGTCCGACCGAAAAGGAAACGCTGACCGCGCGCCTGATCGACCGTCCGATCCGCCCGCTGTTCGCACCCGGCTTCAAGCATGAAGTGCTGGTCATGTGCACCGTGCTGTCGCACGATCTGGTTAATGATCCCGACATGGTCGCGATGATCGCCGCATCCGCTGCGCTGACGATCTCGGGCGTGCCGTTCATGGGCCCCATCGGTGCGGCCCGCGTCGGCTTCGCCAATGGCGAATACGTGCTGAACCCCGAGGTTCAGGACATGGATCAGCTGCGCAACAATCCCGAACAGCGCCTGGATCTGGTCGTCGCCGGCACCAAGGACGCCGTGATGATGGTCGAATCCGAAGCCTATGAGCTGTCGGAAGCCGAGATGCTGGGCGCCGTGAAATTCGGTCATGACGCCATCCAGCCGGTCATCGACCTGATCATCGACCTGGCCGAAGACGCCGCGAAAGAGCCGTTCGACTTCCAGTCGCCCGACTACAGCGCGCTGTACAACCGCGTGAAGTCGCTGGGCGAGGCCGACATGCGCGCCGCCTATGCGATCCGCGACAAGTCGGACCGTCAGGACGCCATCGCCGCCGCCAAGGCCCGCGTCAAGGAGCAGCTGTCCGAGGACGAACTGGCCGACGCCAACCTGGGTTCGGCGCTGAAGAAGCTGGAATCGGGCATTCTGCGCGGTGACATCATCAGCGGCGGCGCCCGCATCGACGGCCGCGACACCAAGACCGTCCGCCCGATCGTCAGCGAAGTCGGCATCCTGCCGCGCACCCACGGTTCGGCGCTGTTCACCCGCGGCGAGACTCAGGGCCTGGTCGTGACCACCTTGGGCACCGGCGATGACGAACAGATCATCGACGCGCTGCACGGCAATTATCGGTCGAACTTCCTGCTGCACTACAACTTCCCCCCCTATTCGGTGGGTGAGGTCGGCCGCGTGGGTTCGCCCGGCCGCCGCGAGATCGGCCACGGCAAGCTGGCATGGCGCGCCCTGCAGGCGGTGCTGCCGGCTGCTACGGACTTCCCCTATACCATCCGCGTCGTGTCCGAGATCACCGAATCGAACGGCTCGTCGTCAATGGCGTCGGTCTGCGGCGGTTCGCTGTCGATGATGGATGCGGGCGTTCCGCTGAAGGCACCGGTGGCTGGTGTCGCCATGGGCCTGATCCTGGAAGATGACGGCCGCTTTGCCGTGCTGACCGACATCCTGGGTGACGAAGACCACCTGGGCGACATGGACTTCAAGGTGGCGGGCACCGAAAACGGCATCACGTCGCTGCAGATGGACATCAAGGTCGCGGGCATCACGCCCGAGATCATGGAACAGGCGCTGGCACAGGCCAAGGATGGCCGCATGCACATCCTGTCCGAGATGTCGAAGGCCCTGACCGAAGGTCGCCAGGAATTCAGCGCCCACGCCCCGCGCATCGAGACGATGCAGATCCCGACCGACAAGATCCGTGAAGTGATCGGTTCGGGCGGCAAGGTCATCCGCGAGATCGTGGAAGTCTCGGGCGCCAAGGTCGACATCAATGACGAAGGCATCATCAAGATCGCCTCGGCCAATGGTGAGTCGATCAAGAAGGCCTATGACATGATCTATTCGATCGTGGCCGAGCCGGAAGAAGGCAAGATCTATACCGGCAAGGTCGTCAAGCTGGTCGATTTCGGTGCCTTCGTGAACTTCTTCGGCAAGCGCGACGGACTGGTGCACGTCAGCCAGATCGCGAACCGTCGTCTGGGTCACCCCAACGAGATCCTGAAAGAGGGTCAGGAGGTCAAGGTCAAGCTGCTGGGCTTCGACGATCGTGGCAAGGTCCGCCTTGGCATGAAGATGGTCGACCAGGAAACCGGCGCCGAGATCGACGAGAGCGCCGAGGAAGCGAACGCCTGATCCCCGGATGCTGAAGGATGAAAGGGGCACCGTCAGGTGCCCCTTTTGATATGAGGAGATCGTCGTGGCCCGAGCCGCCTTTTATCTGATCGTCGATGGGCGCTATCTTCCGATCGCCCTTGGCCTGGCCACAAGGTTGGTCGACCTGTGGAAGATCGATGTTCATGTCTTCCTAGAGGACAGGACTGTCACGGACCGTCCCGCCGGGGTCGGATCGCGGATCTTCGTGCATCTGAATGCGCTGGACGGGCTGCGTCCGCCGGATCTTCCCGAAACGCATAACTGGCCGGCCATCGTCTATGACCGTGTCTTTGCGCCGCGCTTCTTGCAGGATTACGATCGGCTGATCTATCTGGATGCCGACATCTACCCGCTGCATGTCGATCCGTCGCTTCTGACGGTCGATCTGCCCTCGGGTCTTGGCGCGGTTCAGGACACCGCCTCGATCGGGTTTTCACCGCATGCGGCCAAGTTGGACCGCCCCGCCTGGTGTGCCTCGATCGGTCTGGAAAGCGACCGGTATTTCAACTCGGGCGTGCTGGTGATCGATCGCGAAACTTGGAACCGGATCGATTTCCCGGCCCAGCTGACCCGCTATATGGCGCGCTATGCGGATGCCGTCAGGATGCCGGATCAGGATTTCCTGAACTATCTGTTCCAAGGGCGCTGGACCGAATTCAGCCCGGCGGTGAATTTTCAGAAGGCGATCTTCAACTACGGGTACGAACGGACCTTTCCACCGGTCTTCGTGCATTTTTCCAGCTTTCAGAAGCCGTGGCTGAAACCCGATTCACCCCAAAGCCCGCATGGACAGTTCTTTCCGCTGTTCCAGCAGATGATTCGCGACGCGGGCCATGATCCCGCCCTGGTTCAGTCGGGGCGCCGGGAATCGATCATGCGCCGCTTGCGAAAGACATCGCGGGCATGGTTGTCCCGCCGCGGGGTTTCGACCCGGAAAGAGGCCCGCCAGCGCCTGGAATGGCAAGAACGCGCCAGATACCTGTCGGCAGGCTTCAAAGCGGATCTGAAATCCGGCAGATATGCCGATACGACCGTGCGGGATATCGACCCGATCAACCCCGACCTCAGCTTTGACGGCCAGTATCTTCGGCGTCCGCTGGTGATCACCTTGCAGGAGAACGCGTGATGGAACCGGTCCTGATCCTGACGATGAAATGGGGCACGCTTTACAGCAGTGACGACGTGAACCGGCTGGCGGCGCAGGTCCGGCGGCATCTGGCGCGCCCGCATCGGTTCATCTGCTTCACCGATGACGCCGCGGGCCTTGATCCGCAGGTCGAGGCGCTGCCGCTGCCCGAGCTGGGCCTGCCCGAAGGTCATGCCGACACGCGCTGGCGCAAGCTGGCGCTGTTCCGGCGCGATCTGGGCGGCCCCGATGCGCCCCTGTCGGGGACGGCGCTTTTTCTGGACATCGACCTGGTGGTGGTGGACGACCTGGCACCGTTCTTCGACCTGCCGGGCGATTTCTTCATCATCCGCGACGACGACCTGTTCCGGGCCAAGCCTCTGCGCCGCATCAATCCGGACCGCGACCGGTTCCTGCACAGCGTCGGCAATTCCAGCGTCTTCCGGTACCGGATCGGGGACCATGCCTATGTGCTGGACGCCTATCTGGCCGATCCCGCCGCGGCAACCGCGGGATACGAGATCAGCCAGCAGTTCCAGTCGGCCCAGCTGGCCGCGCATGGGCATCTGCATTATTGGCCCAAGGGGTGGTGCGTCAGCTTCAAGAACGACTGCGTGCCGCGCAATCTTCTGTCCTATCTGCGCGATCCGGCCATGCCCGAAGGGGCCAAGATCGTCTTGTTCGCCGGCGCCCCCAAGATGGAGGACGTCTTTGCGGGTCGCGGCCACAAATGGTACCGCCGCATCGGCGATATCGGTTGGCTGCGGCGCGCGTGGGAAAACCCATGATCCGCGACGCGTTCCGCCGCTTCAAGCAACGCCGCCGCCAGGCCCGCGCCTTGGCCGAGATCGACGGGCGCCCCGATCGTGCGGGTCGTCCGCATGGCTTGCCCGCGCCGCTGATCGTGTCACTGACCAGCTATCGCGCGCGCTTTTCGACATTGGCGCCGACCTTGCAGGCCCTGACGCGCCAAACCGTTCAGCCGGACCGGGTGATCCTGTGGCTGGACGACGAAGACCATGCCCATCTGCCGCCCGAAATTGCAGCGATGGACCGGTTGGAGATCCGGACCTGTGCGCCCTGGCGGTCCTACAAGAAGATTGTGCCGACGCTGTTGGCCCATCCCGACGCCTTCATCGCGACGGCGGATGACGACCTCTATTATCCCGCCGACTGGCTGGAGCGGCTGGTGGCTGCCGCGCAAGGCGGGGCAGGGGTCGCCTGCCTGCGCGCCCATCGCGTGACGATGACGGCTGGCGGGCCCGCCGGATACGAAGAGTGGGATCACAACTTGCCATCGCCCGAAACCGGGCCGCTGGTCTTTCCGACCGGCGTGTCGGGGGTGATCTATGCGCCGGGGGTGTTTCACCCGGACGTCACGCGCGACGACCTGTTCATGCGGCTGGCGCCGGGGGCCGATGACATCTGGCTCTACTGGATGCACCGGATGGCCGGTTCACGGCCCGCCAAGATCGGGGAACGCGCCCGGATCCTGGAATGGGAAAGCAGCCAAGTGGTCAGCCTGCGGTCGGTGAACCGCCCGGCCCAGGGGCAGGGCGGCAATGACCGTGCCATCGCCGCCCTGCTGGGTCACTATGGCTGGCCGTGATCAGGCCGGGTCCTTGGCATAGCGCAGATAGGGCAGCTTGATGTCCAGGGGGCCGAATTTTTCCTCTGCCGCCTTGTCGTCCAGCGACAGGGCCACGATCACGTCCTGACCCGGCACCCAGTTGGCCGGCGTCGCGATCGGCACGCCATCGGTCTTGCGCACCGCGTCCAGCGCCCGCAGGATTTCCGCAAAGTTGCGGCCCACCGACATCGGATAGGTCATCGTCAGGCGGACCTTCTTGTCCGGGCCGATGATGAAGACCGTGCGCACGGTCGCCGAATGGGCGGGCGTGCGGCCTTCGGTCGGCAGATAGTATTCCGCGGGCAGCATGTCATAGGCCTTTGCCACCGTCAGGTCGCTGTCGTCGATGATGGCGAAATTGGCCGGGGCGCCCGCGACCTTGGAAATGTCGGATTTCCACTTCTGGTGGTCATCGACGCTGTCGACGGACACGCCCAGCACCTTGGTGTTGCGCTGTTCGAATTCCGGGGCCAGCTGGGCGACCGCGCTGAATTCGGTGGTGCAGACCGGCGTGAAATCGCGCGGATGGCTGAAGACGATCGCATAGCTGTCGCCGATCCAGTCATGGAAGCTGATCTGCCCTTCGGTCGAATCGGCGGTGAAATCGGGGGCGATGTCGTTGATGCGCAGGGACATGCGGTGTCCTTTCCATGGGTTGCGTTGGCTTCAACATAAGCAGCCCTTTCGGGAATGCCAGTGGTCGATCCGCCCCGCATCGCGGGCTTGCGGCGGCGGGGCGGCGGTGACAGGCTGTGCCCCAATCATGGAGCAGGAGAGTCCGATGTCCCAGGTTCTGAACAAGCGCAAATTCTTTATCGACGGCGCATGGGTGGCACCCGCGACCCCGCGCGACCTCGAGGTGATCGACCCCTCGACCGAGGAAGCCGTGGCCGTTATCAGCCTGGGCGACCAGGCCGATACCGATGCCGCCGTCGCCGCCGCCAAGCGTGCCTTCCCGGCATGGTCCGCCACGCCGCCCGCCGAACGCCTGGCGAAGGTCGAGA
>NZ_JPKW01000002.1:58793-345199 GCF_001887735.1 Paracoccus sp. SM22M-07
CGACCAGGCCGATACCGATGCCGCCGTCGCCGCCGCCAAGCGTGCCTTCCCGGCATGGTCCGCCACGCCGCCCGCCGAACGCCTGGCGAAGGTCGAGAAGATCCTCGAGATCTATCAGAAGCGGGCCGGGGACATGGCCTGGGCCATCAGCCATGAAATGGGCGCGCCGGCCGAGATGTCGCTGAACAACCAGGTCGCCAGCGGCACNTGGGCGACCAGGCCGATACCGATGCCGCCGTCGCCGCCGCCAAGCGTGCCTTCCCGGCATGGTCCGCCACGCCGCCCGCCGAACGCCTGGCGAAGGTCGAGAAATCTATCAGAAGCGGGCCGGGGACATGGCCTGGGCCATCAGCCATGAAATGGGCGCGCCGGCCGAGATGTCGCTGAACAACCAGGTCGCCAGCGGCACCTTCCACATCACCAATTTCATCGACGCCTTCCGCGACTTCCAGTTCGTGCGGCCCTTGGGCGATCATGCGCCCACCACGATGATATCCTGGGAACCGGTCGGGGTCGTGGGGCTGATCACGCCCTGGAACTGGCCGATGAACCAGGTGACGCTGAAGGTCATCCCGGCGCTGCTGGCGGGCAATACCTGCGTGCTGAAACCCTCCGAGATCGCGCCGCTCAGCTCCATCGTCTTCGCCGAGATCCTGGAGGAGGCGGGCCTGCCCAAGGGCGTCTTCAACATGGTCCATGGCGACGGTCCGGGCGTCGGCACGCAGTTGTCCACCCATGACGATGTCGAGATGATCAGCTTTACCGGGTCGACCCGCGCGGGCATCGCCATCACCAAGGCGGCCGCCGACAGCCTGAAGAAGGTGGTGCTGGAACTGGGCGGCAAGGGCGCCAACATCGTCTTTGCCGATGCCGACGATGCGGCGGTCGCCCGCGGCGCCAAGCATTGCTTCAACAATACCGGCCAGTCCTGCAACGCCCCCACCCGCATGCTGGTCGAGCGTTCGGCCTATGACCGCGCGGTCGAGGTCGCCACGCAGGTCGCCAACGACACCAAGGTCGCCAGCGCCCATGCCGATGGCCGCCATATCGGTCCCGTCATCAGCAAGGCCCAGTGGGACAAGATCCAGGGCCTGATCCAGAAGGGCATCGACGAAGGCGCGCGCCTGACCGCCGGCGGCACCGGCCTGCCCGAAGGCGTCAACCGGGGCTATTTCGTGCGCCCGACGGTCTTTGCCGACGTGACGAACGAGATGACCATCGCGCGCGAGGAGATCTTTGGTCCCGTCCTGTCGATCATCCCCTTCGAGGATGAGGAGGAGGCGATCCGCATCGCCAATGACACGCCCTATGGCCTGACGAACTATGTCCAGTCGCAGGACGGCGCCCGGCGCAACCGCGTGGCGCGTCAGCTGCGCGCGGGCATGGTCGAGATGAACGGCGAATCGCGGGGGGCCGGGGCGCCCTTCGGCGGGGTCAAGAAATCGGGCCGGGCGCGCGAAGGGGGCATCATGGGCCTGGAGGAGTTCATGGACAGCAAGGCCATCAGCGGCTGGGACCGCGACGCCTGACCACGGCCCGTCCTGACGGGCAGGCGGAGGCGGGGGGGCAGCCCCCACGCCTCTGACCTCAATCCAGTTCCGCAAGAAAGATATAGCCCGCGCCATAGATCGTCTTGATCAGGCGCGGGTTTTTCGGATCTTCGCCCAGCTTGGTGCGCAGCCGCGAGATGCGCACGTCCATCGCCCGGTCAAAGCTGTCGCCCGCAGCCCCGCCAAGCGTCTCCAGCATCTGGGCGCGGGTGATCAGGCGGCGCGGATTGTCGGTGAACATGCGCAGCACCTCGGCCTCGGCATGGCTGAGGGGGGTTTCCACCCCTTCGGGGGATGTCAGCAGGTAACGGTCGAAATCGGCGCTCCACCCGGCAAAGCGCAGGGTGCGGGCGCTGCGGGTCTGGGCCTGGGCGGGCTTGCGCAGGCGGGCGCGGATGCGGGCCACGACCTCGGAGGGTTCGAAGGGCTTGATGATGTAATCGTCGGCGCCCAGCTCCAGCCCGGTGATCCGGTCCTGCACCTGCGACCGCCCCGAGATGATGATGATCGCCGCCCCCGAATCCATCGCCAGCCGATGCACCACGGCCAACCCGTCGCGGTCGGGCAGGCCCAGATCGATCAGGCAGACATCGGGCGTGATGCGGCGCAGCGCCGCCTCGAATTCGGTGGCGCGGGCAAAGCACTGGGTGCGGAAGCCCGCCTGTTCCAGGGCCTGCGACAGCAGGTGCCGGATCTGAGGTTCGTCGTCCAGGATGGCGATCAGCGGGGCATCGGTCATGGCTGGTCTTTCGTGGCCAGGGCCAGCGCAGCGGCAAGGCGCGCGGAGGTGAAGGGTTTGGTCAGCACCGGCCCGGCGTTGCGACAGCGCAGCGCATCGCCCGGCGGCAAGGATGTCATCAGCAGGATCGGCACCGGCGCCGCAAGGTCAAGCCCCAGCCCGTCGCCCAGCTGGATGTCGGACAGGATCAGCGTCAGGCCGGGAAGGTCGGTCAGGGCGCTGGCCTCGGCCAGGGACGCGGCTTCGATCACGGCATGGCCCAGGCCCGTCAGCTGGTCGCGCACCTGCGCGCGGATCGCATCGTCATCCTCGACCAGCAGCACCAACTGGGGCACGACCGGACGCCAGGGAAGGCGCAGCGTCACGCGGGCACCGGTAGGGGTGTTTTCCAGCCGCAAGGTGCCCCCCACCAGCTTGGTCTGGTCATAGACCATCGACAGGCCCAGCCCCGATCCCTGGCCGCCCTTGGTGGTGAAGAAGGGCTGGGTGGCGCGGGTCAGGGCCTCGGGGGTGAAACCGGGGCCGGTATCGCTGACCGCGATCTGCAGCCAGTCGCCCCCCCGCCCCGCCTGCAGCGTGATGCAGCCCCCCGGCCCGGTCGCGGCATCGGCGTTCAGGATCAGGTTCAGCAGGGAATCCTGCAGCGCGTCGGGGTCCAGCAGCAGGGGGCCGGGAACGCTCGCCAGATGCAGGTCCAGCCGCGTCCCCTCGGACAGGGACGGGCGCGCCAGGGTCGCCACCTGCCGGCACAGCGCGGGCAGGTCCACCGGGTGCAGCGACAGGTCGCGTTCGCCGCTGATCCGCGCCAGCCGGTTCAGCAGATCGGCCCCGCGCCGTGCGGCCGCAAGGGTCGCCTGGACGTCCTGGGCCGCATCGGGGGGCAGGTCGCGGGCGGCCAGGCGACCCTGCAGCCCCAGGATGATCGTCAGCAGGTTGCCGAAATCATGGGCCATCCCCGATGTCAGCTGGGCGGCCAGGCTGCGCTTGCCGGCATGGGCCAGCGCCTCGCGGGCCTGGACCTCGGCGCTGACATCGGTCGAGAGGATATAGACGCCGGCCCCCTGCCGGTCGGGCGTCAGGGCGATGCGGATGCGGCGGCCCGAGGTGGGGTGGGTGATCTCGAAGACCTGCGGATCGCCCGCCAGCGCACGCGTCATGTAGGGCAGCAGCGTGGCAAAGGTCTGCGCCCCAAGCGCGCGTTCCACCGTCAGCCCGACGATGTCATCCGCCGCGCCCGGAAAGATCGACGGCAGCCTGCGATTCGAGAAGGTATAACGGAACTGCGCATCCATATGGGCGATATGGGCGGGCACCATCTCGGTCACTTGGCGGGTGCGGGCCTCGGTCCGGGTCAGGATGCGCTGCGCCTCGGACAGGGCGGCGTTGGTCGCGGCCAGCTGGCGGTTCGCGGCGGCCAGACGTTCGGCATTCTGCAGGACCTGGTCGGACAGTTCCGCCGAACGGGCGCGCAGCAACGTTTCCTGGCGCTTGATGTCGGTGATGTCGGTATAGACGGTGACCCATCCGCCCTGGCTCAGGGGCGCGCCTTCGACCGCGACCCACCGGCCATCGGCGCGCTGGCGTTCGAAGTAATGCGGCTGGAACTGGCGGGCCTGGGCCACGCGATAGGCGACCGAGGCCTCGGGGTCGTCCTGGGGTCCGTATTCGCCGCGCAGGACCAGGAAGCGGATCGTCTCCTCGAAGCTGGCGCCGGGCCGGGTCAGCGCGTCGGGCAGGTCGAACATCGCCTGGTACTGGTTGTTGGCGACCGCCAATTGCAGGTCGGCATCGAAGATCGACAGCGCCTGTCCGATCAGGTTTAGCCCCGAGCGCGTCAGGTCGGCACGAAGGCGCGCCTTGTTCAAGGCGCCGGCCTGCTGGTCGTCGTGATGCATCGGCCCCCCACTGATGATCGTGGATCATCGATAGCATCGGGGCATCTTCTGCGGAAGCGTCGTAACATTTTGTTGGAATTGGGACAAACTGCGGCAAAGATTGGCCGTGACAGTAAACGCGTCGCCGTGGCGGAGGAGGTCACGGGCGGCATTGCGCCTTTCGCGCAACGAGGGAGGAGACATGACGGACCGGCAGACGCCTTTGGGCGAATTGCGTTCTATTCCCGCGCTTCTGGCGCGGAATGTGGCCCGTTTCGGCGACCGGCCGGCTTACCGCGAAAAGGAATACGGGATCTGGCAAAGCTGGACCTGGTCGCAGGCGGCCGACGAAATCCGCGCCATGGCGTTGGGCATGCTGGACCTGGGGCTGAACCCCGGCGACCATGTGGCCATCATCGGGCGCAACCGTCCGGCCCATTACTGGGGCATGATCGCGGCCCAGATGTGCGGTGCGATCCCCGTGCCGCTGTACCAGGACGCCGTCGCCGAGGAGATGACCTATGTGCTGGGCCATTGCGGCGCGCGCATGGTGATCTGCGGCGACCAGGAACAGGTGGACAAGGTCCTTGAGGTCGAACGCACCATCGATGCGATCGACCGCATCATCTATACCGACGCGCGGGGCTTGCGGAAATACGACCATGCCCGCATGACTTCCGTGGCCGACCTGCAGGATCGGGGCCGCAAGGCCGCCAGCCGCCTGGGGGCGGAACTGGACGCGCGGACGGCGGCGCTGGATTACGACAGCACCTGCGTCATGCTCTATACCAGCGGCACCACCGGCAAGCCCAAGGGCGTCGTGCTGTCGAACCGCAACATCATCGAAACCGCCAAGAACAGCAGCGAATTCGACCACCTGACCGAGGGCGAGGAGATCGTCGCCTATCTGCCGATGGCCTGGGTGGGCGATTTCATCTTCTCGATGGGGCAGGCGGTCTGGTCGGGCTTCACCGTGAACTGCCCCGAGGGCGCGCACACGATGATGACCGACATGCGCGAGATCGGGCCGACCTATTTCTTTGCCCCGCCGCGGGTTTTCGAAACCCAGCTGACATCGGTGATGATCCGCATGGAGGATGCGGGCCGCATCAAGCGCTGGCTGTTCAAGCGCGGCATGGCGGTCGCCCATCGCGCCGGGCCTGCGCTGCTGGACGGCAAGACGGTGTCGTTCGGGGACAAGCTGGCCTATGGCTTGGGCCGCATCTTCGTCTTCGGGCCACTGAAGAACACGCTGGGCCTGAGCCGCGTCCGCGTGGGCTATACCGCCGGAGAGGCGATCGGCCCCGAGATCTTTGATTTCTATCGCAGCCTGGGCATCAACCTCAAGCAGCTTTACGGCCAGACCGAGGCCTCGGTCTTCATCACCCAGCAGCCTGACGGGCAGGTGCGGTCCGACACGGTCGGCGTGCCCAGCCCCGGCGTCGAGGTCCGCATCGGCGACAATGGCGAGGTTTACTATCGCAGCCCCGGCACCTTCGTCGAATATTACAAGAATGCCGACAGCACGGCATCGACCAAGGACGCCGAGGGCTGGGTCGCCACGGGCGATGCGGGCTTCTTCGAAGAAGCGACGGGCCATCTGCGCATCATCGACCGCGCCAAGGATGTCGGAAAGATGGCCGATGGCACGATGTTCGCGCCCAAATATGTCGAGAACAAACTGAAGTTCTATCCCAGCATCCTGGAGGCCGTGGTCATCGGCAACGGGCGCGATTTCTGCACGGCGATGATCAACATCGACCTGTCGGCGGTGGGCAACTGGGCGGAGCGCAACAACATCGCCTATTCCAGCTATCAGGAACTGGCGGGGCACCCGCAGGTCTATGCCTCGATCCGCGAGCATATCACCGAGGTGAACCGGTCGGTGGCGCAGGACCCGATGCTGTCGGGCTGCCAGGTGCATCGCTTTCTGGTGCTGCACAAGGAACTGGACCCCGATGACGGCGAGATGACGCGCACCCGCAAGGTCCGCCGCGCCGTCATCAACGAGAAATTCGCCGATCTGGTGGGCGCGCTCTATGACGGGTCCGACAGCATCCATACCCGCACCGAGGTCACCTATGAAGATGGCCGCAAGGGACATATCAGCGCGACGCTGCAGATCATGGACGTGCCGGTCTTTGGCGATGCGGCACAAACGAAGGTGGCGGCGCAATGAACAGCATGACCAGTGACGGCTATATCACCGCCGACGGGCGCCAGATCGGCGGCAAGCTGATGGAGCTGAAGAACATCACCCTGCGTTTCGGCGGCGTGGTGGCCATCAAGGATATCAGCTTCGACATCCGCCAGGGCGAGATCCGCGCCATCATCGGCCCGAACGGCGCCGGCAAGTCCAGCATGCTGAACGTGGTTTCCGGCTTCTATCACCCGCAGGAGGGCGAGGTCTGGTTCAAGGGCCAGCGCCGTCAGGCCATGAAGCCGCATCAGGTGGCGGGCCTGGGCATCGCGCGGACCTTCCAGAACATCGCCCTCTTTGACGGGATGAGCGTGTTGGACAACATCATGACCGGCCGCCTGAAGAAGATGAAGGCGGGCTTCCTGTACCAGGCCCTGTGGTGGGGCCCGGCCGAGCGCGAGGAGAACGAGAACCGCGCCGCCGTCGAACGGATCATCGACTTTCTGGAAATCCAGAACATCCGCAAGACGCCCGTCGGTCGCCTGCCCTATGGCCTGAAGAAGCGGGTCGAACTGGCGCGCGCCCTGGCTGCCGAACCGCAGCTGCTGCTGCTGGACGAACCGATGGCCGGCATGAATGTCGAGGAAAAGGAGGACATGTCCCGCTTTATCTTGGACGTGAACGACGAATTCGGCACGACGATCTGCCTGATCGAACATGACATGGGCGTGGTGATGGACCTGTCCGACCGCGTGGTCGTGATGGATTACGGCCGCAAGATCGGCGACGGCACCCCCGACGAGGTCCGCAACAACCAGCAGGTGATCGACGCCTATCTGGGGGTGGCCCATGAATGACCGCCGCACCGAACCCCGCCCGATCGAACCCCGCATGAAAAGGAGCCTGTGATGGAGCAGCTGATCTTCGCATCCGAGGTGATGCTGAACGGGTTGATGACGGGCGTGATGTACGCGCTGGTGGCGCTTGGCTTCGTCCTGATCTTCAAGGCGTCGGGGGTGTTCAACTATGCCCAGGGCGTGCTGGCGCTGTTTGCGGCGCTGACGCTGGTGGGCATCCAGAACGGGCAGGTGCCCTTCGCGCATCTGATCAACGCGGCCTTCGGCACCAGCCTGCATCATTTCGGCTGGACGGTGCCATCCGTCTTGGCCGTCGCGCTGACGGCGCTGGTCATGGTGGGGCTGGCCTTCCTGATCGAGAAGCTGGTCCTGCAGCACCTTGTCGGACAGGAACCGATCATCCTGTTCATGGCGACGATCGGCCTGGCCTATTTCCTTGAGGGGCTGGGCGACGTCATGTGGGGCGCCGATATCAAGACACTGGACGTGGGCCTGCCGCAGGGCATTTCCGAAAGCATCGAGAGCGTGACGGACAGCTGGTTCGGCTATGGCTATTTCATCGACCGGCTGGACATCTGGGCCACGGTGATCGCGGCGGCGCTGGTCGCGGCCCTGGTCGCCTTTGCGCAATACACCAAGCAGGGACGCGCCATGCGCGCCGTGGCCGACGACCATCAGGCGGCGTTGTCGGTGGGCATCAGCCTGCGCTTCATCTGGGTGATGGTCTGGTCGATCGCGGGCTTCGTGGCGCTGGTCGCGGGCATCATGTGGGGCACGAAATCGGGCGTCCAGTTCAGCCTGTCGCTGATCGCGCTCAAGGCGCTGCCGGTCCTGATGCTGGGCGGTTTCACCTCGATCCCCGGCGCGATCGTCGGCGGGCTGATCATCGGTGTGGGCGAGAAGCTGTTCGAATTTTCCATCGGCCCGATGGTCGGTGGCGCGACCGAGAACTGGTTCGCCTATGTGCTGGCGCTGCTGTTCTTGGTCTTCAGACCCCAGGGCCTGTTCGGCGAACGCATCATCGAGCGGGTGTGAGGGTGGATATCGCGCGGGGCTGCGGGGGCGATGCGCCCCTGCGAAAGGACGCATTAGAGGAGAGCCGCGATGCTGTATCGTGAGGCAGGCGATTTCAAGACAAGCTACCGGGACGATAGCCAGACCTTTCCGATCAAGCTAGAACGCTGGGGATATTACGCGGTGGTCGCGGTGGCCTTTGGGATCGTGCCCTTCGTCATCAACGACTATTGGGCCAGCGCGGTCCTGGTCCCCTTCCTGATCTATGCGATCGCGGCCCTCGGGCTGAACATCCTGACGGGCTATGCGGGTCAGGTCAGCCTGGGAACCGGCGGCTTCATGGCCGTGGGCGCCTATTCGGTCTACAAGCTGATGACCGCGTTTCCCGATGTCAGCCTGCTGATCCATGTGGTGCTGGCAGGCATCATCACCGCCATCGTGGGCGTGCTGTTCGGCCTGCCGTCGCTGCGGATCAAGGGGTTCTATCTGGCCGTCGCCACGCTGGCCGCGCAGTTCTTCCTGGTGTGGCTGTTCAACAAGGTGCCGTGGTTCTACAACTATTCGGCCTCGGGGCAGATCACGGCGCCGACGCGGACCTTCATGGACCATGCCATCAGCGGACCCGCAGCCACCGCCCCGGCGAAATACCTGGTCTGCCTGGTCTTCGCCTTCCTGCTGGCCTGGATGGCGCGCAACCTGACCCGTGGCAGCATCGGGCGGCGCTGGATGGCCATCCGCGACATGGACATCGCCGCCGAGATCATCGGCGTGAACCCCCTGCGCGCAAAACTGTCGGCCTTTGCCGTCAGCAGCTTCTTCATCGGCATCGCCGGCGCGCTTCTGTTCGCGGTCTATCTGGGCGCGGCCGAAGTGGGCGAGGCCTTCGGCATCAACAAGAGCTTTCTGGTGCTGTTCATGATCATCATCGGCGGCCTGGGCAGCATCTTTGGCAGTTTCGCGGGCGCGGCCTTCCTGGTCCTGCTGCCGGTGCTGCTGAAGAACCTGCTGGTCGGCAACCTTGGCTGGCCCACCGATCTGGCCGCTCATATCGAACTGATGATCGTCGGCGCGCTGATCGTGACCTTCCTGATCGTCGAGCCGCACGGGCTGGCCCGTCTGTGGTCGCTGACCAAGGAAAAGCTGCGGCTGTGGCCGTTCCCGCACTAAGCTTTCATCGAAGAACCGGGCAACCGGCATCGCACATCTCTGGGAGGAGACCCGCATGAAACTGACGTTCCCCGCACTGGTTGCCGCAGCCCTGACGGTCGCAGCGCCTGCCATGGCCGATCTGGTCGTGCCCAACATGTCCTATCGGACCGGCCCCTATGCCGCCAATGGCATCCCCTATGCCGACGGCTTTGCCGATTACTTCACGCTGCTGAACGAACGCGACGGCGGCATCGGCGGGCAGAAGGTTCAGGTCCCCGAATGCGAAACCGCCTATAACACCGAAAAAGGGGTCGAGTGCTATGAGGCGCTGAAATCCCAGAACCCGCTGGTGCTGAACCCGCTGTCCACGGGCATCACCTATCAGCTGATCCCCAAGATCGGCGTCGACGGCATCCCGCTCTATACGCCCGGCTATGGCCGGACATCGGCCAAGGACGGGTCGGTCTTCGAATGGGTGTTCAACGCGCCCGCCAACTATTGGGACGGCGCCTCGGTCGCGGTGAAGCACATCCTGGATCAGGAGGGGGGCGATCTGAAGGGCAAGAAGATCGCGCTGGTCTATCACAACAGCGCCTATGGCAAGGAACCGATCCGCACTCTGCAGGAACTGTCCAAGAAGCACGGGTTCGAGCTGTCGGAACTGCCCGTCGATGCGCCCGGCCAGGAACAGAAATCGCAATGGCTGCAGATCCGCCGCGACAAGCCCGACTATGTCATCATGTATGCCTGGGGCGTCATGAACCAGGTCGCCATCCAGGAGGCCGTGAACATCCGCTTTCCAATGGACAAGTTCATCGGCATCTGGTGGTCGGGTTCGGAAAACGACGTGAAGCCCGCAGGGGCCGGGGCGGAAGGATACAAAGCGCTGACCTTCCACGGCGTGGGGCAGGACTACCCGCTCTATGACGACCTGAAGCAATATGTCTATGACACGGGCAAGGCCGCGGGTGCGGGCGACCAGACGGGCACCGTGCTCTATTCGCGCGGCGCCTATGCCGCGCTGGTCATCGCCGAGGCGATCGCCAAGGCGCAGGAGTTGGCGGGCACCGCCGAGATCAACGCCGCCCAGATGCGCGACGGTTTCGAGGCGCTGGACATCACCGCCGAACGCATGGTCGAGCTGGGCCTGCCGGACTTCGGTGCCCCGATCAAGCTGTCCTGCGAAAACCACGGTGGTGACGGTCTGGGACGTATCCAGCAATGGGACGCGGCGGCCGGTCAGTGGAACCTGATCACCGATTTCATCGAACCGGATGCCGAGATCCTGGACCCCTTGGTCAAGGAAGACAGCGCCGCCTATGCGCAGGAAGCCGGCCTGACCCCGCGCTGCAACTGATCCCTGTCCGGCGGCGGGGTCATCCGCCGCCGGTCCCATCATCAAGAGGGGCCGCCCCATGTTCGACGCCGAACACCGCGAGACGCTGCTGGAAGTCAACAATATCGAGGTGATCTACAATCACGTCATCCTGGTGCTGAAGGGCGTCAGCCTGTCCGTGCCCAAGGGCGGGATCACCGCGCTTTTAGGGGGCAACGGGGCGGGCAAGACGACCACGCTGAAGGCCATTTCGAACCTGCTGGCCAGCGAACGGGGTGAAGTGACCAAGGGCAGCATCACCTACAAGGGGGAAAAGGTCGCCCGCCAGAACCCGGCCGCCCTGGTCAAGAAGGGCGTCATCCAGGTGATGGAGGGCCGCCACTGTTTCGAACATCTGACGGTCGAGGAAAACCTGCTGACCGGGGCCTATACCCGCGCCGATGGCGGTGCCGCGGTCAAGCGCGACCTGGAGATGGTCTATGAGTATTTCCCCCGCTTGCGCGAACGCCGCAAGAGCCAGGCGGGATACACCTCGGGGGGGGAACAGCAGATGGTCGCGATGGGTCGCGCCCTGATGTCGCGCCCCGAGATGATCCTGCTGGACGAACCTTCCATGGGCCTGGCCCCGCAGCTGGTCGAACAGATCTTCCAGATCGTGAAGGCCGTGAACGAAGGCGAAGGCGTCACCTTCCTTCTGGCCGAACAGAACACCAACGTCGCCCTGCGCTATGCCCACGAGGGTTACATCCTGGAAAACGGCCGCGTCGTCATGGAGGGCCTGGCCAGCGAGCTGCGCGAGAACCCCGACGTCAAGGAATTCTATCTGGGCATGTCCGACGAAGGGCGCAAATCCTTCCGCGACACGCGCAGCTATCGCCGCCGCAAGCGCTGGCTGGCCTGAGGGGACCCGATCATGGCATCATATTACGACGAACTGGAAACCCGCGATCAGGGCGAACGCGACCGCGCCCTGGCGGCGGCCCTGCCGCTGGCCATCACGCGGGCCAAGACCGCACCGGCCCTGGCGCGGTTGCTGCGCGACGTGGACCCCGCGCAGGTGACCGACCGCGCGGCCCTGGCGCGCCTGCCCGTGATCCGCAAGGCCGAGCTGTCCGAGGCGCAGCGCAAATCCCCGCCCTTCGGCGGCTATACCACGCGCCTTGCCGCCGAATTCGACCATGTCTTTCAAAGCCCCGGTCCCATTTACGAACCGGGGCGGCGCGACGGCGACTGGTGGCGGTTGGGGCGGTTCCTGCATGCTGCGGGCGTGGGGCGCGGTGACATCGTGCAGAACTGTTTCGGCTATCACCTGACGCCTGCGGGGATGATGTTCGAATCCGGGGCGCGGGCGGTCGATGCCGCGGTGCTGCCCGCGGGGACCGGCCAGACCGAACTGCAGGTCCGCGCCGCGGTCGATATCGGCACCACATGCTATGCCGGGACGCCCGATTTCCTGAAGGTGATCCTGGATCGTGCCGATCAGATGGGCGAGGTCCTGTCCTTTACCCGCGCCGTCGTCGGTGGCGGTGCGCTGTTCCCGTCCTTGCGCCAGGCCTATGCCGACCGGGGCATCGTCACGCGGCAATGCTATGCCACCGCCGATCTGGGCAATATCGCCTATGAAAGCGAGGCGCTGGAGGGGATGATCGTCGATGAGGGCGTCATCGTCGAGATCGTCCGTCCCGGCACCGGCGACCCGGTCGCCGAGGGCGAGGTGGGCGAGGTTCTGGTCACCACGCTGAACCCCGATTACCCGCTGATCCGCTTTGCGACGGGCGACCTGTCGGCGGTGATGACCGGCACAAGCCCTTGTGGCCGCACCAATATGCGCATCAAGGGGTGGCTGGGTCGTGCCGATCAGACGACCAAGATCAAGGGGATGTTCGTGCGCCCCGAACAGGTCGCGGCGCTGGTCGCCCGCCATCCCGACATCGCCCGGGCCCGTGTCATCGCCGATCGGCGCGACCAGATGGATGTGATGACGGTCCAGCTGGAAACCGCCTCGGACAACGCATCGGGATATGAGGGAAGCATCCTGGACACGCTGAAGCTGAAGGCCGAGGTCCAGCTGGTTCCCGTCGGCAGCCTGCCCAATGATGGCAAGGTGATCGAGGATCGGCGCAGCTATGACTGAGGCCCGCCAAATAGCGCGCATTTGATGCGTTAACTTGTTTGCAACCCTGTCAGGGGCGACATTGGTCCCTGACATTTAGGAAGGGTTGGCGACATGGCTGGGGGCAAGGGTGCGAATGGAGCGCCGATCATCATCAAACGGATCGAGGCCGCTCCGGAGGGCGGCCATCATGGCGGCGCATGGAAGGTCGCCTATGCGGATTTCGTGACGGCCATGATGGCCTTCTTCCTGCTGATGTGGCTGCTGAACGCCACCAGCGAGGAACAGCGCAAGGGGCTGGCCCAGTATTTCACCCCAAGCGTGTCCCGCAGCATGGGCGCGGCCGGCGACGGCACCGAAGAAGGCCTTCGCCACGCCATCCAGGCAGCCTTGCCCGATAGCGACCGCGCCGGCGATTTCGACCAGGTCGCCAAGGCGGTCCAGGACAGCCTGACCGGGACGGGCGCCGAATCCATGCAGCTGACCAACCTGCTGAAGCATGTCGTCACCCGCATGACCGACGAAGGGCTGGTCATCGAACTGACCGATCTGACAGACGCCCCCCTGTTCGTCGAGGATACCGGCCAACCCATGCCCGCGCTGACCGATCTGGTCGCGGTGATCGCCCGGGTCATCGGCCGCACGCGCAACCAGATCGCGTTGTCGGGCCATGTGCGCGCCTATCCCGAGATGATGGTCGCGAACCCCGTCTGGCCCCTGTCGGACGCCCGCGCGCATACTGTGCGCAACCTGCTGGAACGGGCGGGCTTTGACGAAAAGCGCATCCAGCGCGTCAGCGGATATGCCGACCGCAAGAACCGTTCGGGCAATCCGATGGCCCCGGAAAACAACCGGATCGAACTGATTCTGCTGCGCTAGCCCGGCATTATCCGAATCTTAAGCCTTGTCGGACAGATTGATGGACAACACTGAACCGGAAGGGTGTCTGTCCATGTCCATCTCCTCTGCAATGAATGCCGGCGTGGCCGGGCTGGCGGCAAACTCGTCGCGGCTCGGGACCATCTCGGACAATATCGCGAACGCCTCGACCTATGGCTACAAGCGCGTCGAAACCGAATTCGACTCGATGGTCGTGGGGCAGGGCACCGGGCTTTACACGGCGGGGGGCGTCAGGGGCGCCACGCAGCGCATCATCTCTCAGGATGGGGCGGTCGTGACGACCTCGAACCCGCTGGATCTGGCGATGACGGGGCGCGGGTTTCTGCCGGTTGCCGGGGCGGCGGATGTCGCCAGCGGCAACCAGCCCAACCTGATGATGACCCGCACCGGATCCTTCCGCCCCGATGCACAGGGCCTGTTGCGCACCGAAAGCGGGCTGGTGCTGATGGGATGGCCCACGGCGTCGGATGGCAGCATGCCACTGGTGTCGCGCGACACCCCGACCGCGCTTGAACCGATCCGTATCGATGCGAACAAATCCGTGGGTGACCCGACGACGCAGGTCCGCATCGGTGCGAACCTGCCCGCCACCGATACCGGCCCGGATGGCACCGGCGCGACCCTGCCGCTCAAGGTCGAATACTTCGGAAACCTGGGGACGTCGGAATCGCTGGACATGTCCTTCACGCCCGTCGCGAGTCTGGACGGACAGTTGACCAACACCTGGATGGTCGAAATCCGCGACAGTGCCTCGGGTGATGCGGTCATCTCGTCCTTCCAGATCGAATTCGACGACAGCCAGGAGGCCGGCGGCACCATCAAGGAGGTCACGCAGATTTCGGGCCTGCCCTATGACGTCGACACGGGAACCGTCCCCCTGGAGGTTGGCGGCGGCGCGCTGGACATGTTCATCGGCATACCGGGCAGCGATGCGGGGCTGAAGCAGCTTGCGACCAGCTTCTCGTCCTCGAACATCTCGCGCAACGGCTCTCCCGTGGGGCAGCTGGTCACGGTCGAGGTCGATGCCGAGGGCAAGGTGAACGCCACCTATGACACCGGTTTCGTCAAGACATTGTACCGGGTGCCGGTCGTGAACGTGTCGAACCCCAACGGGTTGATCGCGCTGGAAGGCCAGGCCTTCAAGCCCTCCCTGGCCTCGGGCAGCTTCTTCCTGTGGAATGCGGGCGACGGACCGACGGGGGCGATCGCGGGCTATGCGCGCGAATCCTCGACCACGGATATCGCGCAGGAACTGACGGATCTGATCACCACGCAGCGGGCCTATTCCTCGAATGCGAAGATCATCCAGACCGTCGATGAAATGCTGCAGGAAACCACCAACATCAAACGCTGATCGTCGCCAGCAGGAGGCCATGAATGAGCATTGCCAAGGCCATATCCAGCGCCATGTCAGGTCTGACCGCGACGGCGCGCGGCACCGAAACGGTGGCTGCAAACCTGTCGAACGTCATGACGCCCGGCTATGCCCGTCGCGACATGCAGGTCAGTTCGCAGACCGTCACGGGCGGGGTCCGGGTCGATGGCATCGCCCGGATCGTCAACTCGAGCCTGTTGACGGAATCGCGTCTGGCCGGATCCGCCCTGTCGGCCGCCAGTACGAAGAACGCCTTTCAGGTTCGGATGGAGGCCACGGTGGGCCTTCCTGGACAGGCCGGATCGCTTGGGGCGGCGCTGAACGATTTTCAGGCGGCGTTGGGCGCGGCTGCGACGCGCCCCGATGACGATCTGCGCCTGGCGCAGGTCGTCGCGACGGCAGGCAGCCTGGCGAACCGATTGAACGACGCCTCGACCGCCGTCCAGGAGGCGCGCAGCACGGCACAACAGGGGATCGCCTCGGATGTGGCGGTGCTGAATGCGTCGTTGGAGCGGGTGGCCTATCTGAACGCGCGCATCGCGGTGCTGGATGCGGATGGGACTGACGCCTCTCCGCTGATGGATGAACGCCAGCAGGTGATCGACCGCATCGCGGGCATCGTTCCCGTGCAGGAGGTCACGCGCGATGCGGGGCGGGTGGCACTTTTCACCGCCGAAGGGGCGGTGCTTCTGGATGGCAGCCTGCCGGCGCGGATCGAATTCCAAGGCGCGTCCCAGGTCACGGCAGGCCAGACGGTCGGAGCGCCGCTGCAACTGCTGACCTTCAACGGCACGCCCCTGAGCCAGGCCCAGATGCGCCTGTTCAGTGGTGGTTCGTTGCAGGCGAATTTCCAGATCCGCGACGAATTGGGCCCGGATCTGCAAGCCGACCTGGACGCTCTGGCCTTCGACCTTCAGGAACGCCTGTCAGGACCGCAGGTTGACCCCACCCTTGCCGCAGGGGATGCGGGGTTGTTCACGGATCAGGGTGCCAAGGCCAGCGTCGCAAGTATCACGGGTCTTGCCGGTCGGTTGATCCTCAATGCCGCCCTTGACGGCGCAGCCTGGCGTTTGCGCGACGGCCTGCAGGCCGCAGCGCAGGGGCCGGTGGGGGCGTCGGGCATCCTGAACGGGATGATCGCCGCGCTGGATGCCGCGCGCGCACCGACATCCGACGGTTTGCAGGGCACGGCCACGCTGGGGACGCGCTTTGGCACCCTGGAGGCGAAAGTGTCGACGGGCCGCGTGAATTCGGATGCGGACCTGGCCATTCGCAGCAGCCGCCAGTCGACCATCCAGTCCAGCATCCTGGCCGACGGCGTGGACAGCGACGCCGAGATGCAGAAATTGCTGCAATATGAACAGAGCTATGCCGCCAATGCGCGTGTGCTGCGTGCCGTGGACGAGATGCTAGACCAGATTCTGGGGATTTGAATCATGAGCTTGAACAGTATCGGCGATCAGGCCCGCAACTATGCGATGCAGCAGGCGACCAACAGGCTGAAGACCACGATGACGACCCTGACGCAGGAAATGTCCTCGGGCGAGGTCGCGGATCTGGGGCAAAGGCTGGAGGGGAACACCCGGGCCCTGAACGAGATCGAGGGCCGCCTGTCGCGGACCACGCAGCTGCAGCAGAACGCCGCCGAGGCGGCGGTCCAGCTGCAAGCGATCCAGGATGTCTTCAGCGGGGTCCGTTCGGTCACGAACGATCTGGGCGTGAACCTGCTGAGCGATCCCTTTGCGGCCAGCACCGCCCAGCTTGGCACCCGCGCGACCGAAGTCGCCAATGCCCTGAACACCGTCATCCAGCGGCTGAACGGGATGGACAGCAACCGCTATCTGCTGTCGGGTCTGGCCAGCGACCAGCCGCCGCTGGTTCCGGCTGATCAGATGCTGGACAGCCTCGAGGCCGTCACAGCGGGGCTGACCACCGCCGATCAGATCGGCGCCGCGATCGCGGATTGGTTCGATGCCCCGGCAGGGGCGGGCGGCTTTCTGGACGACGCCTATCGCGGCACGACCGGCGAGGGCGCGACCATACCCGTGACCGAACGCGAAACCGTGCAGGTCACGACCTCGGCGGCCGCGCCTGCGGTGCGCGATCTGCTCAAGGGGCTGGCGACGGCGGCGATCCTGGATCGTGGTGCGTTGGCAGGCCAAACCGATGAACGGGCGGCGTTGCTGCGGCAAAGCGGTCACGCCCTGGTCGCCGCCGATGCGGGGCTGTTGGGCGAAATGGGCCGGGTCGGATTGGAACAGCAGGCCGTGACTCGGGCGCAAACGGAAAACGCCTCGGTCCTCAGCACGCTGGAAGTGTCGCGCAACGACATCCGGCGCGCCGATCCCTATCAGACCGCGACCGCCCTGACCGAGGTCCAGACCCAGATCGAAACCCTGTTTGCCGTCACCGCGCGCCTGTCGCGCCTGAACCTGGTGGATTACCTGTGATGCGGGCCCTTGTCACAGCCTTGATGGTCTGGCTGACCGTCGCGACCTCGGCAATGGCGATCCCGGTCCGGATCAAGGATCTGGCCGATTTCGACGGCGTGCGCGGCAACGACCTGGTGGGATACGGTCTGGTGGTGGGTCTGGACGGGTCCGGCGACGGCATGCGCAACGCGCCCTTCACCGAGGAAATGCTGGCCAGCCTGCTGGAACGTCTTGGCGTCAACGTCACCGACGAGGCGCTGCGGTCCAAGAACGTGGCCGCGGTCATCGTGACCGCAGCCCTGCCGGCCTTTGCCCGATCGGGCAGCCGGATCGATGTCAGCGTTTCGGCCATCGGTGACGCAAAAAGCCTGCTGGGGGGCACACTGGTGATGACGCCGTTGAAGGCGGCGGACGGGAACATCTATGCCGTCGCGCAGGGGTCGATCATCGCGGGTGGCGTCGCGGCCCAGGGTGACGCGGCCCGCGTCGTCGAAGGCGTCCCCACGACCGGCAGCATCCCCGTCGGCGCGCGGGTCGAGCGCGAGGTCGAGTTCGACTTTGCCGGCATCGACGATATCCGCATCGCCCTGCGCAACGCCGATTTCACCACCGCCACCCGGGTCGAGGACGCGATCAACCGCGACTTCAACAAGGCGCTGGCCGTGACCCTGGACAGTGGCACCGTGGTCGTGAATTTCCGCAGCCTGGGCGATGTGAACCCCGCGCGGGTCGTCGGCCGCATCGAAAATCTGCTGATCGAGCCCGAGGATCGCGCCAAGGTCGTGATCGACCACAAATCCGGCACCATCGTCGTGGGCGAACGGGTCCGCATCTCGCGCGTGGCGGTGTCCCAGGGCAACCTGACCCTGCGGGTCAGCGAGGCGCCGCTGGTGTCGCAGCCCAATCCCTTCGCCGAAGGAGAGACAGTCACCGTTCCCCGCACCAATGTCGAACTGCGCCAGGAACCCGGCATCGGCTTTGTCGAAGTCGCGGGCGAAACCAACCTGTCCGATCTGGTGGACGGGCTGAATTCCCTGGGGGTGCGGCCGCGCGACATGATCGACATCCTGAAATCGATCCATTCGGCCGGGGCGCTGCACGCCGACCTGATCATCGAGTGATCAGCGGCGGCGCAGCCGCCCTGCCGCCACCGTCGCGGCCAATGCCACGTTGCCCGGACGCGTCTGACGATAGAGCCCTGCCTGACGCATCGTCAGCAGGGCTTTTGGTCCTGGTTGCGACAGCATCTTGTCGACACGATCCAGAATGTCACGATTCCGCGCGGTCAAATGGTCCTGCATCGGAACCAGAGCCGCGTGATTGGCGGCCATCCAGGCGCCAAAGTCGCCCGCCAGCAATTTGCGCAGCCGGGCTGCCAGGGCGGGCAGCGTGTCGTTACGTCCGACCTCGGCGCGGTCATGCTGGCGATAAAGCAGTGCGGGGCGCGGATCGTGCCACAGCGCCGCCCCCACCCCCGAGGTCAGCTGATACGCCCACCAGTCATGGGACAGGATGCCGGCTTTCAGCGCGAAAGGCGCGCCTTGGCGCAGCAGATCCGCTGCGGCGGCATTGAAGACCGAGGTGTTGCCCGCCATGATCGCCTGTACCACCGCGTTGCGAAAGCCCAAGGGCCGCGGAAAGTGCCGCGATTGGGTCAGCGGGCGAAGCTGCTGGTCGGTGATGATGGTGCGGGCGGCGTAATGGGCGGGGCCGTCCTGCCGGGACAGGTATTCGACAGCCCATTCCAGCTTGTGCGGCAGCCAGTGATCGTCCTGATCGCAAAATGCGATCATCGCCCCGCGCGGCGCATGGTCCAGCAAGGTCAGGAAATTCGCGGTCGCCCCCTGCGCCGGCCCCTGGACCAGCTGCACCTGCCCCGGGCGCATGCGTTCCGCAAAGTCGCGTACGATTGCGCAGGTGTCGTCGCGCGAAGCGTCATCGGACACGATCAACGACCAATCCGCATGCGTCTGCCGCGCGATGCTGTCCAGCTGCGCGGCGATGTGTTCGCCGCCCTGATAGCTGGCCAGCAGGATCACGACAGGGGCGGACATGGAAAACCTCGGCTACGGAACGCGAAAAGGCCGGGACGCCGCCCGGCCTTTTCGGTTCTGACCTGTCACCCGCCCGGGGGCAAGGCCTAGCCCTGCTGGCGGGCGATATCCTCGATCAGGACGGCCTTGATCGGCAGGTCGGTCACCCCTGTCGCGGCCTTGGCCAATTCCTGACGCAAGACGACCAGATTGCGGTCGGCCGTGAAATTGCCGTCGAAGCCGCCGGTATTGGCATGGATCAGCAACTGGCGCAGCAGGGCGTCGCGCAGGGCGTGTTCCTTCTTGCGCAGCGCCTCGAGGCTGGCGCCGTCGGTCTGCAGCGTCAGCGTGATGATCATCAGGTCGCCCATGTCACCTTGGCGGACCAGGGGGACGAAGAACTGCGTCGGAAAGGTGAACCACCCATCCTCGCCGGCAGCAGCATGGTCATCGCCGCCCCCGTGATCGTCGCTGGCCGCGGCATGATCGTCGGGGGCTGGGGCGTGGTCGTCAGCGGGTGCGGCGTGGTCGTCCGCGGCGGCTGCCTCATGCGTTGGCGGATCTGCGGGTGCGCGCAGCATGTCGCCCCCGAAGGCGCCGCCGACAAGGGCCAGGACGGGCAGGGCGATGGGGATCAGTTTGCGGATCATGCGAGCGTTCCTCAGTAGGGCAGCAGGATATCGGCGATCTGCTGGCCATAGCGCGGCTGCTGAACGTCGGTGATCTGGCCGCGCCCGCCATAGGAGATGCGCGCCCCCGCGATGCGGTCATAGGCGATCTCGTTGCTGCGATCGACGTCGCCGGGGCGCACGAAGCCGCTGACGGTCAGTTCGCGCAGTTCGAAATTGACGCGGACTTCCTGCGTGCCTTCGATCTGCAAGGTGCCGTTCGGCAGCCTGTCCACCACCGTCGCCGCAACCCGCAGGGTCAGCTTGTCCCGGCGCGAGATATTGCCGCTGCCCTTGTAGCTGGACGAGGATGAGGCGTCGGCCAGATCGTCGAAGCTGGCCCCTTCGGGCAGCTTGTCGGCCAGACGCTGCGGAATGCCGGCCATATGCGGGATCGAGACGCTCTCGCCCGCGGATCGGTTGCGCCCCGAACTGTTGCTGATCTCGGCCTGGTCGTCGATCTGGATGACGACGGTCAGGATATCGCCGCGGACCGCCGCGCGCCGGTCGCTGATCAGCGAGGATTGCGTCCCCGCCCAGAGCGAGGCGGCGGCCTCGGGGCGGCCCGAATCGGGGACCAGGTCCAGCGGCGGGTTGGTCATCGCCAGAAACTCCTCGGTTTCGCGGGGCGAGGTCAGCTCGGGCGGCTGGCCGACATTTGCGGCGCGCGAACATCCGGCAACCGACAGGGCCAGGCACAGAAGATGGGCGGGTTTCATCGGAGATTTCCTTGTCAGTTGATGACGGCCAGGGTGCCGTCGGGCATCACCTGCGCGGTGATGGTGCTGCGCGATCCGACATTCATCACGCGGATCATGTCGCCCGTCGCGCCGTCATCCATGGCGCGCCCTTCGGTGTCGATGCGCAGGCCGCCGCGCAGGAAGGACAGGCGGACGACCTGGTTGCGGGCGACCACGCGGGGCGGGCGCAGCATGTTGGCGTGCAGGGGGCGGCCTTCATAGACGGTGATTCGGGTCTGCATGCCGATGGCGGCTGAAGGGTCGGTCAGGCCGGGACGGTCGGTGTCGATGACGCGCAGATCGCCCGCCGCGATGACATGACCGGCGGGCAGGGTGCGGGCGGCACCAAGCCCCCCCGCCCATGCCCCCGCGGGCAGCAGCGCCAGTGCCAGGATCAGGGCGCGCATCACCGCACCTGCGTGGTTGCGCCAAGCATCTGGTCGGCGGCGGTGATGACCTTGGCATTCAGTTCGTAGCCGCGCTGGGCCTTGATCAGCTCGGTCACCTCGCGCACCGCGTCGACCGAGCTTTCCTCCAGATAGCCCTGCCGCAGGGTGCCCAGACCGTCCTGGCCCGGATTGACGACCTGCGCGCCCCCGGACGCTGCGGTTTCGATGAACAGGTTCGATCCGATCGCCTCGAGGCCCTTTTCGTTCGAGAAACCCGCCAAGGTCAGCTGGCCCAACAGTTCCGGTTCGACCCGGTCGTTGAAATAAGCGTTCACCTCGCCGCCCGCGCTGATCGAGATCGACCGCGCATCGTCGGGAATGGTGATTTCCGGCACGACCGGATAGCCGTCCGAGGTCACGATCAGCCCGTCGGGCGACCGCTTCAGCCCGCCATCGCGGGTATAGCCGGACAGACCCGAGGGCAGCGTGACCTCCAGATAGCCGTCGCCTTCGATGGCCAGGTCCAGATCGCCGCCGGTCGCGGTCAGCGCGCCCTGTTGCAGGTTGACGCTGACGGCGGTGGGGCGCACGCCCAGGCCCAGCTGGACGCCCGCGGGAATGACGGTCCCGTCGGCGGCGGTCACGCTGCCGGGGCGGGCGGCCTGCTGGTAATGCAGGTCGGCGAATTCGGCACGACGCGCGTTATAGCCGGTCGTGGACATGTTCGCGAGGTTGTTCGACACGACCTCGACGCGGGTTTGCTGGGCGCTCATGCCGGTGGCGGCGATCTGCAGGGCTCTCATGGCTGGTTCCTTATCGGGTCATCGAGGTGATCGCGCTGCGGATGCGCTGATCTTCGCGGTCAAGGAAGGACTGGCCCAGCTCGTATGCGCGCTGGACCTCGATCATGCGGGTGATCTCCATGATCGGGTCGACGTTGGATTCCTCCAGGAAGCCCTGCCGGATGCGGGGCTCCTCGGTGGGTTGCGGGTCGCCCTGGACGCTGAACAGCGTACCGCCCGCCTGGGTGGGCGTTTCGCCTTCGGGCGCCGCGAAGACCCCGATGCGACCAAAGGGCAGACCGTTCGACGACAGCGTTCCGTCCGCCCCGATGGACACGGAACTGGCCCCTGCGGGCAGGATGATCGGCGCCTGGCCTTCGTCCAGCAGGCGGTTGCCGTCGGCATTCATCAATTCGCCCTCGGGGCCGGGCATGAAGGCGCCGGCGCGGGTCAGGCGGATTCCCTCGGGGGTCTCGACCATGAAGAAGCCGTCGCCCTCGATCGCCAGATCGAGGTTGTTGTTCGTCTGCGTCAGCACGCCCTGGTTCAGGTCCAGCATCCGTCCGCGGGCATCGGCCATGGACAGCGTGCCGCCCTGACGGTCCAGCGCCGACAGGTGTTCGGCAAAGATCACCCCCTCGCGGCGAAAGCCGGTGGTGCTGGCGTTGGCGATGTTGTTGGCCACGACGCGCATTTCGCGCATCAGGCCGGATTGGCGGGTCAGGCTGGCATAGATGGCGTTGTCCATGGCGTCAGCTTTCCGCGATCAGGGGGATGATCTGCCCCAGGTAGAAGTCCGACAGCGCCGTGGTCATGAAGCTCATGGACACCCAGAACACCACCAGCATCAGCCCCACCTTGGGCACGAAGGTCAGCGTCATCTCCTGGACCGAGGTCAGCGCCTGGAATAGCCCGATGACGACGCCCGCGATCAGCGCCACCCCCAGAAGCGGAGCCGAGATCTGGATCGCGATCAGCAGCGCCTGCCGCAGCATGTCGAAGAGGATGGTTTCGGGCATCACACGGGCATCCGCAGGATTTCCTGATAGGCCTCGACGACCTTGTCGCGGATGGCCACGACCGTCTCCATGGCCATCTGCGCCTCGGCGATGGTCTGGACCAGCTGGTGGGTGTTGACCTGGCCGGTCATCGCGCCCGTGGCGACTTGGTCGACCTGGTCCATGTGGGCGGCGAAATCCTGCGCCATCTGGCCCAGCTTGGCGGTGCCCGATGCCTGCCCGTCGGGGGCCACGGCGCTGCGGGCGGCGGAATATGCGTTGGCGGCGTTCAATCCGGAAATCATCTGCTGTTGCCTTTCTAGCGACGGAGGATGTCAAGCAGGGCGCTGCCCATCTGGCGGCTCTGTTCGAACATGCGAAGGTTGGCTTCGTAACTGCGACCGGCCTCGCGGCTGTCGGCGATCTCGATGACGACATCGACGTTCGAGCCTTGGAAATAGCCCTGTTCATCGGCCATCGGATGGCTGGGGTCGTGGATCTTGGGCAGCGGGGTCTGGTCCAGCTGCAGGCGACCTGCCTGAACCTCGCCCGTGGGGCGGCCGAAATCGGTCGCCTGTTCAAAGGTGACAAGCTTGCGGCGATAGCCGGGCGTGTCGGCATTGGCCATGTTTTCGGCCGTGTGGCGCATGCGTTCGCTTTGCGCGCGCATGCCGGATGCGGCAAGACGCAGGACGCTGATCTGTTCGGTCATGGTTTCAATCCCTTATCGGCGGCCAAGGCTGGTCCGCATCAGGTCCAGCGCGGACCGATAGATGCCAAGCGACAGGTCGTTTTCCCGCTTGACCTCGGCGGCGCGGACCATCTCCTCCTCCAGCGACACGGTGTTGCCGTTGGGGGATGCCTGCTGGCCGGTATCGACGACACGCCCCGCCTGCAGCGCCCATTCGGGGCTGGGAAGGTGGCGCGAGTTGGTGACCCGCAGATCCCCGCCCAGGGACGCCTGACGATAGCTTTCGTCGAAATCCTGCATGTCGGCGGCCCGATATCCGGGCGTGTCCGCATTGGCGATGTTGCGCGCCACGACAAGCTGGCGCTGCGACACGTGCTGGCCCATGGCGTGGACCATCCGCATCATTTCGATCTTCTCAAACATGAGGCTTCTCCTCATTCACGATAAACCCGGTCTTAACCCCGATTCCTTTAGAAACCCTTTCATGAGGACGAAAAGATCGGGGTGATGTGATGGACAGGTTGGAATCGATTGCGGGTCGCCTGGCGCGGATGCGGCTGGTCACCCATTACGGGCGGGTCCAGTCGATCCGCGCGGGCCTGATCCGGGTCGAGGGTCTGAACGGCTGCGCCTCGCTTGGCGATCGGGTCGCGATCACGCTGAGCGCCGACACCCTGACCGGAGAGATCGTGGGCCTGGCCCAGGACCATGCCGAGGTGCTGCCCGAAGGCGGGACCGAGGGGCTGTCGGTCGGCGCGCAGGTCGAATTGCTGCACGCGCCGCGCATCGCGCCCTGCGATGCCTGGGTGGGGCGCATCGTCGATCCGCTTGGCCGACCCCTGGACGGCCGCCCGCTGCCGCAGGGCGTGCAGGAACGCGGGTTTCGCACCGATGCCCCGCCCGCCGTCACCCGCAAGCGGCTTGGCGCGCGGCTGGACACGGGGCTGGCGGTCTTTGACACGCTGCTGCCCCTGGTCGCGGGACAGCGCGTCGGCCTGTTCGCGGGGTCGGGGGTGGGGAAATCGACGCTGCTGTCGATGATGGCCAAGGGGGTTCAGGCCGATGTCGTGGTCATCGCCATGATCGGCGAAAGGGGCCGCGAATTGCGGGAATTCGTCGAAAAGACCATGGGCCCCGAAGGCATGAAGCGCGCCGTCATCGTGGCCGCCACGTCGGACCAGTCACCGCTGCTGCGTCGCCGCTGCGCCTGGGCCGCCATGAGCGTGGCCGAACATTTCCGCGACCAGGGCAAGCATGTGCTGTTCCTGGCCGACAGCATCACCCGCTTTGCCGAGGCGCATCGCGAGATCGCCCTGGCTGCGGGCGAACCCGCCAGCTTCCGCGGCTTTCCACCCTCGGTCTCGGGGCTGATCATGGGGCTGGCGGAACGGTCGGGCCCCGGACCCGAAGGGGCGGGCGACATCACCGGCATCTTCAGCGTCCTGGTCGCGGGGTCCGACATGGAGGAACCGGTGGCCGACATCCTGCGCGGCACGCTGGACGGGCATGTGGTTCTGGACCGGGCCATCGCGGAACGTGGGCGCTTTCCCGCGGTCGATGTGGTAAGGTCGGTGTCGCGGTCCCTGCCGGATGCCGCCAGCGCGCCGGAAAACGCGCTGATCATGCGCGCGCGCGCGGCCCTTGGCGCCTATGCCGAATCCGAGCTGATGATTCGCGCGGGCCTCTATGCGCCGGGTTCGGACCCCAAGTTGGACGAGGCTGTCCGGCTGTTCCCCAAATTGGACGATTTCACGACGAAGAAAAGTGCTACGGTCGCCGAAAGCTTCACCGCGCTGGAACTGGCCCTGCGCCAGGTGGGGCCAAGACGTTGAAACCGAACGCTGCGAAAACTGTTGAACTGCTTAATCATTGTTAAACATCATGCGGGAGCTATTGCGCGCAGAATCGCGATTTGCAAGTGTCCCGAAGCCTTGGAAAGGAGGTGGGTAAAATGGCGATCACAGAATATTTTATCCGTTTTCTTCAAAGACGTGACACCCTTTCCCCGCGCGATCTGGAATGGCTTCGCGCCGTTCCGACCCAGCATGCCAGCTTTGCCCCCGGCGAGGTCATCGTTCCGGCCGACCGCTCCGCCAACCGCAGCTGCATGATGCTGCGCGGTCTTTCGGCGCGGTCGCACAGCCTGGTGGGTCGGCCCAAGGAGAGGGTCATCACCGCCCTGCATGTGCCGGGGGATTTCGTCGACCTGCACGGTTTCGTGCTGGCGGGTCTTGAGCATGCCGTCATTGCCGTCGGTTCGGTCGAGGTCGAGTTCATCGACCATTTCGAACTGGTCGAGATGACCGAGAACTTTCCCCACCTGACGCGCCTTTTGTGGATGGCGACGCTGATCGACGCGGCGATCCATCGGCAATGGCTGGTGGCGGCGGCATCCCTGCGGTCCAGCGCCCATCTGGCCCATCTGCTGTGCGAGATCTATACCCGCCTGAACGCCGTCGGCGCCGCCAGCGATTATCAGTTCTCGTTGAACCTGCTGCAGCGGGAACTGGCGGATATCCTGGGATATTCACCCATTCACGTGAACCGGGCGGTGCGCGATCTGCGCGACCGGAACCTGATCCGCTGGTCGGGGGCGGACATCACCATCCTGGACTGGCAGGGTCTGGCCAGCCTGGCGCGGTTCGATCCCACCTATCTGGATCTGGAACGCCAGAGCC
Organism: Paracoccus sp. SM22M-07; assembly: GCF_001887735.1. Lineage (NCBI taxonomy): Bacteria > Pseudomonadati > Pseudomonadota > Alphaproteobacteria > Rhodobacterales > Paracoccaceae > Paracoccus > Paracoccus sp. SM22M-07. The sequence continues at coordinate 85,252 of NZ_JPKW01000002.1, forward strand.
GCTGACCTATTCGCAGAGCCGCCAGCCGCCGTTGCGCGACGCGAGGTCAAGGTGCAGGTGGTTGTCATGGGCGGCATTTGCGCCCGGCCCCAGCACCGTCGTGAACAGCAGGCAGGCGGTGCCGCGCGCGGCGCGCTGAAAGCTTTCCTCTTGGCTGCCGCTGTCGGTGCGCGGTTTGACCGCGATGACCGACCCATCGTCGAATTCGAAACCCGCGATGTCGATGGCGCTGCCATAGGCATGTTCAGACTGCTTGGGCTGGTCGGCGCCGGTGCCGATCCTGGCACGACAGGTATATCCCGGTCCGGTCTGGATGCCGCTGAGGCGCGGCGCATCGTCCAGCAGGGCGGCGGCAGGGCGCAGAAAATCGCGCGTCCAGAACCCCAGGGCCCGCGCGGTGTCGCAGCGCATCACCGGCTCTCCGGACAGGGGAACGCCGGGGATGATCTGCCGCACCTGCAGCGGGCGCGCCATGCCGCAATCGGGGTCATCGGCGTCATTCTGCGGGGGCAAAAGGGTATAGCTGGTGCCCAGAAACGAAAGCGCCAGACGGCAGGCGGCGAAGTCCTGATCGTCCTCGGGCGCGTCCAACACGACCGGCGCTGCAGATGGTGGGGCGGGCGGGCCCTGCATCTGTCCGATCGTGTCGGGCGTGCTGGGGCGCAGCGGCGGGCGTTCATCCTGCGCCGCCGCCCCTGCCGCCCAGGCCATGACCGCAAGGGTCAGGGCGGGCGTCAGGACCGCCCTGGTCCTCATGGCTGCGGCTCGGACACGGGCGGCACGACGAAGCCTTGGGGCAGAACCTCGTCCAAGGCATCGGTCAGGGGGTCGCCCGCGGGCGCATCAGGCTCGGGTGCCGGATCGGTGGGCGTGGCCGGGGCGGGCAGGGTCGTCGCCTCGGGGGCGGTGGCGGCGGCAGGTGCCGTCGGGTCCGGCAACGCCAGCGGTTCGGCGGGTTGCGGCAGCGTCGGTTCGGTCGTGCCCTCGGGCATGGCGATGTCGGCGACCGGCGGCGTCGTGGCCCCCGATGCGCCCGTGACATCCGCGATGGTCACGCCCGGTTCCAGAAACTCGACCGAGGTGCCGCCGATGCGAACCATGCCGGCCAGTTCCTGCGCGTCCCAGTTGGTCAGGCGGACGCAGCCGTTTGACTGGTTGCTGAACAGTTGCGACGGGGTCGGCGTGCCGTGGATGCCATAGGTCGGCTTGGTCAGGCCGATCCAGACGGTGCCCACGGGACCGTTCGGTCCCGGCGGCACGATCAGCGGCTTGTCATTGCCGGCCTGCCGGAAATTGACGTCCGGGTTGTAGGTATAGTTCGGGTTCAGCGCCACGGTCTTCACGTTATGCGACCCCGCGGGCGACGGCGTGGCGGTCGAACCGATGGTCGCGGGGTAATCCACGACCATGCGGCCACTGGCGTCGTATCCGGCCACGCGGCGGTTGGCCTTGTCGATGATGATGCGGGCGACCTGGCCGCGAATCGGGCCGTTGGGGGCCATGACCTGGATGGTCGATCCGGGAACCAGCGGCACGCCGGGGTTCAGGAACTGGATGAATTTTTCATCCATGTGAAAACGCTCACCCAGGCGTTCGGCCACGCTGGTATGGGCCATCGCGGCCATATGCGCCTTTTCGGCATAGTCGGTGGGGATGGCGTCAACCAAGCCTTCGGCGTCTTCGGGGGTAATGACATAGGTCTGGGTCACGGCACGCGTGGCAAAGGCCTGCAGCAGGTTCCAGACATGCGGGTCCATCACGCCGTCCTGGGGCAGGCCCGTGCGCCGTTCGAAGGCCTTGATCGCGCTCTGGCTCATGCCGCCCTTGAAGCCGTCGATCACGCCGGGCGACGTGCCCGAACGGTCCAGAAGGATCTGCACCTTGGCGGTCAGCGGGGTCCGCCCGCGGGGCAGGTCGCCGCCGCCATATTGCGCGGCTTCGATCTGGGCTGCATCGAAGGGGGTGTCGTCTTGGGCCAGGGCGGGGCCGGTCGGGGCCATTGCGGTCAGAAGGGCCATCGCAAGGAAGGTGGCGCGGTGCGGGGTCATCTGGAAGCTCCGATCATGCAGCATGCAACATCAGTCATTGGGCGAAAGACCGCCAGATACATTGCGGTGAGGATTTCGGTCAATTGATCATTGCGTTCCGCACTGCGGAATGGCAGCCTGCATATTGAAACAGGGAGGAGGTTTCACGATGACCACGCAGTCTTGCAAGACGGCGCTGATGGCAGCTGGGCTGACCTTGGCGCTCGCCGCTCCGTCATTTGCCGAAACGGTTCTGATCTATGGTGAACCGGGTCCGAACCGCGGCGCGCGCGCCGAGGCGACGCAATGGTTCGCCGACCAGGTGGCCGAACAATCCGGCGGCGACCTGCGGCTGGACATCAACTGGGGGGGCGCGCTGTTTTCCGAAAAGGCGGCCGTCCAGTCGCTGCGCGACGGCGTGGCCGATCTGGGCAGCGTCATCGGCGTCTATTTCCCGCAGGACATGGTGGCCTATGGCATCGCCGACCTGCCGATGAACAACCCCGACCCTTGGGTGGGCATGAAGGCCACCGACGATCTGATGCGCAACAACGAATCGATCAAGGCGAACCTTGCCGCGCAGAATCTGGTCTATGTCGGGACCTATACCACCTCGGCGGTGCAGATGGGCTGCAAGGGTCCGGCCGTGAAGACGGTCGACGACATTGCGGGCAAGAAGGTCCGCGGCGTGGGCGCCTATGGCCAGACCTTCCGCGACATGGGGGCCAACCTGGTCGACATGTCCGTCTATGAGGCCTACCAGGGTCTGGAAAGCGGGCTGATCGATTGCACGCAGACCTATTCCTATCTGGTCGCGGCGCTGAAGTTCGACGAAGTCTTCGACAGCTATACCTTCATCGACTGGGGCCAGATCGGTGCCCTGGGCATCATGATGAACAAGTCGATGTTCGACGCCCTGACCCCCGAGGAGCAGGAGGTCATCATGACCGCCGGCGAGGGGCTGGCCGACGAATTCGGTCGCATCATCGGCCAGGCGAATGACGAATCCATCAAGATCCTGGAAGACAAGGGCAAGGAAATCGTCCGCTTTTCCGACGAGGACCGCGCAAAGCTGACCGAGGCGGGCCAGAAATACCTGGACGAATGGGCCGGGCGCGCCGACGCCGCGGGTCTGGACGGTCAGGCGCTTCTGCAGGAATACCAGGACCTGATTGCCAAATACGCCGCCGAAAAGGACGAACAGGGCTATCCCTGGGAACGCGGGTGATCCTATGAAACTGATCGAGCGGACCCTGCTGGACCTTGCGGTGCTGGCCCTTGTCTTGCTGGGCGGCGTCATCTTCGTGAACGTGGTGATGCGCGCGGCCTTCGGAACGGGTCTGCCCGATGCCATCATCATGGTGCGCGAACTGATGGTCGCGGCCGTGATGCTGCCCATGGCGGCGGCGACTGCGGCGCGCAGCCATGTCGCCGTCACCTTCCTCAGCGATCGCATGCCGCAGGCGGTGCAGGCGCGTCTGATCGTGCTGGGCCATCTTGTGGGCGTGCTGGCGCTGCTGCCGCTGATCTATGCGGCGCAACGGATGCTGGGCCAGACCTGGATGTCCGGGGAATTCTACTATGGCGACCTGAACCTGCCGCGCTGGCCGGGGCTGGCGCTGTTCTTTGCGGGGCTGGCGCTGATGTGGGTGCGGCTGGTCATCCTGCTGGTGGGCGACCTGCGCCAGGTCATGGCCACCGGGCGCATCGTGGACGCTGACGGACAAGAGGTGAACTGATGGATGCCATGACGATCGGCTTGGCCGCGCTTGCGCTGGTCCTGATCCTGCTGGCGATGCGGGTTCCCATCGCCTTCGTGCTGGCGGGGGTCGCCAGCCTTGGCACCTTCCTGGTCTATGCCACCCGCACGGGCGGCTGGTCGCCGGACCGGGCGCTGAATCCGACCAGTTCGGTCGTGCTGTCGAATTTCTTCGACCTGGTCCATTCCTATGACCTGTCGATGGTGCCGCTGTTCGTGGCGCTGGGCAACATCGCCTTCTATGCCGGGATCACGACGCGCATCTATGACGCGGCGGCGGTCTGGCTGCGGACGGTGCCGGGGGGCGTGGCGATGGCCTCGGTCCTGGGCTGCGGAGGTTTTTCGGCCATTTCGGGGTCGTCCATCGCCTGCGCATCGACCATGGGCCGCATCTGCGTCCCGGAAATGCTGCGCATGGGTTATGATCCGCGCCTGGCCACGTCATCGGTCGCGGTGGGCGGCACGCTGGGCTCGCTGATCCCGCCATCGGTGCTGTTCATCCTATACGGCATCTTCACCGAAACCTCGATCGCGCAGCTGTTCCTGGCCGGGATCCTGCCGGGGCTGCTGTCGCTGGCCGGGATGCTGCTTGTGATCGCATGGTGGGTGTCGCGCGATCCGTCGGCCGCGCCGCGCGGCACGTCGGATGGCGCCAGCAAGACCGAGGCCGCGATCGCCGCGTGGCCGGCGCTGCTGCTGTTCGTCGTCATCGTCGGCGGCATCTATGGCGGCATCTTCACCGCGACCGAGGCCGCGGCCGTCTGCGTCGTGCTGACCACCGCCATCGGTTTCGCCCAACGCCGCCTGACGCTGGACGTGCTGTGGCGCGCCATTCGCGAAAGCCTGGTCCAGACCTCGGCCATCTTCCTGATCGCGGGGGCGGCCAAGATCTTCGTCAGCTTCGTGGCGCTGACCGGGGTCGCGGGCGCCGTCGTCGGCATGGTCGAGGATGCGCAGCTGTCCTATGTCATGCTGCTTTTCGTGATCGTGGTCATCTATCTGGTGCTGGGCATGTTCCTGGACCCGATCGGCATCATGGTCCTGACGCTGCCCTTCATGATCCCGCTGGTCGAGGGCTATGGCATGGACCTGATCTGGTTCGGCGTCATCGTCGTCAAGCTGCTGGAGATCGGGCTGATCACGCCGCCAGTCGGGCTGAACGTCTTCGTCGTCAGCAACGTCACCAAGAATGTCGGCATCGACAAGATCTTTGCCGGGGTCAGCCGCTTCCTGCTGATCGATTTCGTGGTGCTGATCATCCTGCTGGCCTTCCCGATCATCTCGATCATCATCCCGGCCTCGATGTGACGACATGAGTGAACACCCCCGCCCCGACTACGCCGATGACCGCAATTTCGCCACGACGCTGGCACGGGGGCTGTCGGTGCTGCGCGCCTTTCGGGCGGGGGATGACGGTCTGACCAATGCCCAGATCGCGGAACGCACGGGCCTGCCGAAATCGACCGTGTCGCGGCTGACCTTCACGTTGGGTTGCCTTGGATACCTGACGCAGCCGCAGCGGGCCGACCGGTACCGCCCCGGCCCGACGCTGCTGGCCATGGGCCATGTCGCGGCGGCGTCGCTGTCCTTTCTGGACCCCGCCCATGACATGATGCAGGCGCTGGCCGATGAAACCGGCACGCTGGTCCTGTTTGCCGTGCGCGACCGCGACAAGATCGCGCTGATGCGGACCTGGCGCCCGCGCCGCGCGGCGTCCATTTGGCTCGAGGTCGGGCATAGGCTGCCCATCGGCGGGTCGTCCTCGGGGCTGGGCTGGCTGGGGGCCAGCACGCGTGAGGAATTCGCGGGGTTGCATGCCGACCACCCCGAACCGCCCCTTGATGGCGGCAGCCTGGCCGACCTGCGGATGGAGGCGCGCGGCCAGCTGATCGCCCAGGGCTATGCCGTGGTGCGCAACAACCTTCGCTATTCGCGCAACATCTCGGCGGTGGCGGTGCCCTTCCGGTCGTCGCGTCTGGCGGGACCGGTCACCTTTTCCTGCGGCGCGCTGGACGATGTCCTGCCCGACGCCCGCATCCACGCCGAGGTCGGCCCGCTGCTGCGCGACGCCGTGACCCGGCTGCAACGTCTGATCGGACAGGAAGGGCATCCCGCCTGGTCCGGATCACCCAATGACTGAAGGAGGCCTCATGCCCGTGACCTATCACCGCGATGGCGCGGTCGGCATCATCACCATTGCCAACCCGCCCGTGAACGCCATGTCCCATGCTGTCCGTGAAGGTCTGGCCACGGCCATCGACACCTTTGCCGGCGACGATCAGGCGCTGTCGGCGGTGCTGCTATGCGACGGGCGCACCTGGGTGGCGGGGGCCGATATCTCCGAATTCGGCAAGCCGCCGGTCGAACCCTATCTGCCCGACCTGATCAACCGGCTGGAGGCGGTCGAGAAGCCCGTCGTCGCCGCGATCCACGGCACCGCCCTGGGCGGCGGCCTGGAACTGGCGCTTGGCGCGCATGCCCGCATCGCCGCCCCCCAGGCCCGGATGGGCCTGCCCGAGGTGACGCTTGGCCTCTTGCCCGGCGCCGGTGGCACGCAGCGCCTGCCGCGCCTGACGGGCCTGGCCCCGGCGCTGGACATGGTCAGTTCCGCCCGCCAGGTCGCCGCCCCCGAAGCGCTTGATCTGGGCCTGATCGACCGCCTGTCCCAGGGCGACCTGACCGCCGATGCCATGGATCTGGCGCGCGAACTGGCCGGCACCGCGCCGCGCCGGACGGGCGACCTGCCGGCGCCAGCCAATGATCCGGCGCTGGTCGAGCAGATCAAGACCAAGCTGGCGCGCAAGGTCCCCGGACAGGTGGCGCAGGCCCGCGCCATCGACGCGGTGGTCCAGGGGCTGGACCTGCCCTTCGCCCAGGGCCTGGCGCAGGAACGCGACAAGTTCCAAGAGCTGATGCAAACCCCGCAGCGGGCCGCGATGATCCACGCATTCTTCAGCGAACGCGCCGTGGCGCAGCTGCCCGAGATCGCGGGCGTCACGCCGCGCGCCATCGACCGGATCGGCGTGATCGGCGGCGGCACGATGGGCGCGGGCATCGCCGTGTCGGCGCTGCTGGCAGGGCTGGACGTCACGCTGGTCGAACGCGATGACGCGGCCGCCGAAAAGGCCGCCGCGGGCGTCGCCAAGATGCTGGAGGGCAGCGTCAAGCGCGGCAAGCTGAAGGCCGAGAAGCGCGACGCGATCCTGTCGGGCCGCTTCCGCGCGGCGGGCGATTACGCCGCCCTGTCGCAGGCCGATCTGATCATAGAGGCCGTCTTCGAGAAGATGGAGGTCAAGGAAGACGTCTTCACCCGCCTTGACGCCATCGCCAAGCCCGGCGCGATCCTGGCCACGAACACCTCCTATCTGGACGTGAACCGCATCGCCGCCGTGACCGGCCGCCCGCAGGACGTGATCGGCCTGCATTTCTTTTCCCCCGCCCATGTGATGCGCCTGCTGGAGGTCGTGGTCGCCGACAAGACAGCGCCAGACGTCACCGCGACCGGCTTTGCCCTGGCCCGCAAGCTGAAGAAGATCGCAGTGCGCGCGGGCGTCTGCGACGGCTTCATCGGCAACCGCATCCTGTCCCATTACCGGGCGGCGGCGGATGCGATGGTGCTGGACGGGGCCTCGCCCTATCAGATCGACCGCGCGCTGACCGATTTCGGCTTTGCGATGGGCCCCTATGCCGTGTCGGATCTGGCGGGGTTGGATATCGGGTATTTCACCCGCCAGCGGAAGGCGGCCGACCGGGATCCGCGCGACCGCGTCCCGGTCTTTGCCGATCGCCTGTACGAACAGGGGCATCTGGGGCGGAAATCGGGGCAGGGCTACTACATTTATGATGCGGGCAGCCCGAACGGGCGTCAGGACCCGGCGCTGGAGGATCTGCTGGGGCAGGTCCGCGCCGATCTGGGCATCACACCGCGCGATTTCACCGATGCCGAGATCGTGGCCCGCTATATGGCGGCGACGGTGAACGAATCCGCCCGCGTCGTGCAGGACGGCACCGCCCTGCGCCCGCTGGATGTCGATGTGGTGCTGTTGAACGGATACGGCTTTCCGCGCTGGCGGGGTGGCCCGCTGCATTGGGCGGACCGGCAGGGTCTGGCGGGCATCGTGGCCGATATCGAAGGCTTTGCCGAAACCGACGACCATTACTGGCAGGTCGCCCCCCTGCTGCGCGATCTGGCGCAGCGCGGTGGCAGCTTTGCCGAACTGAACGAAGGGAAACCCGCATGAAACAGCCGGTCATCGTCTCGACCGCCCGCGCGCCCATTGGCAAGGCCGGGCGTGGAGCCTTCAACATGACCCACGGGGCCGTCATGGCGGGTGCCGTCGCGCGCGCCGTCGTGGACCGTGCGGGCATCGACCCCGCCCTGATCGAGGACAGCATCTGGGGCTGCGGCTATCCGGAATATGTGACGGGCGGCAACATCGCACGCCAGATCGTGATCCGCGCGGGGCTGCCCGACAGCGTGGCGGGCACCACGGTCAATCGTTTCTGCGCCTCGGGCCTGCAGGCGCTGGCGATGGGTGCCCATATGGTCGCCCAGGAAGGCGCACGCGCCATTTTGGTCGGTGGCGTGGAAAGCATTTCCATGGTCCAGCCGCCAGTGCGCAATTCGCGCGAAGCCTGGATCGAGGCGAACCGCCCCGACCTGTACGTCACCATGATCGAGACCGCCGACAATGTCGCCGCGCGCTATGAGATCAGCCGGCAGGCACAGGACGAATATGCGGTCCAGTCCCAGGCCCGCACCGCCGCCGCCCAGGCAGCCGGGATCTTCGACGACGAGATCATCGCGATGACCGTCACCAAGAAGGTCACCGACAAGGCCACGGGCGAAACCCGCGAGGAAGAGGTCACCATCACCGCCGACGAAGGCAACCGCCCCGGCACCACGCTGGAGAACCTCTCCAAGCTGGAGCCCGTGCGCGGGCAGGGCAATTTCATCACCGCCGGCAACGCCTCCCAGCTGTCGGACGGTGCGGCGGCGCTGCTGGTCATGGACGCCGATCTGGCCGCGGCCGAAGGGCTGACCCCGCTTGGTGCCTTCCGTGGTTTCGCGGTCGCAGGCTGCGCGCCCGATGAGATGGGCATCGGGCCGATCTTCGCCGTGCCGCGCCTGCTGGAGCGCGCGGGTCTCAGCGTCGACGACATCGACCTGTGGGAGCTGAACGAGGCTTTCGCCAGCCAGTGTCTGTACTGCCGCGACGTCCTGGGCATCGATCCGGCCAAATACAACGTCAATGGCGGTGCGATCTCGATCGGGCATCCCTTCGGCATGACGGGCGCGCGGGCCGCAGGGCACATCCTGCGCGAAGGCCAGCGTCGCCGCGCCAAATGGGGCGTCGTCACGATGTGTGTGGGCGGAGGCCAAGGCGCCGCCGGACTTGTGGAGTTCTTCTGATGGATATGCGTTTCACCCCCGACGAACAGGCCTTCGCCGCCGAGGTTCGCGATTTCCTGCAGGCCGAGCTGGACCCGGCGCTGGCCGAAAAGAACCGCCTGCATCATCCCCTGACCAAGGCAGAGATGGAGGGATGGCACGCCAAGCTGAACGCCAAGGGCTGGCTGGCCGGCAACTGGCCGCGCGAATTCGGCGGCGCAGGCTGGACCGCCATCCAGCGTCACATCTTCGAGGAGGAATCCGCCAAGGCCCATGCCCCGCGCATCGTGCCCTTCGGCATCGCCATGCTGGGGCCGGTCCTGCAGAAATTCGGCAGCAAGGAACAGCAGGATTACTGGCTGCCGCGCATCCTGAACGGCGATGACTGGTGGTGCCAGGGCTATTCCGAACCGGGTGCGGGGTCCGATCTTGCGGGCCTGCGCTGTCGCGCGGAACGTCAGGGCGATCATTACGTCGTGAACGGCCAGAAGACCTGGACCACGCTTGGCCAGCACGCCAACATGATCTTCTGCCTCGTGCGCACCTCGACCGAGGGCAAGAAGCAGGAAGGCATCAGCTTCCTGCTGATCGACATGGAGACGCCGGGCGTCAGCGTCCGTCCCATCGTGCTGCTGGACGGCACCGCCGAGGTGAACGAGGTCTTTTTCGACGACGTCAAGGTTCCGGTCGAAAACCTGGTCGGCACGGAAAACGAAGGCTGGACCTATGCCAAGTATCTGCTGACCCATGAACGCACCAACATCGCGGGCGTCGGTTTCGCGACGGCGGCGCTGGACAACCTGAAGCGCGTGGCGAAATCGCAGACCCATCGCGGCAAACCCTTGGACCAGGACCCGCTGTTCGCGGCCCAGATCGCCACCACGGAAATCGAGCTGATGGCCATGTCCACGACCAATTTGCGCATGCTGTCGGCCGCGGCCCAGGGGCAGGCGCCTGGCGTCGAAAGCAGCATGCTGAAGATCAAGGGCACGCAGATCCGCCAGCAGCTGGATGCGCTGACGCGGCGTGCCTATGGCGGATGGGCGCAGGCCCTGCCGATGGAGATCGGCAATCAGGGCCAGCCGCTGGAGGCCGACGACGTGCTGTCGGCCACGGCCAGCTATCTGAACAACCGCAAGCTGTCGATCTATGGCGGCTCGAACGAGATCCAGCGCGGCATCATCGCCGGCACTCTGGCGAAAGGATAAGGCGATGGATTTTGCGCTTTCCGACGAACACCGCATGCTTCAGGATACGCTACGCGGGTTGCTGACCCGCCATCAGGGCGACGACCTGTGGCCCGCGCTGGCCGAGGCCGGCGTCATCGGCGCCCTGCTGACGGAAGACGAAGGCGGCTTTGACGGCAGCGGTGCCGCCATCGCGCTGACCTTCGAGGAACTGGGCCGCGCGGGCGCCAGCCTGCCGCTGGTCGCGGCGATGATCGGGGCTGCGGCCCTGGCCGCGGCGGGGCAGGATGATCTGGTGGCCGAAGTGACCGAAGGCAGCGCGCGACTGGCCTTTGCCGATGCCGAACCCGGCACCCGCTATGACCGTGGCGTGACGATCCGGGTCGAGGGCGATCGCCTGACGGGCCGCAAGACCATGGTGGCCGGGGCCGAGGATGCCCGCGCCATCATCGTCACCACCGCCGATGCGCTGTGGCTGGTCGATGCCAAGGCATCGGGCCTGATGCTGAACGCCTATCCGATGATGGAGGGCGGACGCGGCGCCGACCTGACTTTCGACGCCACCCCCGCCACACGCCTTGGCGCGCTGTCCGATTTCGGCGGTGCCCTGTCGCGCGGCGTGCTGGGCCATTCGGCCTTTGCACTGGGCGGCATCATCGCGGCGACCGAGCTGACGCTGGATTACCTCAAGACCCGCAAGCAGTTCGGCCGCGCGATTCTGGAATTCCAGGCCCTGGCCCATCGCGTCGCCGACATGGCGGTCGAGGTCGAGCAGGCCCGTTCCGCCGTCACCAACCTGTCGGGGCACCTGACCGCCGATCCTGCCATCCGCGACCGCCACGTGCAGGCCTGCAAGGCAACCGTGGGCCGCGTCGCCCGCCTGGTGGCCGAGGAATCGGTCCAGCTGCATGGCGGCATCGGCATGACCGAGGAATATGCCTTGGCCGGCATGATCCGCCGCCTGCTGGCCGCCGATACGGCGATGGGGGATGCCGATTACCACCTGGAGCGGTTTGCGCTTGGCGAACCGGCCTGGGCCTGAGATGGGCGTGATCCGCGACGAAACGGGCACGCAGCGGCTGTTGGGATATGTGCTGGACGTGGGCGGCGATGATCGCCGCGCCCGGTGCAGCCTGGATCTGGACGACCGCCACCTGAACCGCCAGGACATCCTGCATGGCGGCATCGCGGCGACGCTGCTGGACAATGCGATGGGGGCGACGGCCAGCCTGTCGGTCGACGACACCGGCCGGCATCCCTTCACCACGCTGGCCCTGACGGTGAACTATCTGGCGCCGGGACGTCCGGGCCAGGTTCAGGCCATCGGGCGCATCACCGGGGGCGGCAGCAGCACCTTGTTTGTCGACGGCGAATTGCGCCATCAGGACGGCACGCTGATCGCCACCGCGACCGGCGTGTTCCGCAAGTCCAGACCCCCGGAGGCCCGATGAACCCTCATTGTGAAATCAGCGATCTTGGCGACCGCCTTGTCGTCGAGAACCGCAACGCCGCGCGGCGCAACGCGCTGACCCATGAATTCTATGACGGCCTGCACGAGGCGTTGCAGATGGCCGCCGAACAGCCGCGCATCGGGGCGGTGATCCTGATGGGCGAGGGCGACTTCTTCTGCGCCGGCGGCGATTTGAACGCCCTGATCACCGCCCAGCAGATGGACGAGAATCAGCGCCGCGCCCGGATCGACGCGCTGAACGACCTGATCCGCGCCGTCGTCCATTGCCCGCGCTCCGTCATCGCCGTGGTCGAAGGCGGTGCGGCGGGTGCCGGCCTGTCGCTGGCGCTGGCCTGCGACATGGTGATTTCCGCGCATGACGCCAAGTTCACCGCCGCCTATGTGAATGCGGGGCTGGTGCCCGATGGCGGGCTGACCGCCGCATTGGGGGCCGCCCTGCCGCCGCAGATCGCCGCCGAGATGTGCCTGACCGGCCAGCCCGTCACCGCCGGACGCCTGCACGCCCTTGGCGTCGTGAACCAGCTGACCGAACCCGGCGAGGCGATCATGGCCGCCATGGCCATGGCCGACCGCCTGGCCCAGGGCCCCGCCGAGGCGCAGGCCGCGATCAAGCGCCTGCTGACCGGCTGGCGCGCCGCCGCCTTCGAGGCGCAGCTGGCCGCCGAACGCGACGCGATGGCCCATGCCCTGGCCGCCCGCGAGGCCGGCGAAGGCATCAGCGCCTTCCTGGCCAAGCGTCCCCCCGATTTCCGCAGATTGCGCGAGGCGACATGACCACACCGACACGTATCCACCACCTGCTGGACCAGAGTCTGGCCGACCATGCCGATCGTCCCGCCCTGCGCGACGCAACGGGCGACGCGCTGAGCTATGCCCAGCTGGACGGCCGCATCGAACAGGCCATCGGCGAATTGCGCGCCCTTGGCGTGCGGCCCGGCGACAGGTTGGTGATCGTGTCGGAGAATTCGGTATCGATCCCCGTGCTGCTGATGGCGACCAGCCGGATGGACGCGGTCTCGGTGCCGGTCAATGCGCGGATGACCGGGCCGGAACTGGCCAAGATCGTGGGTCACACCGACCCGCGTCTCGTCCTCTATCTGTCCGATGTCAGCGAACCCGCGCTGGCCCATGCCATGGCGGCGAAGGCGGCGCCCACCCCGATCGGCGGCGCCGCTCTGCATGTCGGCGCCACCCGCGACTGCACGCCCGAGCCTGTTGTGGCAGACGGCGACATGACGGCGGTGATCCTTTATACCACCGGCACCACGGGCATGCCCAAGGGCGTGATGCTGAGCCACGGGAACCTTGTCTTCGGGGGAATGTCGTCGGCCAAGCTGCGGCGGATCGTGCCGACGGACCTGATCTATGGCGTACTGCCGATGACGCATGTCTTCGGGCTGACTTCGATGCTCTGTGCGGGGATCGGCAAGGCGGCGCAGATCTGGCTGGTGCCGCGCTTTTCGGCGGCCGCGGTGCTGGACGCGCTGCAGGCGGGCGTCACCGTCCTGCCCGCCGTCCCGCAGATGCATGCCGCCATCATGGCCGAGGCCGCCGCGCGGGGCATGACCCGGCTGAAGGGACCCCTGCGCTATGTCAGCAGCGGCGCGGCCCCCCTGGACCCGGACTGGAAACGCCGGGCCGAGGCCTTTTATGGCATCGCCCTGCAGAACGGTTACGGCATGACCGAAACCACCGCGGGCGTCACCATCACCGACAATGCCATCGGTGATCCCGATCCGTCGGCCGGCCACCCCCTGCCGGGCGTCGAGATCCGCCTGGACGAATCGGTCGGACGCGAACCCGGCACGGGCGAGGTTCTGACCCGCGGTCCGCATGTGATGCTGGGCTATTTCCGCAACCCCGAGGCCACGGCACAGGTGCTGGACGATCAGGGTTTCATGCATACCGGCGATCTGGGGCGCCTTGATCCGCAGGGCCGGCTGCACATCGTCGGGCGCTGCAAGGAGCTGATCATCCGGGGCGGTTTCAACGTCTATCCCCCCGAGGTCGAGGCCGCGTTGAACGACCACCCGGCCGTTCTGCAGACGGCGGTCATCGGGCGCAAGCGCGACGGCGGGGATGAGGAGGTTCTGGCTTTCTGCCAGCTGCTGCAGGAAGGCGGCACCACCGCCGAGGCGCTTGCCGCCCATGCAGCCGAGCGTCTCTCAGCCTATAAGCGGCCGACGCATATCCTGCTGGTGGGGCCCCTGCCGGCGGCCGCGACGGGCAAGGTGCTGAAGCACAAGTTGATGGAGCACTTTGCCGATCTGCTGAAATCCGGCAAGGTCAGCTAATCGTCGAAGACAAGCCGATGCTGGGGTGGATAGAATTGGCGCGCAAAGCTGACCGGTACCGCATCCATCGAATTCACGCGCTCGATCGCAAGGACGGGCGTTCCGCTTTCCAGCCCTAGGCCGGCGGCGCAGGCGCCTGACGCCTCGTCGGCAAGAATCGTGAAGCGGGTCTGCTGGACGGGTAGGTGGCGGGTCAGCCATTCCTGCGGCGGCTCGGCCTCGAACAGCTTGGGGTCGGGCAGATCGACGGCTTGGGGGTTCAGCCAGATCGCCTCGCAACAATAGGGATCGCTATTGGCCATGTAGCGCGTCTTGACCAGCATCAGGACATGATCCGGATCGACCTGCAGCGCGCGCATCGCGCCCTCGGTCCCGGTGCGCATCTCGACCTCGATCAGGGCGTAAAGATATTCCGCGCCCAGGGCCTCGATCTCGTCGCGGATGACGGGCAGGTTCAGCGTGGTGCGGCGGGAAGAGGTCGCCGCGACTCTTGTCCCGACCTTGCGGCGTCGCTGGATGATGCCGCTGTTGGCCAGTTCACGCAACGCCCGGTTGACCGTGGCACGGGCGCATCCCATCTCGATCGCAAGATCATGTTCGGTCGGGATGAGGGCGCCGGGCGGCCATTCGCCGGATTTGATGCGGGCCAGGACATCCGCCCTGATGGCCTGCCACGTGTTCAGCCGCTTGGTCGGATGATCCGATGACCGGGACTTCAGCGAAGAGGACGATTCGTGGTTCACTATAAGCATCCCGAACGGAAAATTGACTGAAAGACGCACCAGAATTAAATAGCCTGACTTCAAATGTTACATGAACGCTCCTAAAATAGACAAGACTTATCGTCGCATTTGCACAGAAAGTGGTTAATCACGCAGATAATTGGATTTTTATTTCCAGTCTCTGCAGGATACCGTGCGCTCTGCACAGGATCGGAGGCGGCATGATGCAGCAGGTGAAAACCCCCATTGCGGGCGTTGCGGGATTTGGTTCACCCACCACCACCTGGGGCATCCTCCTGGCAATCAGCCTGTGCCACATGATCAATGACGTGATGCAGTCCATGCTGTCGGCGATCTATCCGTTGCTGCGCAATGAATTCGACCTCAGCTATGCCCAGATCGGGGTGATGACGTTCGCCTTCCAGTTGACCGCATCGCTTCTGCAGCCGCTGATCGGAATCGCGACGGATCGGCGTCCCCAGCCGCGATCGCTGCCCCTTGGGATGGGGTCGACCTTCTGCGGGGTGTTGTTGCTGGCCTTCGCGACACATTACCAGATGTTGCTTGTCGGCGCCATGATGATCGGCATCGGCTCGGCGGTGTTTCATCCCGAAAGTTCGCGCGTGGCGCGGCTGGCGTCAGGGGGGCGGTTCGGCACGGCGCAGTCGCTGTTCCAGCTGGGCGGCAATTTCGGCCAGTCGCTGGGGCCCTTGCTGGCGGCCTTCATCGTGGTGCCGTTGGGGCGTCCGGCGGTGGCTTGGTTCGCGGTGGCCGCGGCCCTGGGCGCCGCGATGCTGTGGCATGTGGGGGCCTGGGCCGAGGATCGTCGCAAGGCCAGCGCCGCCCGCCCCGACACCACCCTGCGCCTGCCCCGGCCGGTCGTCATGCGGGCCATCCTGGTTCTGACGATCCTGGTGTTCACCAAGAACATCTATACCGCATCCATGAGCAGCTATTTCACCTTCTTCACCATCGAGAAATTCGACCTTGGCACCCAGGCGTCCCAGATCATGCTGTTCCTGTTCCTGCTGGGCATGGCCGGGGGCGTCATGCTGGGCGGGATCATCGGCGACCGGGTTGGGCCGCTGACTGTGATCTGGGTGTCGATCCTGGGGGTGCTGCCCTTCACGCTGGCGCTGCCGCATGTCGGGCTGCAGGCCACGGGGGCGCTGGCGGTGGTGATCGGGCTGATCCTGGCCTCGGCCTTTCCGGCCATCGTGGTCTTTGCCCAGGAACTGGTGCCGGGGCGGACGGGCACCATCGCGGGGATCTTCTTCGGCTTTTCCTTCGGCATGGGCGGGATCGCGGCGGCGGCGCTTGGCCTGCTGGCCGATCGCGTCGGCATCCAGACCGTCTTCCAGCTCTGCTCGGTCCTGCCGGTGCTGGGCCTGCTGACCATCCTGCTGCCACGGCGCGCGCAGATGGCGCAGTAGGGCGATGCCCAAGCCGGTCTTCATCCATATCGGCCCCGACGGCGTGGCCGATGAGGCGCTGGTGCGGCTGTTCGCGGCCAACGGCTACAAGACCGTCTGCCACGAAAAGGGCGCCCTGGCGTCCGAGATCATCTTTGCCGAAAGCCGCGATCAGCGCCCTTTGCGCCAGCGTCCGGGCATCCGCCTGTTCGCGGGGCTGTGGCGGGCCGCCCCCCATTGGCGCCCCCCGCTGGAGGCATGGCGCTGCTTTGCGCATCTGGCCCGCCGGATCCCCCATGCCCGCTTCATCCTGACGCGCCCCGATCCCGACCAATGGGTGATTGAACGCCTGACCCGCGACGAAGGCGCCGTCGCCCGCTGTCACGCCTTTCACCGCAATGTCGACGAACTGGCCCTGCCGGATCTGTGGCGGGCGGAACTGGCCGCGCATCAGCAGGCGGTGCTGGATCATTTCGGCGATGATCCCCGGCTGATCGTGGTGGACCTGCCGCAGGAGGACCCCGCGACGCTGGCCGCCCGGATCGATCCGATGCTGCCGATGTCGCACCTGCCTTTCGCGCAATGGCCCACCCCCACGGGGTCAGCGATCGAAACGGCGATGCTGGCCTTGTACGATCGCGCACAGGACCGCCCCCGGGCCCCCAGGGATTGGGCCGCCGATGTCGCCGCGTTCTGCCTGCAGGGTGGGCGGCCCGGGCCGGGTGGCGGCACGCAGGGGTTTTCGGGCTATGCCTGCACATGGGATGGCGGGCCGCTGGTCCGTGACCTGGTCAAGGGTGGCGTGCGCCAGGTCGCGGTGCACACCCCGCAGGGCGGCACCCCCGTCGCCACCGGCCCCGAAGGGCGCCACTTCAAGGTCATCCGCGCCGAGGGTGTCATCAACGACATCCTGCGCCTTGGCCGCCGCGATCCGGTCTGCATCGACATGGAGGATTCGCGCTGGATGGGGTCGCCGCAGGGGGCGGCCCCGGACCGGCCTGTGCTGTGTCACAACCGGCGCGCCGGCGCGGTGGGGCCGGTCCTGTGGCCCTTGCCCGACCAGCACGCGATCGGGTTGCCGGGCTTTGATCCGGCCGCCGCCCCCGACCCGACCGGCTTTGACGACAAGGAAGACCGGATCGTCTGGCGGGGCATGATCTCGGGGAATGAGATGCGCGAAGGCGTGCGTCCCGGCCCCGCATCCCATGTCTGGCTGGCGCAGCTGTTGCAGGCGGGCGACAATGCGGATGCCCGCGACGCGGCGTGGCAGGGCCTGTGCCGGACCAGCCGCCTGAACTTCGTGCGCCGCTTCATGGGGCATCCCGATTTCGACATCGGGGTGGTGATGGCCTTCGCCTATCGCCATTTCGCCCAGGACCCGCTGCTGGCGCCCTATTGCGGGCCAAGGCGGGGGCGGGCCTTCTTCCAGCGCTTCCGGTACCAGCTGTGCCTGACCGGATATGATCACGGGTCGAACTTCATCTCGGCGCTGGACAGTCAATCGGTGCTGTTCGCCGAAGATGACGGCTGGCAGGTCTTTTATTCCGGTCGCTTCCGCCCTTGGGAACACTTCATCCCGGTCGAACGGTACGGCACCGACATTCTGGACAAGCTGGACTGGGCGCGGTCCCATCCCGCCGAATGCAAGGCCATGTCCCGCGCCGCCCGGACCGAGGCCGCCCATCTGCGCGACGCCCACGCGCGCCGGCAGATGATGACGCATATCCTCGACGGGCTGGCCGGGGCGCGATAGACCGCCGACAGGAGAATGTCATGACCCAGATCCGCATCGAACCCCTGACCGCCGACGCTTTCGCCCCCTTTGGCGATGTGCTGGCCCCGAAACCCGCGCCCGATCGCATGATCAATGCGGGGCGCTGCGAACGCCATCACGCGCTGGCGACCGTCGAACGCCACGGCGGCGAAGCCATCATCAGCATCTTCCGGTCCGATCCGGTCAGCCTGCCCTATGAATGCGCGCTGCTGGAACGCCATCCGCTTGGGTCGCAGGCCTTCATGCCGATGGGGCAGGGGGCGTGGCTTTCGGTGGTGGCCCCAGACGTGGATGGCCGCCCCGGCACGCCGCGCGGTTTCCTGGTGCCCTCGGGTGTGGGGGTGAACCTGCGCGCCGGCGTCTGGCACGGGGTGCTGACGCCGCTGGACAACGCCGCCGATTTCCTGGTCGTCGACCGCGAGGGGGACGGCGTGAACCTGCAGGAGGTGACCATCCCGCCGGTGGTCTTCGACCGATGAACGGCCCCGATTTCAGCTTTGAGGCGGCGGCCATCGCGCGGGGCGCGCGCCATGTCGCCGGCGTGGACGAGGTCGGGCGCGGTCCCCTGTGCGGCCCGGTGACGGCCGCGGCGGTGATCCTGGACCCGGACATGATCCCCCCCGGACTGAACGATTCCAAGAAGCTGTCGGCCAAACGCCGGAACGAGCTGTTCGACTGGCTGACGCAGAATTGCGACTGGTCGGTGGCCCATGTCGGCGTCGAGGAGATCGACCGGCTGAACATCTATCACGCCTCGCATCTGGCGATGTGCCGGGCGGTGGCGGGGCTGAAACAGCGGCCCGATCACGTGCTGGTCGATGGAAACAAGCTGCCGCGCGACCTGGGCCTGCCTGCCGAAGCCATCGTCAAGGGTGACGCGCGAAGCGTGACGATCGCCGCGGCCTCCATCCTGGCGAAGGTCCTGCGCGACCGCATCATGGAGGATTTGGCGCAACACTATCCCGGTTACGGGTGGGAGGTGAACGCCGGATACCCCACCCCGGCGCATAAAAAGGCGCTGCTGGACTTGGGCGTGACCCCACATCATAGGCGCAGCTTCAAGCCCGTCCACAACATCTTGTGTAAATCCCCGCTGCCAAGCAATTGATTCAAAAAACAAATTGACGCCGATTCGCGTCTGAATCATTTTGAGGGATCACCAGATCGGTCAAAGCCGGCGTTCCCAGAGGCAGAAAATGACGAAAACCAGAAGCCCGCGCGCGGATTCCGTGCCGCCGTCGCTGCCGCTGAACCAGATTCTGGCCGGCGACTGCATCGAGGTGATGAATGCCCTTCCCGAGGCCAGCGTCGACCTGATTTTCGCCGATCCGCCCTATAATCTGCAGCTGAAGGGCGACCTGCACCGGCCCGACAATTCCAAGGTCGATGCGGTCGACGACCATTGGGACCAGTTCGCCAGCTTTGCCATCTACGACACCTTCACCCGCGACTGGCTGGCCGCCGCGCGCCGCCTGCTGAAGCCCAACGGGGCGATCTGGGTGATCGGCAGCTATCACAACATCTTTCGCGTCGGCGCCGAGATTCAGAACCAGGGTTTCTGGATCATGAACGACGTGATCTGGCGCAAGTCGAACCCGATGCCGAATTTCCGAGGCAAGCGTCTGACCAATGCGCATGAGACGCTGATCTGGGCCGCCAAGTCCGAGACGTCGAAATACACCTTCAACTACGAGGCGCTGAAATCGCTGAACGAAGGCACGCAGATGCGCAGCGATTGGGTCATCCCGATCTGCAATGGCGGCGAAAGGCTGAAGGACGGCAAGGGCGACAAGGCCCACCCGACCCAGAAGCCCGAGGCGCTGCTGCACCGCGTCATCATCGGCACGACCAATCCCGGCGACGTGGTGCTGGACCCGTTCTTCGGCACCGGCACCACGGGCGCGGTCGCCAAGATGCTGGGCCGCGATTTCATCGGCATCGAGCGCGAGGAAGCCTATCGCGAGGCGGCGACCAAGCGTCTGGAACGCACCCGCCGCCTGGATGCCGAGGTGATCGCCACCACGCGCGCCAAGCGGGCCGAACCGCGCATCCCCTTCGGCCAGGTGATCGAACGCGGCATGCTGCGCGCCGGAGAGGAGTTGTTTTCCATCGGCAATCGGCACAAGGCCCGCGTGCGCGCCGATGGCAGCCTGATCGGCAATGACGTCAAGGGCAGCATCCATCAGGTGGGCGCCGCGCTGGAAGGCGCGCCCAGCTGCAATGGCTGGACCTATTGGCATTTCCGGCGCGAGGGCAAGATGATCCCGCTGGACATCCTGCGCCAGCAGATCCGTGCCGAGATGGAGGGCGACACGGCCCGCCCGAACTGAGCCATTCCCGTTCGCCGACGCCCCGCATCTGCCATACTGGCGGGGCCACCTTGACCCGCCATCCCCGGATGGCGGGTCCTTTCACAGGGGTCAGACCGGGATGGCGGTGGTGCGGAACACGGTCCGCAGGGCAAAGCTGGAATGCATCTGCGCCACGCCCGGCAGGCGCGACAGGTGCTGGCGGTGGATGCGGGCGAAATCGTCGGTATCCTCGACCACGATCTTCAGCAGATAATCGGCCGTGCCCGCCATCAGGTGGCATTCCAGAACGTCGGGAATGGCACGCACGCCCTTTTCGAAGGCGTCCAGAACCTCATCCGCCTGGCCTGACAGGGTGATTTCGACGAAGACGGTCGTCTGGCGGCGCAGCGCCCGCGCATCCAGCAGTGCGACATAGCCCGAGATGACGCCCGCCTCCTCCAGCCGCTGCACGCGCCGGTGGCAGGCCGATGGCGACAGGTGGACGCGCAGCGCCAGTTCGGCATTGCTGATTCGCCCTTCGGATTGAAGAAGGGCAAGGATTCGTCGGTCTATTGCGTCAAGTTCGGCCATGGCCGCAGGTTCTTCGATAAGGGCAGGGTATTCCAGTGAAATCTTCGACCAGCGCCGCCATGCAGGCCAAAGCTTCGCAGCACATTCGCGCGGCTTCGTCGCAGGATGGGTCATCAAGAACTCTGGGAGGAGTGCCATGAAGATCGGATGCCCCAAGGAAATCAAGCCGCAGGAATTCCGCGTCGGCCTGACCCCCGCCGCCGCGACCGAGGCCGTGGGCCGCGGTCATCAGGTGCTGGTCCAGTCCGGCGCCGGGATCGGTGCGGGTTTCACCGACGAGGATTACCTGAAAGCCGGCGCAAAGATCGCGCCCGACGCGGCTTCGGTCTTTGATGCGGCGGATCTGGTCATCAAGGTCAAGGAACCGCAGGCCGGCGAACGCAAGATGCTGCGCAAGGGCCAGATCCTGTTCACCTATCTGCACCTGGCGCCCGATGCCGACCAGACCCGCGACCTGCTGGACAGCGGCGTCACCGCCATCGCCTATGAGACCGTGACCGATGCACGCGGCGGGCTGCCCCTGCTGGCGCCCATGTCCGAGGTCGCAGGCCGCCTGGCCCCGCAGGTCGGGTCCTGGGCCTTGCAAAAGGCCAATGGCGGGCGCGGCGTTCTGATGGGTGGCGTACCGGGCGTGCGTCCCGCGAATGTCGTCATCATCGGCGGCGGCGTCGTCGGTGCGGCGGCGGCCCGTGTGGCCGTCGGCATGGGCGCGAACGTGACGGTCATGGACCGGTCGGTGCCGCGCCTGTCCTATCTGGACGACATCTTCATGGGAAAGCTGACCACGCAATTCGCCAGCGCCGCCGCGACCGAGGCCGCCATCGCCACCGCCGACATGGTCATCGGCGCGGTGCTGATCCCCGGTGCCGCCGCGCCCAAGCTGGTCAGCCGGGCGCAGCTGTCGCTGATGCCGCAGGGATCGGTGCTGGTGGACGTGGCCATCGATCAGGGCGGCTGTTTCGAGACCTCGCGCGCCACGACCCACCAGGACCCGATCTATGAGGTCGACGGGATCGTGCATTACTGCGTGGCCAACATGCCGGGCGCGGTGGCCCGCACCGCCACACAGGCCCTTGGGAACGTCACCATGCCGCATCTGCTGGCCTTGGCCGACAAGGGGTGGCGTCAGGCGATCATGGATGACTCGCATCTGCGTGCCGGGCTGTCGACGCATGAGGGGCAGCTGACTTCGGTCCCGGTGGGGCAGGCCCTGGGGCTGGACGCGATCACGCCGGAAGCCTTGTTGGGTCAGTGATGCGAAGGGGCCGCGTCGCGTCATGCGGCGCGGCCCCTTGCCGGTCGGATGATCCGATCAGGCCCGCGCGGCCAGAAGGTCGCGGATCTGGGCCAGCAGTTCTTCCTGGCTGGGGCCCGCGGGGGCTTCCTCGGCGGCCTGTTTGGCGGGGACGATGCGCGATTGCAGCTTGTTGACCATGCGCACGATCAGGAAGACCACCCAGGCGATGATCAGGAAGTTGAGGACCGCCATGGCGAAGGCGCCATAGGCGAAAATGGCCGCGCCGGATGTGCGCGCGACCTCGAGGCTGGCGCCGGCGGGAACCTCGCCGGACAGAACCACGTATTTGTCGGTGAAATCGACGCCCCCGGTCAGCAACCCGATGATCGGGTTGATCAGGTCGACCACGACCGAGTTGACGATCGCGGTGAAGGCCGCGCCGATGATGATGCCGACCGCCAGTTCGACGACATTGCCGCGGGCAATGAAGGTCTTGAATTCCGAAAACATGCTGCCTCTGTCCCTGCCAAGCTTCGCGGCACATTGCCGCATGCGCAGATTGCCGCGACGGCGGGCGGAAATCAACGATCCCGTCGGGAAGGGACCGTCAGTCGTCCTGTCCAAGGCCGGGCGATGCCCGGTCCAGCGACAGTTCCGCATCCGAAAAGGTGATCGGCAGGCGCAGTCCCGGCACGCCCTGGGGATCGATGCGCATCTTGCGGGCGATCACCTGCGGATCGGCAAAGACATCGGCCATGTCGTTGATGGGACCGGCGGGGATGCCCTGATCCTCCAGCGCGGCCAACAGCCGGTCGCGCGGCCAGGTGACGGTGACCGAGGACAAGAGAGCGCTGAGCGTGTCGCGGTTGGCGATGCGGTCGGCATTGGTCGCATAGGCCGGCGCATCGGCCAGCGCGGGCAGGCCCAGCACCGTGCAGAGCCTGCGATATTGCGCGTCGTTGCCGGTCGCGATGATGATCCAGCCATCCGTACAGTCGAAGACGGCATAGGGCACAAGGTTGGGGTGGGCATTGCCCATCCGCCCCGGCACCTTCCCCGTCGTCAGGTAATTCATCGCCTGATTGGCCATGACCGAGGTCGCCACGTCCATCAGCGCCATGTCGACATGCTGACCGCGCCCGGTCCGCTGGCGCTGATGCAGCGCGGCCAGGATGCCGACCGCGGCATAGACGCCGGTGAAGATGTCGGTGACCGCGACGCCGACCTTCTGGGGCTGGCCCGCGGGGTCGCCCGTCACGCTCATCATGCCTGACATGCCCTGGATGATGAAATCATAGCCCGCCCGATGGGCATAGGGGCCGGTCTGCCCGAACCCCGTCACGCTGCAATAGATCAGCCGGGGGTTCAGCGCCGACAGGCTGGCATGGTCCAGCCCGTATTTGGCCAGCCCGCCGACCTTGAAATTCTCGATCAGGATATCGGCGTCGGCGATCAGGTCGCGGACCTTCTGCTGCCCCTGCGGGGTGGTGAAATCCGCGACGACCGACTGCTTGCCGCGATTGGCGGCATGGAAATAGGCGGCACTGCGGTCGCCCTGATGGTCGATGAAGGGCGGCCCCCAACGGCGCGTGTCATCACCTTGGGGGGATTCGACCTTGATGACCTGCGCGCCCAGATCGGCCAGGATCTGACCGGCCCAGGGGCCGGCCAGGATGCGCGCAAGTTCGACGACCTTCAGGCCGGCCAGCGGGGTCGTCACTGATCGGCGGCTTCCGTTCCGGTGTCGGCTTCGGCCAGCTTGGTGTCGATGATCTCCTTCATGCTGTCCCAGGCCTGGTTCGGCACGGTGTCGCCGCCGATGATGAAGGTCGGGGTCGCCTGGATATCGTCGGCCTTGGCGTTTTCCTGGAAGGTCGCGATCAGCTGTTCCACCTTGGCGGTGTCGTCCCAGCAGGCGGTCATCTGGTCATCGGTCATGCCGGCCTTCAGGCCGATCTTGCGCAGGTTCGCGGCCACTTCGTCGCCCGAACCGCCCGACAGCCATTCCTGCTGTTCGTCGAACAGCATGTCGGCGACGGGATAGAACTTCTCGCCCTCGCCGCAACGGGCCATGATGCCTGCCCAGAGGCCGGGCTGGTCGAAATAGATGTCGCGCTGGACGAACTTGACCTTGCCGGTGTCGATGTAATCCGCCTTCAGCTGCGGAAAGACATCCTTGTGGAAATTGGCGCAATGCCCGCAGGTGAAGCTGGCATATTCGACGATGGTCAGGGGCGCATCCTCGGCGCCCAGGGCGATGTCGGGCAGGGTTTCGGGGGCATCCTGCGCCATCACGGGGGCGGCCAGGGCCAGCGCGAAAACGGTCACGGCAGAGCGGAGAAACATGGGAAGTCCTTTCGGGTCTTGTCGGATCAGGGCTTGCGGGATTGTCTGGTGGCGACGTTCAGGGCCAGCGTGGCCATGGCCTGCGCCAATGTCGGGTCGGTGAACTGCGCGCCGATGCTGTCGGCCTGGGCGACCGTGGTGGGGTCGGGGGCCTTGGGGGGCTTCGGCGCGTGGGAAAAGCTGGCATGGCCTTCGGCAAAGCCGCTGGCGGCGGTCTGGGTCAGCGTGATGCGCTGGATGGCGTTATAGCCATAGCAGGCATTCACCTTGTCGCGCAGCGTCGGCAGCTGCATCTCCACCATCGGTGCCATGGGGCCGGTCGTCAGCAGGGTCAGCGTCGCCCCGAAGGCACCACGGCTGTGGCTGATCTTGACGGGGCGGGTGGCGGCGGCCAGCTGGGGGCCGGCGATCTCGGGCCAATGGGTCAGCAGGCGGGCGACGGCAAAGCCGCGACCCTCGGCCGCCTTCTGGACACGGGTGGCCAGCAGCGATGACGCCGCCTGAAAGCCGCGGCTGCGACGACGGGTCTTGGAATATGTGGGTCCGGGTGCCTGTGCCATCGTTCCATGATCTGTTATCACGCCCATAGTCTTAGCCAGCCAAAGGCAAGGATGAAAGCGCACCCATTCACACGAGGCCACATAATTGCGTGACAGCAAGGTGATCGCAGAAACGCTGCTGGACTGGTACGACCGCCATGCCCGCGTTTTGCCATGGCGCGTGCCGCCGGGCGGCGCGCCCGCCGACCCCTATCGCGTGTGGTTGTCCGAGGTGATGTTGCAACAGACAACCGTCGCGGCCGTCAAGGAATACTTCCTTCGATTTACGCGCATCTGGCCCACCGTCCAGGACCTGGCCGCGGCGCCCGATGCGCAGGTGATGGGCGAATGGGCGGGCCTGGGATATTACGCCCGTGCCCGCAACCTGCTGGCCTGCGCGCGGGTCGTGGCCGAACGCGGCGGTTTTCCCGACACGCGCGACGGCCTGCGCGACCTGCCGGGGGTGGGGGCCTATACCTCGGCGGCGGTGGCGGCGATCGCCTTCGACCTGCCGGAAACCGTGGTGGATGGAAACGTCGAACGCGTGGTGTCGCGGCTGTTCGCGGTTCGCACGCCCCTGCCGCGGGCCAAGCCGGAACTGACGGCCCTGGCCGAGACCCTGACGCCCCGAACCCGCCCCGGCGATTACGCGCAGGCGATGATGGATCTGGGCGCGACGATCTGTACCCCGCGCAAGCCCGCCTGCGTCATCTGCCCCCTGACCGCATCCTGCGATGCCCGCGCGCAGGGCATCGCCGCCGACCTGCCCGCCAAGACCCCCAAGGCCCCCAAGCCCGAACGCGGCGGCATCGCCTGGATCGCGCGCAGCGGCGACCGCATCCTGCTGGAGGAACGGCCGGCCAAGGGCCTGCTGGGGGGGACGACGGGCTTCCCCTCGGCGGGGTGGGACGGGCGCGACCTGCCGCCCCCCGGCCCGGCGGACTGGCGCCCCATCGGCGATGTGCGCCATGTCTTTACCCATTTCAGCCTGACCCTGACGGTGATGATCGGCGATCTGACCGGCAATCCCGAACGCGGCCAGCTGATTCCCCTGCGTCAGATCGACCGCGATGCCCTGCCGGGGCTGATGCGCAAGGTCTGGGATATGGCGCAAAGCGAAATCGCCGCGTAGCATCGCGGCATGAGCGAGTCACCCGTCGGAAACCTTCCCGCCGCAGCACCCTTCTGGCTGTCCATCCTGATGATCCCGCTGGTGGTGCTGGCGGCGGTCAACGGGGGGATGTGGTGGGCGCTGCTGCCGTTTTACGCGTGGTACCTGACGACGGTGCTGGACAGCATCCTGGGGTTGAACCGGGAAAACCCCGATCCGCAGACCGACACCGCGCGGCTGTTCTGGCATCGCGCCATCACCATCATCTGGTTTCCGCTGCAATTCGCGGCAATCTTCGGGTCGATCTGGTATGTCCGGGCGACGGGCCACCTGTCGGGCTGGGAACAGCTGGGCCTGTTCTTTGGCATCGGCGTCCTGTCGGGCAGCATCGGCATCGTCTATGCCCACGAACTGCTGCACCAGAAGACCGCGCTGGAGCGCTGGCTGGGCGATCTGCTGCTGGCCAGCGTGCTTTATTCGCATTTCAGGACGGAACACCTGCTGGTGCATCATTCCTGGGTCTCGACCCCGCGCGATGCGGTTTCGGCCCGCTATAACGAAGGCTTCTATCGGTTCTTCATCCGGGTTCTGGCCGATGGTCCGCGCAGCGCATGGCGGGCCGAAACCCGCATGTTGGCCCGCGCCGGACGCAGCCCGCTGGACCGGCGCAACCCGTTCTGGCGCTATGCGGCGCTGCAACTGGCCATGCTGGTACTGGCGCTGATCTTGGGCGGATGGGCGGGGCTGGGGCTGTTCGCCTTTCAGGCCTTCATCGCTGTCTGGCAGCTGGAGCTGACGAATTACGTCGAACATTACGGCCTGTCGCGCAAGCATCTGGGGGATGGGCGCTATGAACATATCCTGCCGCGGCACAGCTGGAATGCCAGCCACAAGGCGTCGAACTGGCTGCTGATCAATCTGCAGCGCCATTCGGACCACCATTACAAACCCGACCGCCGCTTTCCCCTGCTGCAGACTTATGGCCAGGACCAAGCCCCGCAATTGCCGCGCGGCTATCCGACGATGACCTTCATCGCGATGGTCCCGCCCCTCTGGCGGCGTCGGATGAACCCCCGCGTGCGCGCTTGGCGCAAGCAGTTCTACCCCGAGATTACCGATTGGACCGATTACAACCGCGGCACGCTGCCGATGCCCCGCAATGCGCTGTGATCACAAAGCAAAACCCCCGCGACATGGTGCCGCGGGGGTTTTTCGATAACGCTGAACGCGTCGTCTTACAGTGCGCCTTCGCGCTGTGCCTTTTTACGGGCCAGCTTGCGGGCACGGCGAACGGCCTCGGCCTTTTCACGGGCTTTCTTGACCGACGGCTTCTCGAAATGTTGCCGAAGCTTCATTTCACGGAAGACACCTTCGCGCTGAAGTTTCTTCTTCAGGGCGCGGAGCGCTTGCTCGACGTTGTTGTCGCGAACATTGACCTGCATGTGGTTGTCACCACCTTCCTAGGTTAGAGTTGCAAGATTGCAGGAAGCGTCCCCCTAACAGCCGTGGGCGCGTTTGTCCAGATAGGTGTGCCATGACCCAGACCGACCAGGAAGCCCTTCTTGATGCCGCCCTGACCCATGTCCCTTTCGAGGGCATGAACGACATTGCCCTGATGGCGGGCGCCCGCGACATCGGCATGTCGCCCGCGCTGGTGCGGGTGCATTTCCCCCAAGGGGGCGCGGGGCTTGCCGCCGCCTATCACCGGCGCGCGGATCGCAAATTGCGGGAATCGCTGGCCGAATCCCCGCCCGAGGGACGGTTCCGCGACCGTGTGGCCCAAGCCCTCTGGCGCCGGCTGCATCTGGTCGATCCGGAACTGGTGCGCGCGGGCGCATCGACGCTGGCGCTGCCGCAGAACGCCGCCCTTGCCGCGCGGCTGGTCTGGGAAACCGCCGATGTCATCTGGACGGGGCTGGGCGATCGGGCCGATGACGTGAACTGGTATTCCAAGCGGGTGACGCTGTCGGCGGTGATCTCGGCCAGCGTGCTGTTCTGGCTGGGCGACGATTCGCCCGACCATGCCGATACCCGCGCCTTCATCGACCGCCGCATCGACGGGGTGATGAATTTTGAAACCATCAAGGCGCGTCTGCGTAGTCTGCCGGGGGCCGAGGCGTTGACCAAGGCCGCCTTCGGCTGGATCCGGGCGCCCCGCGCCAAACCGCTGCCCGGCAAGACCCATTAAGGAGAGACCATGTTCCCTGATTCGATGACCGCGATCGAGATCGCCTCGGCCGGCGGCCCCGACGTGCTGCGCAAGGTGACGCGTCCCGTGCCCGTTCCCTGTCACGACCAGATCCTGATCAAGATCGCCTATGCCGGCGTCAACCGTCCCGATTGCCTGCAGCGCGCCGGGGCCTATGCGCCGCCGCCGGGGGCATCCGATCTGCCGGGACTGGAAGCCTCGGGCGAGATCGTGGGCATGGGCGCCGGGGTCACGCGCTGGAAGAAGGGCGAGAAGGTCTGCGCGCTACTGCCGGGCGGGGGGTATTCCGAATATGCCGTCTGCCACGCCGACCACGCGCTGCGCATCCCCGAGGGCCTTTCGATGAAGGAGGGCGCCTGCCTGCCGGAGACGGCTTTCACCGTCTGGTCGAATGTCGTCCAGCGCGGCCAATTGACGGGCGGGGAACGGTTCCTGGTGCATGGCGGCACGTCGGGCATCGGCATGATGGCCATCCAGATCGCCCATGCGCTTGGCGCGCGCGTCTTTGCCACGGCGGGCAGCGATGACAAATGCAAGGCGGTCGAGGAACTGGGTGCCACGGCCATCAACTACAAGACGCAGGATTTCACCAAGGTCCTGACCGGAGCGGGCGGTGCCGACCTGATCCTGGACATGGTGGGCGGCAGCTATATCCCGCGCAACATCGCCAGCCTGGCCAAGGATGGCCGTCTGGTGATGATCGCTTTCCTGGAGGGGCCCAAGGTCGAACTGAACTTTGCCCATATCATGATGAACCGCCTGACCGTGACAGGTTCGACCCTGCGGCCCCAGTCCGACGTCGCCAAGGCCGAGATCGCCGACGAGATCCGCAAGAAGCTGTGGCCGATGATCGCCGCAGGTTCGGTGGCGGTGACGATCGACAGCGAATTCGACCTGACCGACGCGGCCGATGCCCATCGCCGGATGGAATCCAGCGGCCATATCGGCAAGATCGTCCTGAAGGTCGCCGAAGCCGACTGAACGGCGGTCAGCGCACCGATTCCATCACGACGCTGCGGCGGTTGCAGTCGCGGCGGGCATCGGGGGCGCAATCCCTTGGCTGCAGGTCGCGGGTCAGACAGATCCGCACCTCGGTCAGGGCGTCGTCGCGGCAGGCGACGGTGATCGCGTCGCGCGTCAGGTCCGGGTTCACCTCGATGAAGGCCTCCTCGATGACCGGGGGCGGCACGGCAATGTCTCGGGCCAGGTCGTCAAAGACCGCAGGGATGGTGATCGCGTCCCGCGCGTCACGCGTCGCTTGGAAATAATCCGCCGCCGACAGCCCCGAACAGCGGCCGTGCTTCTGCCACTGGTGCCAGGCAAGCCCGCCGGACCCCATCACATCGGCCATGGCCTGGCTTTCGCGCCGCGCCGGATCGCGTTCGCGCGTCTCGCAGTAATCGGGCCAGCCCCGTTCATATTGCGGCCAAAGCCCGTGGACGCTGAAGTCGCGCCCGGTGCCCGCATCGCATTCCGTCGCGTCGCGGTCATCGCCCGTGCTGCTGCACCATGACGGCTGCCAGCTGAGCGCCAGGACATAGTAATCGAACTGCCCGGCGATATCGCGGGCCGCCAGGGGCAGGGGGATCAGCAGGGCCGCAAGGGCGGGAATGAAGGCGCGCATGGATGCAGGTTAGCGCGATGCCGCGGGCGTTGCACCCGCGATCTGCGCGAATCCTCTTTTCTCCGGGGGCCGGAAACGCTATATCACGCGGCAATTCCCCCCCGAGAACGAGGAATGGCGTCCGCCAAAGCCGTTTTTCCGGCGTAAGCCCCTATGTTCGGGACAGACATGCGAAGGAGACTGACATGAGCAAGCCGCTGATGGCCAAGGCCACCGCCGTCTGGCTGGTCGATAACACGACGCTGAGCTTCAAGCAGATCGGTGATTTCTGCGGTCTGCACGAGCTTGAGGTCCAGGGCATCGCCGATGGCGATGTCGCAGCCGGCGTGAAGGGTTTCGACCCGATCGCCTCGTTGCAGCTGGACGCAGCCGAGATCGAGCGCGCCGAGGCCAGCCCCACCTATAAATTGCGCCTCAAGCACAACCCCGCCTCGGAAGGCGAGGAAAAGCGTCGCGGCCCGCGCTATACCCCCCTGTCCAAGCGTCAGGACCGTCCGGCGGCCATCCTGTGGCTGGTCAAGTTCCACCCGGAACTGGCCGATGCCCAGATCGCCAAGCTGGTGGGCACGACCAAGCCGACCATCGGTTCGATCCGCGAACGGACCCACTGGAACATCCAGAACATCCAGCCGATCGACCCGGTCGCCCTGGGCCTGTGCCGCCAGACCGAACTGGACGCCGCCGTTCAGAAGGCCGCCAAGAAGCGCGCCGCCGAAGGCATCGTGATGACCGACGACGAACGTCGCAAGCTGGTCAGCACCGAAACGTCGCTGGCGATGTCCGAGGAACCGCGCCTGCCGTCCTCGATCGCGGGGCTGGAGAACTTCAGCCTCAGCCGCGACGAAGACGAAAAGCCCGAGGTGCCCCTGGATGCCGAAAGCTTCTTCAACCTGCCCGACAGCAAGGATGAGGACGAGGACGACGATCGCTGAGGCGACCCGGTCCGCCGACAGGCAGTCAGACATGAAAAAGGCCGGCGCAATGCCGGCCTTTTGTCATTTCCGATCCTGCGCCGATCAGGTGCGGCCGCGCACCAGGCGAACCAGCCAGATCAGGATGCACGCGCCGATGACGGCGATGATCAGCTGACCGATGATGCTGCCTTCGGCGCTGCTGCCCAGCACCAGGTCGAACAGGAAATTACCGATCAGCGCGCCGACGATGCCAACGATGATGTTCATCAGCAAGCCCATGTTGGATTTCATCACCTTTTCGGCAATCCAACCTGCCAGTGCGCCCAGAATGATGGCGAGAATCCAGCCGATACCTTCCATGAGAAGTCCCCTTGATCAAGAATTGTGCGGCCACCGCTGTGATGACCCTTCCGAGTCAAAAGTCCCGGCCGCGCTTTGCGTTCCCGTGAAATTGCGCGACCGGGACTTTTGTGGGAAATCTGTCACACCGACAGGCAGATGTATTTCATTTCCAGATAGTCGTCGATGCCGTGATGGCTGCCCTCACGGCCCAGCCCCGACTGCTTGACGCCGCCGAAGGGCGCCACCTCGGTCGAGATCAGGCCGGTGTTCACCCCGACGATGCCGTATTCCAGCCCCTCTTGGACGCGGGTGATGCGGCCGATGTCGCGGGCATAGAAATAGGAGGCCAGCCCGAAGATCGTGTCATTGGCCTTGGCGATGGCCTCTTCCTCGGTGTCGAATTTAAACAGGGGCGCCAGGGGGCCGAAGGTTTCCTCGGTCGCGACCTTCATGCTGTCGGTGACGCCGGTGACGACGGTGGGTTCGAAGAACAGACCCTCCATGGGTTTGCCGCCGGTCAGGACCTGGCCGCCATTGTCCTTGATGTCGCGGATATGCTCCTGGACCTTGTCGACCGCATCCTGGTTGATCAGCGGGCCGGTGGTCACGCCGTCCTCCAGCCCGTCGCCGACCTTCAGCTTGGCCACCGCCGCCGCCAGCTTTTCGGCAAAGGCGTCATAGACCCCCGCCTGCACGTAGATGCGGTTGGCGCAGACGCAGGTCTGGCCGTTGTTGCGGAATTTCGACGCCATCGCCCCTTCGACTGCCGCATCCAGGTCGGCGTCGTCGAAGACGATGAAGGGCGCGTTGCCGCCCAGCTCCATGCTGCATTTCATCACCTGGTCGGCGGCCTGGGCCAGCAGGATGCGCCCGACCTCGGTCGATCCGGTGAAGGTCAGCTTGCGGACCTTGGGGTTTTCACAGAATTCCTTGCCGACATCGCTGGATTTCGACGATGTGACGACCGACAGGATGCCCTTGGGCAGGCCCGCGCGTTCGCCCAGGACCGCCATGGCCAGCGCCGACAGCGGCGTTTCCCGCGCCGGGCGGGCGACAAAGCCGCAGCCCACCGCCAGCGCGGGGCCGGCCTTGCGGGCGATCATGGCATTGGGAAAGTTCCAGGGCGTGATGCTGCCCACGACGCCGATGGGTTGGCGGATCACGGTCAGGCGCTTGTCGGCCTGGTGGCCGGGAATGGTCTCGCCGTAAACGCGCTTGGCCTCTTCGCCGAACCATTCGATGAAGCTGGCGCCATAGGCGACCTCGCCCTTGGCCTCGGCCAGGGGCTTGCCCTGTTCGGCGGTCATGATGGTCCCCAGGTCATTCTGGTTCTGCATCATCAGGTCATACCATTTGCGCATCACCTGGGCGCGTTCCTTGGCCGGACGCGCCGCCCAATCCTTCATCGCGGCCTCGGCGGCATCGATGGCGCGCGAGACCTGCGCCCGGCCCATATCGGCCACCTTGGCGATCACGTCGCCCCGCGCCGGGTTTTTGACGTCGAAGGTCGCGCCGTCAGGCGCATCCATCCATTCGCCCGCCACATAAGCGCGGGTTTCCAGAAGCGACGGGTCTTTCAGCAATGTCTTGAGGTCTGTGGTGCCAGAGGTCATCGGACTATCCTTGCGCAGGGTTTCGGGCAGATATCTGTCATGCATAACCGTCGGTGCCCCGGCGCGTTCCAAAGACGCGGCCCAGGCCTGACAGGGTGCAACTTCGCATGAAACCCGATGCCGGGGTGATGCGTTCGGGATGGAATCATCAGGCTTCCCTCTTGATGATCTCTCTCTGTGTGGGGCGGCGCATTTACCGGTGCGCTGCCCCTTTCCTATTTTGCCGGATCGTTCGGCCGATCGGTCGCGGGCAGATCGCACCAGCAGGATTGCAGGTCGCCCGGTGCGGGCCGCGCCGCATGAACGGCGCGCGCGATGGCCCGCGCCAGAGTGCAGCCGGCCGCGTGTCCCAGGACAAAGGGATCGGTCCCGTCATCCCGCATGGCCCGCGCTCCGGTCGAGATCGCAAAGACCAGATCCCCGTCCAACGGCGTGTGGCTGGGCACCAGCGCGCGCGCCATGCCGTCATGGGCCACGATCGCCAGCCGCTGCAGGCCTGCCTTGTCCAGCGCGGCGTCGGTGGCGACGATGGCGATGGTGGTCGCCTGGCCCAAGGTCTTGCCGGGGATGGGTTCCATGGCGGCCGGGAAGGTCGCGGGCAGGCCCAGCCCGCCGAATTCGGCGTCCAGTTCCCAAGGCGCGGCCCAGAAATGGCGGCTGCCGTCGATATTGGCATGGCCCAAGGCGTTCACGACCACCAGCGCGCCGACCGTGATGCCGCTGTCCAGCACAGCCGAGGCCGATCCCAGCCCGCCCTTCAACGACCCCGTCATCGCCCCGGTGCCTGCGCCGACGCTGCCGATGGCGAAATCGCTGGTGGCATCCTGCCATGCCTGGCGGCCCAGGGCGGGATAGGGGTTTTCCCCCCAATCCTTGTCGCCGCCGTTCAGCAGGTCAAAGCAGATCGCCCCCGGCACGATGGGCACGCGCACCGGTCCCACCGCGTGACCCCGCCCGGCCCGCCGCAACCCGTCCGCCACGCCATCGCAGGCCGCAAGCCCAAAGGCCGATCCCCCCGACAGCACCAGCGCATCGACGGCCTGCACCAGCTTGTCTGGCGCCAGCAGGTCGGTTTCGCGCGTGCCGGGGGCGCCGCCCATGACGTGAACCCCCGCCGCGAAGGGGGCATCGGCAGTCAGTACCGTCACGCCGGATTTCAGCGCGGTATCGGCGGCATGGCCGACCCGCAGCCCCGCCACATCGGTGATCAGATTGCGCGGTCCGGCCTTCATGGGCGCAGGGCCTTGGGACGAATGAATGTCACGATGCGCTATTCCTTCAGAAATTCGATCTGGCGGATGCGGACATGGCGCAGGGCCTCGACCATCAGGGCGGTCGTCAGGCCGAAGACGACCAGGCCGTTCACCGCCGCCAGCCCGCCCATGATGCGCCACTGATCCGGCATCAGGACATCACCATAACCAAGCGTCGTGAAGGTGACCAAGGTGAAATACATCGCCTGTTCGAATCCCTGGAAGATGCCCATCAGATGCAGGACGACGGCCCACAGCCAGACCGACATGGTCACCATCGCCATCACCGCAAGGCTGGTGGCGATCACCACCATGAACAGCTTCAGCCGATGGGGCGGCTGGACCAGCCAGGGGGTGGCACGGGCCAGGACCAGCTCCAGCGCCCAGAACGTCATGCCCGACATCACGACGCTGGCCACCATCAGCAGCGATCCGAATGCGATCTGTTGCAGCATGTCTTTTTCCATTCCCCGTCGGGGCCACCTTTACACAGCCCGCCCGCGACCCTATCTGACATCGTCATGGCCAAGGACGATGACAGCAAGAACTACAAGGTGATCGCCGAGAACCGGCGCGCACGCTTCGACTATTTCATCGAGAGCGATCTCGAGGTGGGCATCATGCTGACCGGGTCCGAGGTGAAGTCCCTGCGGGTCGGCCAATCCAACATCGCCGAAAGCTATGCCTCGGTCGAGGATGGCGAATTGTGGCTGATCAACGGCTATATCGCGCCCCTGCTGCGCGCCGGTGTCTTCGGCCACGAGGCGCGCCGTCGCCGCAAGCTGCTGGTCAGCAAGCGCGAACTGGCCCGCATGTGGCAGGCCACGGGCCGCGAGGGGATGACGCTTGTTCCGCTGGTGATGTATTTCAACCATCGTGGCATGGTGAAGCTGAAGATCGGCATCGCCAAGGGCAAAAAGAACCACGACAAGCGCGAAACCAGCGCCAAACGCGACTGGGGACGCCAGAAACAGCGGCTTCTGAAGCAAGGTTAGGCCTTGCGGCATTGCAGCGCAGGCGCTGGCCCTGTAAATCGGGGCGGCGCAGCAAGGGGGGCCGCAATGCAGGACGATCCGAAAACTCTGGTCTCGACCGACTGGCTGGCGGCGCATCTGAACGACCCCGACCTGCGGATCATCGACGCCAGCTGGCACATGCCGGATGCCGGGCGCGACGCGCGCGCCGAATATGACGCCGCCCATATCCCCGCCGCACGCTTCTTCGACATCGACGCCATCAGCGACAAGCGCAGCACCCTGCCGCACATGGCCCCCCCGGTCGAGATGTTCATCAGCCGCATGCGCGCGATGGGCATCGGTGATGGGCACCAGATGGTCATCTATGACAATTCCGACGTCCACAGCGCCTTCCGCGTCTGGTGGACCATGCGCCTGATGGGCAAGACCGATGTCGCGGTGCTGGATGGCGGTTTCGCCAAGTGGCGGGCCGAAGGCCGCCCGGTCGAGGACATGCCCCCCGTCATGCGCGACCGCCACATCACCGTCCAGCGTCAGGCGGGGCTGGTCCGCGACGTGACGCAGGTCGCGGCGGCCAGCAAGCTGGGCGATCATCAGATCATCGACGCCCGCAGCCCCGACCGCTTCCGCGGCGAAACGCCCGAACCCCGCGCGGGCCTGCGTTCGGGCCACATCCCCGGATCGCGCAACCTGCCTTGGCCGCAGCTGTTCAACGCGGATGGCACGATGGTCGATACCGACACCCTGCGGGCCCGTTTCGATGCTGCCGGTGTCGATCTGACCCAGCCCGCCATCACCACCTGCGGCAGCGGCGTGACGGCGGCGATCCTGTCGATGGCGCTGGAACGGCTGGGGCATCGCAACCACTCACTCTACGACGGCAGCTGGACCGAATGGGGCAGCTTCGCCGACCTGAACATCGCAACCGGAGACGCTTAAGATGCTGTCCAACCTCAAAGCCCAAGCCCCCGACAAGATCCTGATGCTGATCGAGGAATTCAAGGCCGACACCCGACAGGGCAAGATCGACCTTGGGGTCGGCGTCTACAAGGACCCGCAGGGCGTGACGCCGGTCATGCGGGCGGTCAAGGCGGCTGAGCAGCGCATCTGGGAAAGCCAGACCACCAAGGCCTATACCAGCCTTGCGGGCGAGGCCGAGTATCGCAATTCCATGGCGCAGATGGTGCTGGGCGAGGTGCCCGCCGACCGTCTGGCCTCGGTCGCCACCGTGGGTGGCACGGGTGCCATCCGTCAGGCGCTGGAACTGGCGCGTCTGGCCAATCCCGACGTGACGGTCTTCGTGTCGAACCCGACCTGGCCGAACCACCTGTCGATCATGAAGTTCATGGGCCTGCCCTTCGTCGAATACGCCTATTTCGATGCGGAAACGCGCGGCGTCGATTTCGAGGCGATGAAGGCCGATATCTCCAAGGCCAAGAAGGACGACATCGTTCTGCTGCATGGCTGCTGCCACAACCCGACCGGCGCCAATCTGACGCTGGAACAGTTCGAGGAAGTTGCTGCGATCCTGGAGAAATCCGGGGCGATCCCACTGATCGACCTGGCCTATCAGGGCTTTGGCGACGGTCTGGACGCCGATGCCGCGGCGACCCGCATGATCGCGCAGCGCCTGCCGCAGGTGCTGATCGCGGCGTCCTGCAGCAAGAATTTCGGCATCTATCGCGAACGCACCGGCATCCTGATGGCGCTGACCGACAATACGGCGACGCGCGATCTGACCCAAGGATCGCTGGCCTTCCTGAACCGCCAGAACTATTCCTTTCCGCCCGATCACGGCGCCCGCATCGTCAGCACCATCCTGACCGACGACGCCCTGCGTGCCGATTGGGCCGCCGAGCTGGAGGATGTGCGCAACACCATGCTGGGCCTGCGCACGCAGCTGGCATCCGAACTGCGCCAGCTGTCGGGCAGCGACCGTTTCGATTTCATCGAACATCACCGCGGCATGTTCTCTCGCCTGGGGGCCACGACCGAACAGGTCGAGACGCTGAAGCGCGACGCGGGCATCTATATGGTGGGCGATTCGCGGCTGAACATCGCGGGGCTGAACACCGACACGGTGCCGGTCCTGGCGCGGGCGATCATCGAAGCCGGGATCTGATCCCGCCACCGACCGGATGCGAAAGGGGGCCCCGCGGCCCCCTTTTTCATGCGCGATTACCGGCGGGCCAGCTTGGCCTCGATATAGTCGCGCAGTTCCTCGATCTCGGTGCGGCTGTCGCGCAGGCCCTCCAGCGCGGCCTCGGCCTCGGCGCGGGCGCCCACCAGTTGCGATGACAGTTCGGCCTCGCGCTGTTCCAGCAGGGCCACGGCGCTGTCGCGCTGTTCCTCGGCCTCGTGCAGCTGCTGGGCCATGTGATCCAATTCGGTCATGTCGGCCCGCACCGGACGCGCGATGCGATGCACAAGCCAGCTGGCGATCCAACCAAGGACAAAGGCCCCGAACAGGATCACGGCGGTCACGGCGATGAATTCGGATCGGTTCATGGGGTCTTCGCTTCGTCTTGCTGGGTCGCGGCTTCTTGGGTCGCGGCGCGTTCGGCCACACCATCGGGACGCGGACCCGGACGCGGCGTGTCGGCATCGGGGGTCTGCACCGGCACCCTAAGGTTTTCCTCGCGCGCGTCCAGCGACTCGAACTCTTCGCTGACGCCGATGGTCAGGGGGGTCATGCTGGACCCGTCATTGCTGCGCGGCAGGTTCGGTCCCTGCATCTGGGCCGGGCGCGGCGGCAGGTTCGGACCCTGCATCTGCGGCAGGTTCGGTCCCTGGACGGGCGGTGCGTCCGGCTGTTCGGCCTGCTGGCCGGTGATGCCCGTGACGGCCGTGACCGCGGGGGCGGCTGCACGGGCAGGGTGGGGGGACAGCAGGCGGAACTCGATCCGGCGGTTGGCCTCGCGGCCTTCCTCGGTGTCGTTTGTGGCGATGGGCTGGCTTTCGCCATACCCGCGCGAGGTCATGTTGGTGATATCGATCCCGGCATCCTTCATCGCTGTGACGATGGCCTGGGCGCGCCCGCGCGACAATTCGGC
This sequence comes from Paracoccus sp. SM22M-07, assembly GCF_001887735.1. Lineage (NCBI taxonomy): Bacteria > Pseudomonadati > Pseudomonadota > Alphaproteobacteria > Rhodobacterales > Paracoccaceae > Paracoccus > Paracoccus sp. SM22M-07. The sequence continues at coordinate 123,390 of NZ_JPKW01000002.1, forward strand.
GTTGAACCCGTCCGAGCCTTGGGCATCGGTATGCCCACCCGCCTCGATCTGGAAATCGGCGCATTCGACCATGGTCTGCGCCAGACGGTCCAGCGTCGGACCCGGATCCCCCGCGATCGAGGAGCTGCTGGGCTCGAAGCCGATCTCGCTTTCCGACATCACCGTGTTCAGCTGCGCGACGCATTCATCGCCATCCGGCAGCCCAAGCGCGGTGTCCAGCCGCCGGTCATAGCCGATCGTCAGGGCATAGCGCGCGCCCGTCCCCAGGCGCTGCGACAGCAGGGCCGCCGTGCGGTCGGTGGCATTGGGGTCGCCCGACATGCCGGTGACCTGCAACAGGTCCGGCGTGACGCGGACGCTGCCCGCTTGCAGGGCATCGATCGCCTCAAGCGCGGCGACGACGCGGACGGTCCAGCCGCCGGGGACGTCGGGATCGCTGCGCAGCCCGCTTTGGGTCACGTCGAAGCGCGACGTGGCAAAGCTGTCCACGGCCTCGCGCATCTGCTGGTCGGCGATGCGCCCCGTCATCGACAGGCTGCCGCTTTCGGTCAGGGTGGCCTCGAACGTGGCGGGGCCCTGATCCTTGGGGCGGGCCTTTTCCAGCACCGCCTTCAGCGAAAAGCCCTGCGGCAGGGCCTGTTCCAGCGCGCCGGCGGCGGCGTCGAAGCGGCCCTGGTCCATGCCCGCCGACACGACCAGCGCCACATCCGCGTCCGAGATCGTGACCTGCCCCGCGCCCAGCTGGCCCACGGCCTTGATGGCGGCCTCGGCGGCGGTGCCCCAGTCGGGGGATGGCGCGCCCAGCCCCAGCGTGCAGTCCACCGCACCCTCTAGCCCGACGGTGCGGGCGGCGCCGATGATGCGATCCTGGGCGGCTTCGTCATCGGCGGCGCAGGCGTCGAATCGGGGGCCCTTGTCATCGATGGCGAAGCGCATCGTGAAGGGCGCGATGACCGGGCGGGGGGCCGTGATCCTGCTGTCCAGCCGGACCCCCTTGGGCAGGTCGCGCTTCAACGCCGCTTCCAGCCGGCCCTTGTCCTCGCGGTCCTTGGCAAGGGCCGCGATTACCACCAGCCCCGGCCCGATCGAGACCTTGGCCTGATCGGTCATCTGCGCGGCCTTGATGCCGTATGCGACCGAAGCGTCCCACAGGTCGGGAACCTGGTAATCGGCGCTTTCCAGCAGGTCGGTCACCTGTCCGTCCGGCGCATCGGCCCGCAGGCTGCGCAGGATCGCCTGACGGTCGGTCGCGGCGGGGACCAGCCCGATCAACGACACGCCCTGGTCGTTGCGCAGCAGCTCGATCTTGAAATCGGGGGGCGTCATCGCCTCGACCGAGGCGACGGTCATCTCGTCCACGATGCGATTGGCATCGACGACGCCCGTGGCCTGGGTCATGGCACGAAAGCGCTCGACCTCGGTCGGGGCGGTCCCGGTCAGCCGGACGCGCAGGCCATCGGTCGATACCGTCGCCCAGTCAAAGCCGCCGCTTTGCAGCGCCAGCCCGACATCCTGCGCCGCGCGTTCCTCGATGAAGGTCGCGGCCGCTTCGGCCCCCACCCAGCAGAGGCCACCCGCCCCGCCCATGACCAGGACGGTTGCCAATGTGGTGGAAAATCTGCGGCGCGGGGAAGCCATGCGTGAAAACCTTGGTCTGTTGCAAGCGCGCAAGGTTTAGCCCCCGCACCCCCGTGGCGCAATCACGCCAAGCCGGCCACGGCAAGAAACAGCGCAAGGATCAGCCCCGCATCGCGGTTCGACCGGAACAGGCGCAGGCAGACATCCCCTTGATGGGGTTTGAATTTCTTCAGCTGCCATGCCAGATGCGCGGCAAAACCGGCCAGGCCCGCCCAGGCTATCAACAGATTGCGACCGGGAAGGGCGGTGGCCACGGCCAGCACCGCGACGGCCAGGATCGCAAAGCCCGCAAGGATGCGGGGGCTGGCATCGCCGAACAGGCGCGCGGTCGATTTCACGCCGATCATGGCGTCGTCCTCGGCATCCTGATGCGCATAGATGGTGTCATAGAAGATCGTCCAGGCGATCGCGCCCAGCCATGCGACGACCGGCGCCACGTCCACCCGGCCCATATGCGCGGCATAGGCCAGCATCACGCCCCAGTTGAAGGCCAGCCCCAGGAAGATCTGCGGCCACCAGGTGAACCGCTTGGCAAAGGGATAGATCGCCACCAGCACCAGCGACGCCACCCCCATCCAGACCGCCGCCCGCCCAAGCGTCACCAGGATCGCCAGCCCGACCAGCGCCTGCAGCCCCAGCCAGAAATAGGCCCCCCGCAGCGACACCTGACCCGAGGGCAGGGGCCGCGACCGGGTGCGGGCCACCTGGGCATCGATGTCGCGATCGGTGATGTCGTTCCAGGTGCATCCCGCGCCGCGCATGACGAAGGCGCCGATGGCGCAGGCCAGCGCGATCCACAGGTCGAACCAGCGCGGTGCATCCGTCATCATCGCCAGCCCCACCCCCCACCAGCAGGGCAGCAGCAGCAGCCAGGTCCCGATGGGGCGGTCGGCGCGGGACATGCGCAGCCAAGGGCGCGTCCGCGGCGGGGCATAGCGGTCGACCCAATTTCCCTTGGGCGCGTCGATGACGGCATCTGGCCTTTCGGTCTGGCTTTGCATAGCGTCGCACCCATCATGGCGAAAATCAGACTTTACATAGATCACCCTCTGGCCGCTGGACAACCCGTTCCGCTGGAACAGGGACAGGCGCACTACCTGTCGGGCGTCATGCGCCAGAAGCCGGGCGACCGGGTCCGGGTCTTCAACGGGCGTGACGGCGAATGGCTTGCCGAACTGGATCAGGTCGGCAAGCGGGGCGGCAGCGTCACCCCGGTCGAGCCGTCGGCCCCCCAGCAGAACCCGCCCGACCTGTGGCTGTGCTTTGCCCCCATCAAAAAGGCGCGGACCGATTTCATCGTCGAAAAGGCCGCCGAAATGGGCGCGGCCCGCATCCTGCCCGTGCAGACCGATCACACCAATTCCGAACGCATCCGCCAGGACCGCCTGCAGGCCCACGTCATCGAGGCCGCCGAGCAATGCGGCGGCACCTATGTCCCGCCCGTCGATGACCTGACGCCGCTGTCGCGCCTGCTGGACGGATGGGACGAGGAGCGCCGGATCCTCTGGGCGGATGAGGCGCTGGCCGGTCCCGCCCAAACCCTGGCGGGGTTGCAGGGCGGCCCCTGGGCGATCCTGATCGGCCCCGAGGGTGGATTTTCGGCAACCGAACGCGCCCGCCTGCGATCGCTGCCCTTCGTCACGCCGGTCAGCCTGGGGCCGCGCATCCTGCGCGCGGATACGGCAGCGGTCGCGGCGCTGGCCCTGTGGCAGGCGTCCCTAGGCGATTGGCGTTAGGTCAACCTGGCGCCAACCGACCCCCCTACAGGGAATTTGCGACATTTCGGCAACGAAATCACCGGTGGCTGTTGCAGTCATCGCATAGCGGCAATGACCCTTTGGCGGCTACTCTTTGCCCCTTGCCCGAATTATCTCCTGTGTATCCGAAAACTGCCCGACGATAGGGCAATCTGAAAACAGGTGACACGATGACGACGATCGAAACGAACCGCAGCATGGCTGTCGGAGGCGTGGGCAACATCGTCGCGCATATCATCTCGCTGTTCGGCTCGTGGAAAGATACCCGCGTGACCCGTCGCGAGCTGAGCCGCCTGTCCGACCGCGAGCTGGACGATATCGGTCTGTGCCGTGGCGACATCGAGCGGATTGCGCGCGGCTTCTGAAGCCACTGCCCATCCAAATGACGAACGAACCCCCGAAAGCCGAGGCTCGCGGGGGTTTTTTCATGTCCGGACGGTGGGGCGGGGTCAGTCGCGGGTCAGGACCAGCGTCGTCCAGTCGCCCTGATCGTCGCGGCGATCCAGCGTGAAGCCGGTCTTGCCATAGGCCTCGACGACCTCGTCGGCCTGGGTGGTCAGGATGCCCGACAGGATGATCTTGCCCGCCTGCGCGACATTGCGGGCCATGTCGCCCGCCAGGTCGATCAGCGGCTGCTTGAGGATATTGGCCAGCACCAGATCATAGGGCGCGGCCTGTTCCAGCGTCGGATGCTCGAATCCTGCGGCCTCCATGCAGACGACGCGCCCGTCCAGGCCGTTGGCGATGACATTGGCGGCGGCCGTGTCGACCGCGACCGGGTCGATGTCGCTGGCCAGCACCGTCACCTGCCACAGGCGCGCGGCGCCCATCGCCAGCACGGCGGTGCCACAGCCGATATCGGCGATGCGCGTCGCCTTGAAGCCTTCGGTCGCCAGCCGGTCCAAGGCCTCGAGGCAGCCCTTGGTGGTGTTGTGATGGCCGGTGCCGAAGGCCATCGCCGCTTCGATCCACAAGGGCTCGACGCCATCGGGGATCTCATCGGCATTGTGGCTGCCATGGACATAGAAGCGTCCCGCATGGACGGGGGTCAGTTCGCGGCGGACATGCGCGACCCAATCCACCTCGGGCAGTTCCGAGATGACGAAGGGGTTCGCGCCATGCGCCGCCGCCAGCAGGGCCAGACCGATCTCGTCGGGGCTTTCGGTGAAATAGGCGCCGACCTCCCACCGCTCCGATCCGTCCTCGATCTCGAAGACGCCGGTGCCGACCGGTTCGGGGGTCAGATCCTCGCAGGCCTCGGCCAGGTCTTCGGCGGCTTCGCGGCCTTGCAGATGGGTCAGTGCGGTGAATGTGGGCATCAGATGGGATCCGGGTTGGGCATGGACGCCTCTACCCCCGTCCCCTTGAGGCCGCAATAACCCTCGGGGTTCTTTTCCAAGTATTGCTGATGGGCCTCGTGGGCGGGCCAGAAGGGTCCGGCGGGAAGGATGGCGGTCGTGATCTCGGGGAAACCCTGCACGGCCAAGCGGTTGTTGTAATCGGCCTTGGATGCCTCGGCGGCGGCTTCCTGGCCTTCGGAAAAGGTCATGATCAGGCTGCGATACTGGTTGCCCATGTCACTGCCCTGCCGGTCGCCCTGCGTCGGGTCGTGGTTTTCCCAGAACAGCTGCAGCAGGTGATCATAGCTGATCAGCGAGCTGTCATAGATGATCCGCACGACCTCGGCATGGCCGGTATCGCCGCGCTTGACCTGGTCATAGGTGGGGTTCTGAACATCGCCGCCCGCAAAGCCGACCTCGGTCAGCCAGATGCCGTTCTGCTGCCAGAACAGGCGTTCCACCCCCCAATAGCAGCCCATCCCGAAGATGGCCTGGTCGTATCCCGGGGGCGGGGCGACACCCAGGGGGCGGTCGAAGATCGCGTGGTTGGTCATCCTGAAAGCCTTCTTTTCAACATGTTGTCGGGACAACGCCGCCCATGTGGCGCGGGTTCAACCGCGCGGATGGGCCGACCGATAGACGGCCATCAACTGGGCGTCATCGACCCCGGTATAGACCTGGGTGGTGGACAGGCTGGCATGGCCCAGCAATTCCTGGATGGTGCGCAGATCGCCCCCCGCCGACAGCAGATGCGTGGCAAAGCTGTGACGCAGCGCATGGGGCGTGGCCGTGGCCGGCAGGCCCAGGGATGCCCGCGCCTTGCGCATCGCGCCCGCGACGGCATCCCCCGTCAGGCGCTTGCCGCGCATGCCGCGAAACAGCGGCTGATCGGCGCGGTGCCCCCAAGGGCACAGCTCCAGATAGGCGGCGATGGCCTGACGCGCGACGGGCAGCACCGGCACCTGCCTTTCGCGCCCGCCCTTGCCGCGGATGGTCAGCGCCTCGCGGAAGGGCCAGTCGCTGCCGTTCAGGGCCATCGCCTCCGAGATGCGCAGCCCGCTGCCCCACAGAAGGGTCAGAACGGCGGTATCGCGCGCCGCGATCCAGGGCGTGTCATGCAGACCGACCTGCGCCAGCGTGTCCTGCGCCTGGTCGGGGGTCAGGGGGCGGGGCAGGGACCGCGCGTATTTCGGGCTGCGCGCCGACAGGGCGGCGGACAGGTCATACCCCTCGCGGTCCGACAGCCAGCGCAGGAAGCTGCGCACCGCCGATTGCCGCCGCGCCAGCGACCGCGCGCCAAGGCCGCGGGTGCGTTCGGATGCCGAAAAGGCGCGCATGTCCGCCTGCCGCAGCGTGCCAAGCGAATTGGGCGTTGCCGGCTCGCCGTGATGACGGCCGATGAAGTGCAGGAAGGCGATCACATCGGACTGATAGGCGGTGATCGTGTGGTCGGACCGGTCCCGGGTCGAGGCTTCGGTATCCAGCCAGCGAGCCAGGGCATGGCTGGTGGCCGGCGCCAGGGCCAGCAGCGCGGGCGCGGTCATCGCCGGTGGCGGTCCAGCAGGACCATCCGGAAGACCTGCGCGAAAAAGCGCAGCAGGTCGGTGCCATGGGCGGGCATGAAGCGCGCGGCATCGGCGCTGCCCATCAGCAGCATGGCCCGCGGCATGTCCGATCCCAGGTCAAGGGGCAGCAGCGCCTCGGAGGCGACGGTTCGGCCATGCAGGGGACGGGTCAGAACCAGGGCGGCGCGCAGGACGATGTCGTCGCCGCGCGGGGTGCGGCGTCCGGCCTGCAGGATGCTGTCGATCGCGCCTTCGGGGGTGATCAGCGTGTCCTCGGGCCAGTCGATGTCATGGGTGCCCTCGACGACCAGGCGCAGCGTCTCGATGCGCAGCAGGGGGGCGGTGTCCGATTGCAGGCGGCCCACCAGGTCGGGCAGGTCGGCCGCCTCCAGCAGGGCCAGCACGGCGCGGTGCACGATCGCCACGCCGGACTGATTGTCATAGGCGGCGGCGATCACGCTTTCATGCGTCGCCTCCAGCCGGTTCAGGCGCGTTTCCAGCGCCTGCATGGCGCGGCCGCGGATGTCGATGACATTGGCACCCGTCTCGGCCTCGTGGGTGGCGACAAGGGCGCGCATGACATCGCGGTCCGCCAGCAGGTCCTGGGGGCTGGCCAGCAGCCTGTCACGAAGTTCCTGTTCCAGACCGTCGCTCATGCCTTGCCCCTTGTCGCCGTTTCTTGGTGGTCAACCGATCTTCTGGCCGGTCTGTGCCCAGTCCGCATTGAACTGCGCCAGACCCTTGTCGGTCAAGATGTGGTTCGCCATCAGCTTGATGACCGCCGGGGGGGCGGTGATCACGTCGGCACCGATCTTGGCGGCATCGACGATGTGGTTCACGCTGCGGATGGATGCCGCCAGGATCTCGGTCTCGTAGCCATAGTTGTCATAGATCTCGCGGATATCCGCGATCAGGTCCATGCCGTCCAGGTTGATGTCGTCCAGGCGCCCGATGAAGGGGCTGATGAAGGTCGCGCCGGCCTTGGCGGCCAGCAGCGCCTGGGCCGCGGTGAAGCACAGGGTCACGTTGACCATGAAACCTTCGTCGGTCAGGACGCGGCAGGCCTTCAGGCCGTCCCAGGTCAGCGGCACCTTGATGGTGATGTTTTCCGCGATCTGGGCAAGGTGCTTGCCTTCGCGGATCATGTCATCGGCCTTTTCGGCGACGACTTCGGCGCTGACGGGACCGTCGACCAGGTCGCAGATCTCCTTGGTGACTTCTGCGATGTTGCGGCCCGATTTCAGGATCAGCGACGGGTTGGTGGTCACACCGTCCACCATGCCAAGATCGTTCAGTTCCTTAATGGCGGCGACGTCGGCGGTATCGACGAAGAATTTCATGGCCGGCTCCTCTTGCTCGGTTCAGCGGGGTCATACGACTTGTGGCGCAGGGCGGAAACGGAAACAACCCCCGCTGCGGGGCTTGCAACCGCGCGGGGGGGGCGTAGTTATCGCGGGTGATGATGGACACGCCCGCCTTTTTCCCCTCCCGCGCCCGGATCGCGGTCCTGACCTGCGAGCCGGTGGGCGTGCTGGACTACCTGTCGCCCGAGGGCGGCGTGCGCCAGGGCCAGCTGGTGCTGGTGCCGCTGGGGCCGCGCCGCGTCCTGGGCCTGGTCTGGGGCGAGGGCTTGGGCGATTTCGACCTGGCCAAGCTGCGCCCCGTCGCGCGCGTCCTGGACGCGCAGCCTTTTTCCGCCGGTTTCCTGGATTTCCTGACGCGGGCCGCCGATTACACCCTGACGCCGCTGCCCCTGATGCTGCGCATGGCCACTCGCGCCCCCGATCTGGACCAGCCGCCCGCCGCGCGGCGCGTCATCGTGCCGGGCGCGGGCCAGCCCGAACGCATGACCGAGGCGCGGACCCGCGTGCTGCAGGTGATGGCCGATCATGGCGGGGCCAGTTTCGCGGCATCCGAGCTGGCGCAGCTGGCGGGGGTGGGGACATCCGTGGTCAAGGGGCTGGTGGCCATGGGCGCGCTGGCCGAGATCGAGGCCCCGCGCGACCTGCCCTATCCGCGCCTTGATCCGCAGATGTCCGGCAAGCCCCTGGCCGCCGATCAGCAGGAGGCCGCCGACACGCTGCGCGACAAGATCCGCGCCCGCAGCTATGGCACCACCCTGCTGCGCGGGGTCACCGGGTCGGGCAAGACGGAGGTCTATCTGGAGGCCGTCGCCGAATGCCTGGCGCAGGGCCGTCAGGCGCTGGTACTGTTGCCGGAAATTGCGCTGTCATCGGAGTTCCTGGACCGGGTCGAGGCGCGTTTCGGCGCCCGCCCCGGCGAATGGCACAGCGGCATCACCCGCACCGAACGCAGGCGCCTGTGGCACATGGCCGGCACGAACCAGGTGGGGCTGGTCGTGGGCGCAAGGTCCGCGCTGTTCCTGCCCTTCGCCGATCTGGGCCTGATCGTCGTCGATGAGGAACATGACAGCAGCTACAAGCAGGAGGACGTGGTCTTCTACAGCGCCCGCGACATGGCGGTGATGCGGGCCTCGATCAACAAGGCGCAGGTGGTGCTGGCATCCGCGACGCCCAGCCTGGAAAGCTGGGTGAACGCGGCCAGTGGCAAATACGCCCGTTTGGACCTGCGGTCACGATACGGTGAGGCCGAGCTGCCGCAGATGTCGGCCATCGACCTGCGGGCCGAGGCGATGGAACCGGGCCGCTGGATTTCGCCCACCCTGGTGCGCGAGGTCCAAGCGCGGCTGGCCAAGGGCGAACAGTCGCTGATGTTCCTGAACCGCCGCGGCTTTGCGCCGGTGACGGTCTGCCGCGCCTGCGGGGAACAGATCGGCTGTCATCAATGCGATGCGCGGATGGTGGAACACCGCTTCCAGAACCGCCTGGTCTGTCATCAATGCGGCGAGACCCGGCCCATCCCCGCCGCCTGCCCCTCTTGCGGGGTCGAGGGCAAGCTGGCCCCCATCGGTCCCGGCGTCGAACGCATCGCCGAAGAGGTCGCCGCCCGTTTCCCCGATGCCAAGGCGACGGTGCTGTCCTCGGACCTGTTCCACTCCTCGCGTGCGCTGAAGGAGGCGATCGCCCAGATCGCCGATGGCGATACCGACATCATCATCGGCACCCAGATCGTCGCCAAGGGCCATAACTTCAGCCGCCTGACGCTGGTGGGGGTCATCGACGCCGATCTGGGCCTGCAGGGCGCGGACCTGCGCGCCGCGGAACGCAGCTTTCAGCTGATGCGGCAGGTGGCCGGCCGGGCGGGGCGGCAATCGGGGGCGGCGCCGGGGGTTGCGATGCTGCAGACCCATCAGCCCGACCACGCGGTCATCCGTGCCATCCTGTCGGGGCAGGACGAGGGTTTTTGGGACGCCGAGGCCGCAGGCCGTCAGGCGGCGGGCATGCCCCCCTTCGGGCGGCTGGCGGGGGTGATCCTGTCCCATCCCGACCTGGGCGTCGTCAGCGATTTCGCCCGCCACCTGGCGTCTCTGGCCGCCCCCCTGGCGCAGGCGGGGGCCGAATTATGGGGGCCCGCACCTGCGCCCATCGCGCGGGTCCGGGGACGTCACCGGATGCGCATGCTGATCCGCGCCCCGCGCCAGGCGCCCTTGCAGACCGCCATCGCCGATTGGTTGGCCCTGGCCAAGCCGCCGACCAACCTGCGGCTGTCGGTGGATATCGACCCGCAAAGCTTTCTGTAACGGATCAGTTCTTCAGGACGATGCAGCGCCCGCCGATCCGCTTGAAGCGGTTGCAGAAGGTCGCGGCGGCAGATTTGGAATTGTACCCGACCTGCGCGGTATAGACCGCGCGCGGCATGCCGTTCATGCGCTTGCGGACATAGCCGACCTGCGCGCCCCGATCCAGGATGGGGCGCAGGGTGCGGTTCAGGCGGGCCACCTGCTGGGCGGCGCCGGACCGGCTGGGATGGCTGGCCACGATCACGCCCCAGGGAAAGACGCGGGGCTGGGTCTCGAATTCGCGCAGGCTGCGATCGCCCGCCATCTTTTCGCAGGCGGGCCGGAAATCCAGGTCCTTGTCCAGGGCCAGCGTCAATTCATTCGCGCCGGGCGGATTGTCGCGCCAGCGATGCGCGCCGAAACCGGTGATCGCCTCGACATAGTCGATCGTCTCATAGGGCAGGGTGGTCTGCTGCTGCATGAACCGGGCGGCGCGGTTTTCCCCGCCGTTATAGGCGACCGCCGCCATGCCGATATTGCCGAAACGGTCCGACAGCGTCGCCAGATACCACGCCGCCTTGTGGATCGCCTGCGCGGGGTTGAAGGGGTCGTCCAGCCTGTAAAGATCCGCCGTGCCGGGCATGAACTGGGCGATGCCAAGTGCCCCGGCGGGACTGACCGCCGAGGGTTCGAACCGGCTTTCCTTCCACAGAAGGCGGGCCAGGAAATTCGGGTCCAGCCCCTGTTCGCTGGCGTTGCGCTCGATCAGCTTGCAGACATCGGCGGCGTAGCTGGCCTTGCGGATGCAGTCGCGCCCGTCATCGGTGCAGCGGCGATCCTCGGACGGGGGGCGGGGGGCATAGCCGTGATAGGCATCGACCGCAGGCCGCGCCCGGGTTTCGGGCGCGGTGGACAGCGTCGCGCCAAGGGCCAGCGCGCCGCAAAGAATGTATCCGGGCAGTCTTTTCATATCATGCGTTTCCGCCGCCGGCGCGGGCCCTACTTGGCCTTCTTGGCTGCGGCACCCTTGTCCTTGGCGGTCTTGTCCTTCGGCGTCTTGGGTTTGGGTGTCTTTGCCGTCTTGGACTTGGCGGGTTTTGCGGTGTCCGCCTTGGGTTTGTCCGATTTCGGCTTTTCAGCCGATAGCGTCTCGACGGTGGCAGGGGTGGCTTCGGCACCCTCTGCGGACTTGCGCCCGGCCTTGCGTTCGGCGCGCTCGGCCTGCTTTTCGGCCTTTCGTGCCGCGTCCTTCTCAGCCTTCCGCTCGGCCTTGCGTTCCGCGCGAGCCTGTTCCTTTTCGGCGTCCTTCAAGGCCTTGCGCTCGGCGCGGCGGGCTTCGCGCGCGGCGTCCTTCTCGGCGGCCTTGGTGGCCTCCTTTTCGGCTTTGCGGGCGGCCTTCTTCGCGGCCTTCTCAGTGTCCGTCAACGGCATCTTGCTGTTCCTCGTTACCATGGCGTCTTCCGCATCCGCCTCGATGGGGGCGGCGGGTCGTTTTGCCTTCTGCTTCGGCACCCGGTGGGGTTCGGTGCGCAGGTCGGTCTTGCGCGCCTCGGCGGATTTGCGACCGGCAGGCTTGCGGGGCGTGGCCGCGGCACGCCGCCGGGTGGTGGCGACGGCCTTGGGCGTGGCAGGCGTGCGTCCGGCCTTGGCCGAAGCTGCTGCCATGCCAGGCGCGATGCCGCGCTTGCGGCGTTCCAAATCCACCCGCTTGATGGCGGCGGCCAGCAGTTGGGCGGGTCCAGGACCGCCATCGGCGGGATCATCCGCGACCAGAGTCTTTTCGGCACGCAGCTGTTCCAGCAGGGCCAGAAGGTCGGCATCGGCCAGAAGCCCCAGGTCCGGCGCGCGGCTTTTGACCATCAGCGCCTGATGTTCGGCGGTCAGGATTTCCTGTTCACGTCTTGCGTAATTGGGCATGGCAAAAACTCTTGGACGGAATGGTCGGACGGCTTGGACCGACATTGCGCACAGATTGCCGTTTTTGCAATTGGAAAGACCCCGGCGCGAACCGGGGTCTGTCACAGTTGCCGAACTGCCCATGGGGCAGGGGCGGTCACGGATGCGCGCGGCGCGTCACTGGCCGGGAACGGCGCTTTCCACCGGCGACACGAAGGCTGCGTCGTCGGCATAGGGGTCGGTCACCATCGCGGTCTGCACGGTCGCCGTCGAGGCATAGGGATCGGCAGCCGTGACCGAACCTGCGGCCGGGGTCGCGGCGGGTGCCGCGGCAGCGCCCGAAACGGCGGACGTCTGCAGGTCCGGCTGAACCTGGGCGGCGGGCTGGACATAGCCTTCGGGGGTTTCGGCCATGGGGCCTTCCATGCGCAGGCTGTCAGCCTCGGAGCGCACGATGACCTTGGTGCCCGTCGGGATCTGTTCGAACAGATCCATCACGTCCTGGTTGAACATGCGGATACACCCGGCCGAGGTGGCCTTGCCGATCGAGGAGGGGTCCAGCGTGCCGTGGATGCGGTAATAGGTATCGACGCTGCCCTGATAGAGATAGAGCGCGCGCGACCCCAGCGGGTTCTGCATGCCGCCCGGCAGGCCGCCGGCGAACTGGGAATACAGTTCCGGCTCGGTCCGCAGCATGTTGTCGGTCGGACGCCAGCTGGGCCAAGACGCCTTGCGTGCGATGGTCGCGCTGCCCTCGAAGCCCTTGCCGGCACGGCCCACCGCGACGCCATAGCGCATGGCCTGACCGCCGTCCTGCACGTGATACAACACGCGGGCATAGGGGTCGACGACGATGGTGCCGGGGGTTTCGGTGCCGTTATAGGGGACCAGCTGACGGCGGTTGCGATCGGTCAGATAGGCGGCGCGCACGGCCGCGATCTGGATCGGGTTGCCATCGGGGCCGGTATCGGTGCGGGCCTTGTAGATGTCGGGAACCGTCGCGGGTTGTTGCACGGCCGGAGCGGCGGTTTCCTGCGAGGGACCGCAGGCCGCCAGCCCGAGGGCCGCCGCCGCGAGAAGAGAAGCGAGGCGCATCGTTTCAATTTCCTTGTTCATCGTCGGTCGCAGGCGGCAGAGCCCGCACCGAGGCAGCAAAAACATTCCACCACGGCAAAGGGTCGCCCCGATCCGTGATTCATCATCATTCCATGGGCACAGGGCCCCTCGCGCGTCAAGCCTTGCGGGCCGCCGAACGGGTCTTGGCAGGCAGACGCGGCGTCGCCTGTTGCGCGGCGGCGTCAGCCTGATCAACTTTCGCTGCCGTCGGAACAACTTGGCGTGTGGAAAGGTTTCATCATCGCCGCGCAAATGCCCCTGATAAACCATTCCGGGAATCGCCGCGCCGCGATCCGGGCCGCCATCTGCCCGGTTCGACGGCAGGGTGCGGGGGACCGCGCGGCATTCCCGACACGCCTGCCAAGCCCGACACGCCTGCCAAGAAAGCCCGACCGCCAATTCGAAAGACGAAAAGCCCGTGCCCGACATCTCTGCGACCGACCCCGACCGCAAGCGCCCGAACGGCGCCCTGGCCCCGCTGTCCTATCCCGATTTCCGCCTTCTCTGGAGCGCGACGCTGGTCTCGAATTTCGGCGGGCTGGTCCAGGCCGTGGGGGCGGCCTGGCTGATGACGCAGCTGACCGACAGCGCGACGCTGATCGCGCTGGTTCAGGCGTCCAACACCCTGCCCATCATGCTACTGGCCATCGCCTCGGGGGCGCTGGCCGATATTTTCGACCGCAAGAGCCTGCTGATGGCGGCGCTGTGCTTCATGACCGTCGTGTCGCTAGCCTTGGCGGCGGTGGCCTATGCGGGCGGGCTGACGCCCTGGATCCTGCTGGGCTTCACCTTCATGCTGGGCGCGGGGCAGGCGCTCTACAATCCGCCCTGGCAGGCCAGCATCGGGGATCTGGTGGGCCGCCAAGACCTGCCTGCGGCGGTCAGCCTGAATTCGGTCGGCTTCAACCTGATGCGCAGCGTGGGACCGGCGGCGGGTGGTTTCATCGTCGCGGCCTTCGGGGCGGCGGCGGCCTTCGCGGTCAATGCGCTCAGCTATCTGCCGCTTCTGGGGGCGATGGCGCGGTGGAAGCCCCAGCTGGCCCCGCGCGTCACCACGCCCGAGCCCTTCATGGCCGCGATGGGGGCGGGGCTGCGCTATGTCGCGCTGTCGCCGAACCTGATCCGGGTGCTGGTGCGCGGGGCGCTGTTCGGCTTTGCCGCCATCGCCGTTCTGGCGCTGCTGCCCCTGGTGGCGAAAAGCCACCCCGAGGGCGGGTCGCTGCTGTTCGGGGGGCTTCTGGGTTGCTATGGCGTCGGCGCCATCGGCGGCGCCCTGATGAACCCGCGCATCCGGGCGCGCATGTCGAACGAACATGTCGTGCGCATGGCCTTTGGCGGGTTCGCCTTCGCGGCGCTGGTGCTGGGACTGACCGACGCGATCTGGCTGCATGCGCTGGCGATGCTGCCTGCGGGCGCGTCATGGGTGCTGGCCCTGTCGCTGTTCAACGTGACGGTTCAGCTGTCCACGCCGCGTTGGGTCGTGGCCCGCGCGCTGGCGCTGTACCAGACGGCGACCTTCGGCGGAATGGCCGCGGGGTCATGGGCCTGGGGTGGCGTGGCGGGGGCGCATGGCGTGCAGACGGCGCTGACGGCGGCGGGGCTGCTGTTGCTGGCGGGGGGTGCCTTGGGCATCTGGCTGCGGGCCCCCGAATTCGGCAGCCACGATCTGGACCCGGCCAACAGGTTCCGGGAACCGGCGCTGCAGCTGGACCTGCGGGGGCGGTCGGGGCCGGTCATGGTGATGGTGGATTACCGCATCGATCACGACGACGTGCCGGAATTCCTGCGCCTGATGCAGCAGCGCCGGATGATCCGCAGACGCGACGGGGCGCGGGGCTGGGCGCTGCTGCGCGATCTGGAACATCCCGACCATTGGAGCGAGAGCTATCACATCGCCACATGGGACGAATATGTCCGCCACAACCTGCGCCGCACCAAGACCGACGCCGAGGTGACGATCCAGCTGCGCGCCCTGCATCGCGGCGATGGCGATCCGGTCGTCCATCGCATGATCGAACGCCACAGCGTCGGACCGCGCGACGACATGCCCCTGGTCGGCAAGATCGAGGTTCCGTGAGCGTCCCCTACAGCATGTCGCGCCAGCGATTGACCAGCGGATAACGGCGGTCCAGCCAGAAGGCGCGGGGCGAGATGCGCGGCCCCGGCGCCGCCTGATAGCGTTTCCATTCGCTGACATAGAGCAGCTTTTCCACCTGCCGCACGGTCTCGGCGTCAAAGCCCTGTTCGACAAGATCGGCCAGCGCCAGGTCCTTTTCGACCAGCCCCTCAAGGATGGCATCCAGCACCTCGTAGGGGGGCAGCGAATCCTCGTCCTTCTGGTCGGGGCGCAGTTCGGCCGAGGGCGGTTTTGATATGATGCGCGGCGGGATCACCTCGCCGGGGTTGCCCAGCATCCAGTCGCGATGGTTGGCATTGCGCCAGCGGCAGGTTTCGAAGACGCGCGTCTTGTAGAGATCCTTGATCGGGTTATAGCCGCCCGCCATGTCGCCATAGATGGTGGCATAGCCCACAGCGACCTCGGACTTGTTGCCGGTGGTCAGCAGCATTTCCCCGAACTTGTTGGAGATTGCCATCAGCATGACGCCGCGCAGGCGGGACTGGATGTTTTCCTCGGTGATGTCGGGTTCGGTCCCCTCCATCAGATGCGCCAGCGCGCCGCCCACCGCGTCGCGGGCACCGTCGATGCGCACCGTGTCCAGCCGCGCACCCAGACGGGTCGCGCAATCGGCGGCATCATCCAGACTGGTCTGCGAGGTATATTCCGACGGAAGCATCACGCAGCGGACATTGTCGGGCCCGATGGCGTCGGCGGCGATGGTGGCGACCAGCGCGGAATCGATGCCGCCCGACATGCCCAGCAGCACTTTGCGAAAGCCCGACTTGCGCAGATAGTCGCGCAGGCCCAGCATCATGGCAAAGTAATCCTGTTCCCAGGCATCGGGCTGGACCGCCATGTCGCCCGGCTGCGCCAGCCAGCCGTCATCGCCGCGGATGAAATCGACATGGGCGATGGCTTCCTGAAACGCGGGCAGCTGCACGACCTTTTTGCCGCCGGGGTTCAGCACGAAGCTGGCCCCGTCGTAAAGCTGGTCGTCCTGGCCGCCGACCAGGTTCACATAGACCAGCGGCAGGCCGGTCTCGACCACGCGGCCGACCATGTGGCCCATGCGCAGGTCCAGTTTGTCGCGGTGATAGGGGCTGCCATTCGGGACGATCAGGATTTCGGCGCCCGTCTCCTCCAGCGTCTCGGTGACGTCGGGATACCAGCTGTCCTCGCAGATGGGGGATCCGATGCGGGCGGGGCCGACGGGATAGGGGCCGCTGATCGGTCCGCTGTCGAACAGGCGCAATTCGTCGAACAGCTGCTTGTAGGGCAGGTGGTGCTTCAGGACGCGCGCGACCAGCGCCCCGTCGCGAAAGACCCAATAGGCGTTATACAGCTTGCCGTCCTCGGCCCAGGGGCCGCCGATGCCGATGGCGGGGCCGTCCGTCAGCGATGTGCCCAGTTCCATCACGGCCTCGATCGCCTGCCGGGTGAAGGCGGGTTTCAGCACCAGGTCCTGCGTCTGGTATCCGGTGATGAACATCTCGGGCAGGGCCAGCATGTCGGCGCCGGACGCGCGGGCCTGGTCCCATGCCTCGCGCGCCTTGGCGGCATTGCCGGGCAGGTCGCCCACGGTGGCGTTCAACTGGCCGATGGTCAGGCGGAAGCGGTCGGTCATGGTCAGATCCCCGGTGGGTTGGGCGATGGCTTGGCCCTTGGGATAGAGGATCGGGACGCCAAGGAAAAGTCGGCCTTTGCGTGCGCGGCCTTGCTGGGGTAAACCTTCGGTCAAAACACGATGAGGGCAGAGGCGATGAAGGCGGCAACTCGGGCGGCGACGGCAGTGGGCGCGGTGGCGCTGGCCGTGATGGGCATGACGGCGCAGGCGGGTGCCCAGGTCATCACCAAGCAATATGACGACGGCGGTGTCTATGAAGGCACCTTCCGCAACGGGTTGCAGCATGGCCAGGGCAGCTATGTCCTGCCGAACGGCTACCGCTATGAGGGTGACTGGGTCGAAGGTCAGATCATGGGTCAGGGCCGGGCTGAATTTCCCAACGGCTCCGTCTACGAAGGTCAGTTCGCCCGCGGCAAGCCCGACGGCACCGGCAAGATCACCTATGCCGATGGCGGCACCTATGAGGGCGCCTGGGCCGCGGGCGAGATCACCGGCGCGGGCAAGGCCACCTATGCCAACGGTTCCGTCTATGAAGGTCAGTTCGAAAAGGGGCTGCATCACGGCAAGGGCGTGCTGCGCCAGTCGAACGGATACCGCTACGAGGGCGATTGGGTCGCGGGCGTCAAGGAAGGCCAGGGCAAGATCACCTATCCCGACGGCGCGACCTATGAAGGCGGGATGCTGGCGGGGCAGCGCGCGGGCAAGGGCAAGCTGACCATGGCCGACGGGCTGACCTATGACGGGGTCTGGGCCGCGGGCCAGATGTCGGGCACCGGCGTGCTGATCCAGTCCACCGGCGACAAGTACGAAGGCGCGCTGGAAGGCGGCCGCCGCCAGGGCCAGGGTGTCGCCACCTATGCCAATGGCGATGTCTATGACGGCGAATTCGCCAATGACCGCCGCGACGGGCAGGGCACCTTCACGGGCGCCGACGGCTATGTCTATGTCGGCGAATGGTCCAAGGGCCGGATGGAGGGGCGCGGCCAGATCACCTATCCCGACGGGTCGGTCTATCTGGGCCAGATGCGCGCCGACCGTCCAGACGGCACCGGCAAGATCACCTATGCCGACGGTTCCACCTATGAGGGCCAGTGGTCCGAGGGCGTGATCGAGGGCGACGGCAAGGCCAGCTATGCCAATGGCATGGTCTATGAGGGCAGCTTCCGCAATGCGCGCAATGACGGGCAGGGGCGGATGTCCTATCCCGACGGCTATGTCTATTCCGGCGCCTGGAAGGATGGCCAGCGTCACGGCGAAGGCCAGGCGACCTATCCCGACGGCACGGTCTATACCGGCAATTTCGTCAATGGCGTCCGCGAAGGTCAGGGCCGCCTGACGACGCCAGACGGCTTCATCTATGAGGGCGGCTGGAAGGCCGGAGAGATCGACGGTTCCGGCGTGGCCACCTATGCCAATGGCGACCGGTACGAAGGCAATTTCGCCGCCGGCAAGCGTCAGGGCGAAGGCGTCATGCGCTATGCCACGGGGCAGGTCGCGTCGGGCGAATGGCAGGACAACCGGCTGGTGAAGCCCGACGATGCCTCGGAAGGGCAGGTTCCGGCCGATGGCGCGGCGGCCCCGCAGCTGCCGGATGAAAGCGCGGCGCAACCGTGACGGTCCACTTCCGCCGCGCCCGTGGCGGGGACCTGCCTGCCATCGTCGCGCTGCTGACCGATGACAGGCTGGGCGCCGCGCGCGAGGCGGCGTCGGCTGCGGGTTATGCCCATGCCTTCGCCCGCATCGACGCCGATCCGAACCAGCTGCTGGTCGTGGCAGAGGATGAGGGGCAGGTCATCGGCACGCTGCAGCTGACCTTCACCCAAGGCCTGTCACGCGGCGGCGCGATACGCGGCCAGATCGAGGCCGTGCGGATCGCGGGCCATCTGCGCGGACAGGGGATCGGCCAGCGGATGATCGAATGGGCCATCGCCGCCTGCCGGTCGCATGGCTGCGCGATGGTGCAGCTGACGACCGACAAGACGCGGGTCGATGCACACCGGTTCTATGACCGGCTGGGGTTCGAGCAGTCGCATCTGGGCTACAAGTTGATCCTGTGACGGATCACGCCTGATCGTCGTTCCCGAACAGCCCGCGCAGGCCCCGCGTCACAAGGTTGCCGACCTTGGGGCGGGGCTGGGCGATGAAGGGCAGAGGGCGGCAGACCTCCATCGCGGCGATGCCGACGCGGGCGGTCAGGGCGCCGTTGACCAGACCTTCGCCGAAACGGCGCGAAAGCTTGGCAAGGATGCCGCCACCCGCCACCGTGTGGACCAGATCATCCCCCGCCGCGACCGCGCCCGTCGCGATCAGATGCGTCATCACCGTGCGGGCCAGACGCCAGCCACCCACGGCCCCGGCACGCCCGCCATAGATCTCGGCCATGCGACGGATCATCCGCAGGTTGGCCGCCAGCGCCGCGGCCACATCGGCCAGCGCCAGCGGCACCAGCGCGGTGGTGGCGGCGACGGTGCGAGCGGCGGCCTCGATCTCGCGCCGTGCTTGCTGGTCCAGGGGGGCCAACAGCTCGGCCTCGGCCAGGGTCAGCAGGGCGGTGGCGTCGAAAGTCTCGTGGCGGCGCTCGGCCAGGCGCTGGCGCTGCCATTCCATTTCGGGGCGCTTGGCATAGATCCCGACCAGCTGGTCGGTAACCAGCTTTGCCTGGTCGAAACTGTCATCGGCCAGCGCGGCGCCCGCCTGGCGCTGCAAGGCATCGATCTTGGCAAAGCGCCGCCAGGCGCGCCATTCGCGCAGCGCCATCCCCAGGCAGGCCAGCGTGAACAGGCCGAACAGCGTGATCGCGATCCAGCCCAACAGCGGATAGCTGACCATCAGCCCATTGATGAAATCCAGCGCCGCCACACCCAGCAGGAAGGTGAACAGCGCGACACCCGTATTGATGAAGAACCGCGTCATCCGTGACGGCGGGCGACCGACAAGGCGGGTTACCATCTCCATCGTGCGGGGACGGGGCAGGGGGGCGGAGGGTTCGTCGATGGGGGGCGCGTCGGCGGGGCTGGGCGCGTCGCTGTCCGATGTGTCGACATGGGGCGCGCGGGCCTGGTTGCGGACGGGTTCGTCCAGCTGGATCAGGACGGGGCCGCGGGGGCGCTTGGGCTGGTCGCTCACAGGCGGTCTCCGATCAGGAATTCGGCGGCGCGGTCCAGGCGGATATGGGGCGGTCCGTCGCCGGGGCGCGTGGTCAGGGGGGCGGGGGCAAAGTTCATGATCGCGTAATCGGCGTCCAGCCAGGCATCCGCCCCCGCCCGCGCCGGATGCAGCAGCATCGAGGGATCGGCTGGCAATTCGCCCGGATAGAACGCCGCCTGCCGCCCGTCCAGCAGGCGGCCCCGCACGACGGGCAGTTCGTCATCGCCCTGCCGGATCATGTCCTCGGTCGTGGCGCGCAGGGCGGCGATGGCCATGGCCTCGGTCCGGGCGCCCTGGAAATCGGCGCGGTCGCGGGCCTCGCGCAGCATGGAAGACAGGATGGCGGTCAGCCGGTTGTGCTGGATGTGATGCAGGTGGTCGGCCTTGGTCGCGGCGAACAGGATGCGTTCCACCCGGCGCGTCCCCAGCAGCTGCGCCAGCCAGCCCGCGCGTCCGGGGCGGAAGGCGGTCAGGATGTCGGCCATGGCGCGGCGCATGTCCTCGACCGCGCGGGGGCCTTGGTGAATGGCGCCCAGCACGTCGACCAGCACGACCTGACGGTCGATCCGGGCGAAATGGTCGCGGAAGAAGGGTTTTACCACCCGCGACTTGTAGGCGTCGAAGCGGCGGCGGAACTCGCGGCCCAGCTTGCCGCCCTGCAGTTCGGGGGGCAGGGGCGCAAAGGTCAGCGCCGGCGATCCGGCCATTTCGCCGGGGATCAGGAAGCGGCCAGGGGTGCAATCGGACCAGCCCGCATCACGCGCGGCGTTCAGATGGGCGGTATAGATGTCGGCCAGGTCCTGCGCCTGCGGTTCGGTGAAATGGTCGGCGGCCTGCACCGCCGTCAGTGCCGCGCGGAAACGGTCGGCACCGGGGCGGCCATCGATGCGGTCAAAGACCTCGGCGGACCATTGCGCGAAATCGCGATCCATCAGCCGCAGGTCCAGCAGCCATTCGCCGGGGTAGTCGACGATGTCCAGATGCATCACCCGCGCGCCGCGCAGGCTGCCGAACAGGCCCCCCGATTCCATGCGCAGCGACAGGCGCAGTTGGCTGACATGGCGGGTGCCGTCGGGCCAATGCGGTTCGGGACCGGTCAGCGCCGACAGGTGGCGTTCGAAATCAAAACGCGGGATGGTGTCGTCGGGCTGGGGTTGCAGCCAGGCCGCCTTGATGCGCCCGTCGGCGGCACCGCGCAGCGCCTGCATGCGCCCGCGTTCCAGCAGATTCGCCACAAGCGAGGTGATGAAGACCGTCTTGCCCGCGCGGGACAGTCCCGTCACGCCGATCCTGATGACCGGATCGCCAAGGCCCAGCCCCTCGATCACGTCGCTGCCGATGCCCATACTGCCCCTCTGGTGTCGTGTCTGCGGCTTAACGCCTTTGCCGCGAGGATAGGTCCGCAGGGTGGGGAAAGTCACGGCCCCACATCGCGATTGCATGCGGGTTGCGGGGGGCGGTATCACCGCCCCATGTCACAGACCCTGCCCATCGACGCGATCCTGCCCGAACTTTGCGCAACGCTGGCCCGCGCGGGCCGCGCGGTGCTGGTGGCGCCCCCCGGCGCGGGCAAGACGACGCGGGTTCCGCTGGCGCTGATGGACCAGGTGCCGGGCCGCATCCTGATGCTGGAACCGCGCCGTCTGGCCGCCCGCGCCGCCGCCGAACGCATGGCCGACACCCTGGGCGAGCCGGTGGGCGGTCGCATCGGGTACCGCATCCGCGGCGAATCGGTCGCGGGCAGCCGGATCGAGGTCGTGACCGAGGGCATCCTGACCCGCATGATCCAGTCCGACCCGTCGCTGGAGGGAATCGGCTGCGTGATCTTCGACGAATTCCACGAACGCAGCCTGAATGCCGATCTGGGCCTGGCCCTGGTGTGGGAGGCGCGCGGCGCCCTGCGCGAGGATCTGGCCGTGCTGGTCATGTCGGCCACGCTGGATGCGGGCCCGGTGGCAGCGCTGCTGGATGACGCGCCGGTTGTCACGTCGGACGGGCGGGCTTTTCCGGTCGAAACCCGCTGGCTGGACCGACCCTTGCCGCAGGGCATCCGCCTGGTCGACGAGGCCGCGCGCCTGATCCGGACCGCCGCCGCCGACACCGTTGATACCGGCGGCACCATCCTGGCCTTCCTGCCGGGCGAGGGAGAGATTCGCCGCGTCATGTCCCAGCTGTCGGGCATGGATCACGACATCCTGCCGCTTTACGGCGCGCTGGACGCCAAGGCGCAGCGCGCGGCGCTGTCGGAACCGGGCGCGCGGCGGCGGATCGTGCTGGCCACGGCCATCGCGGAAACCTCGCTGACGATCCCGCAGGTGCGGGTGGTCGTCGATGCGGGGCGCGCGCGCCGGGCGCGGTTCGATCCGGGCAGCGGCATGTCGCGGCTGGTCACCGAACGCGTCAGCCGGGCCGAGGCCGACCAGCGCCGGGGCCGCGCGGGCCGCGTCGCGCCGGGCATCTGTTACCGCCTGTGGGCGCGGGTCGAGGAAGGCGCGCTGCCCGCCTATGCGCCCCCCGAAATCACCGTTGCCGACCTGTCGGGGCTGGCGCTGGAGCTGGCCAGCTGGGGTGCCGAGGCATCCGACCTGGCCTTCCTGACCCCGCCCCCAGAAGGCGCGCTGGCCGAGGCGCGGTCCCTGCTGACCGCCCTTCAGGCGCTGGACCGGGACGGGCGCATCACCGATCACGGGCGGGCCTTGGCGCGGTTGCCGCTGCACCCGCGTCTGGCGCATATGCTGATCCTGGCGGGACGGGGGGCGGCCGATCTGGCGGCGCTGCTGTCGGACCGCGATCCCCTGCGCGGGGTGGGGGTGGACCTGGCGCTGCGCCTGACCGCCATCCGCGACCCCAAGCGGTTCCCCGAACAGGTCAACCGTCAGGGCGTCCAGCGCATCCGCGACGAGGCCGCCCGCCTGCGCCGCATGGTGGGGGACAAGCCCGCGCTGTCGCCGGGGGGCATGGCCTCGCTGGCCTATCCCGACCGGATCGGGCTGCGGCGCAAGGGCGATGACGCGCGCTTCGTCCTGTCGGGGGGCAAGGGAGCCGTCATCGACAATGCGGATCTGCTGGCCGGCCAGCGCCTGATCGTCGCCGTGGATCTGGACGGCGATCAGCGCGAGGCCCGCATCCGCATGGCCGCCACGTTGGACGAGGCCGAGCTGCGCGCCCTGCATGGCGACCGCATCGACCAGGTGCAGGTCTGCGAATGGTCGCGCCGCGACAACCGGGTTCTGGCCCGCGAACAGGACCGCCTTGGCGCGCTGGTGCTGTCAGACCGCATCTGGCGCGACGCCCCCGACGATGCCATTGCCCGTGCCGCGCTGGAGGGTCTGCGCCTGAACGGCCTGACATGGTCGCCCGCCGCCGCCCGATACCGCGCGCGCATCGAACTGGTCGGCGGCCTGGGCGATGTCGATGATGCCAGCCTGCTGGGGGATGGCGACTGGCTGCTGCCTTGGCTGGGGCGGGCGCGCAGCCTGTCGGACCTGCGCGGCCTGGACCTGACCGAGGCCCTGAAGGCCCGCATCGGATGGGATGGCCAGCGCCGCCTGGATCAGGCCACGCCCGCGCATTTCGTGACGCCCTTGGGCCGCAAGGTGCCCATCGATTACGACGGGGACCACCCCGAGGTGCAGCTGCGCCTGCAGGAGGTCTTTGGCGTCACCACCCATCCCGTCGTCGGCGGCCGCCCGCTGCGGATGGCGCTTTTGTCGCCGGGGGGCAAGCCGGTGCAGGTGACGATGGACCTGCCGGGGTTTTGGGCCAGTTCCTATCATGACGTGCGCAAGGACATGCGCGGCCGCTATCCCCGCCACCCCTGGCCCGAGGACCCGACTCAGGCCGACCCGACCATGCGCGCCAAGCCGCGTGGGACGTGACGTGACGGTCAGTCGATGGGGCGGATCAGCTTCTGGTCCAGCACCCGCAGCACGGTCGCCAGGTCATGCCCACGTTTCAGGATGCGCCCGTCCATCGCGATGACGGCATAGAGCCCCTGGGCATTGCGCAGCCGCGGTCGTTTCTCGATCCGATAGAGGGGGTGTTCGGCGGCGCGGCGAAAGACGCTGAAGATCGCCACGTCGCGCAGGAAGGACATGCCGTAATCGCGCCATTCACCGGCCGCCACGAAACGGCCATAGGTGGACAGGATCAGGTTCAGTTCCTTGCGGTCGAAGACGACCTGATCGGGGATCGGCTGGATCGGCGGCTGTGCGTTCATCACGCGATGGTGGCACAGCCTGCCGGTGCAGATCAACGATCAGTAGCAGCCGATCTTGTGGATGACGCCCTTGCGGTCATATTCGATGTTCAGCCGGTCGGTGCGGTAATCGGCGGTGACCATGTCGTCGGGGCCGACGACGCGGGTGCCCTGCGGCAGGGTCAGCTGGTCCAGCGCGGTGCGGTTCTGGCCCATCAGGCCCTGGAACCCCGACGCGCCGCACAGATCGGGTTGATCGGGCGTTTCGGGGGCGGGCTGGCAGGCGGCCAGCAGCGGCAGGGCCGCGATGGCCAGGACAAGACGGGTGGTCGCAAATCGGGTCATGGGGGTCATCCGCAATCGATGCTTGTGATGGTGCCGGCCTCGTCCAGGCGGAAGACGACGCGGTTGGGGACATAGACCTGCGCCTCGATCCCGCGATATTCGACGATGCGATAGTCGCGCGTCAAGCCAAGCGTCGGGATCACGCTGGAGGGCTTGCCCACCGCATCCGCGATCTTGGCCGCCCCGCAAAGGTCGGGCTTGCGTTCTGTCAAGCCGCTGATGCCCTGTGCAGGCGCGGGCGCGGGGTCCGAAACCGGGATCGGCATCGGGGCGGGCACCGGCGCGACGGGCTGCGCCATGGCGGGCTGCGGCGCACCATAGCCTGCCGCCGGGGGATAGCCGTATCCGGGCGCCTGAGCCACGCCCTGGACCGGCGCCACGCCCTGGACAGGTGCCATGGGCGGCATGCGATTGCAGCCTGCCAGTGCGGCCAGGCCAAGGGCCGCGACGGCGGCCCGCGAAATCCAAATGTGACGGATCATGTCCTGCTGTTCCCTGCCGGCCCTGTAACCGGGCCCTTGTTTTGTCCCGACACTACGCCCCAACCCCGCGCATGAGAACCCGCCGCGTGAATCACGTTTCGATCATCGCAGGAATGTCACAGCCCCGCGCGCGGGCCGTTCCGTGGTGGCGGCCAAGAACGGATTGCCTTAGCATTAGGCAGCGCAATCATGACGCTGTCATTCAGGAGGAAAGCCCCCATGGCCCACAGGACCTCGTTCCGCGAATCAGTCGAACGGATGTTCACCCACGCTGCCGGTCTGATGGACCTGTCGCCGGGGCTCGAGGAAAAGATCCGGGTCTGCAACTCGACCTACACGGTCCGCTTCGGGGTGCGGCTGCGCGGTCAGATCCATACCTTCACCGGCTATCGGTCGGTGCATTCGGAACATATGGAACCGGTCAAGGGCGGCATTCGCTATTCGCTGGACGTGAATCAGGACGAGGTCGAGGCGCTGGCAGCCCTGATGACCTACAAATGCGCGCTGGTCGAAGTGCCGTTCGGCGGGTCCAAGGGCGGCTTGTGCATCGACCCGCGCGCCTGGAACGAGGACGAGCTGGAGCGGATCACCCGCCGCTTCACCTATGAGCTGTCGCGCCGCAACCTGATCTCTCCGTCCCAAAACGTGCCCGCGCCCGACATGGGCACCGGCGAGCGTGAGATGGCGTGGATGGCCGATGCCTACAAGCGGCTGCATCCCGACGACATCAACGCCAAGGCCTGCGTCACCGGCAAGCCGCGCACGGCGGGCGGCATCGACGGTCGGGTCGAGGCGACGGGCCGGGGCGTGCAATACGCCCTGCGCGAATTCTTCCGCCATGACGACGTGATGACCAAGGCGGGTCTGACGAACGGCCTGGGTGGCAAGCGCGTCGTCGTGCAGGGCCTGGGCAATGTGGGCTATCATGCCGCCCAGTTCCTGTCGGCCGAGGATCAGTGCCTGGTCACCTGCGTCATCGAGCGCGACGGCGTCATCCGCAATCCGCAGGGCATCAACATCGACGCGCTGCGCGGCCATATCCGCGCGACCGGGGGCGTTAAGGGTTTTGCCGGCGGCGATTACAGCGATGACGGGTTGCGCGCGCTGGAAGACGAATGCGACATCCTGATCCCCGCCGCCATCGAGAGCGTCATCGACGGCGACAATGCCGAACGCATCCGCTGCAAGCTGATCATCGAGGCCGCCAACGGTCCCGTCACCGCCGATGCCGACGAGATCCTGCGCCGTCGTGGCGTGGTGATCATCCCCGACATGTATGCCAACGCGGGCGGCGTGACGGTGTCCTATTTCGAATGGGTCAAGAACCTGTCCCAGATCAGCCTGGGCCGCCTGGAACGCCGCCACGAGGAAGCCCGCGCCCGCATGCTGATCGAGGAGCTGGAGCGGATCTCGGCCGATACGGGCACGAATTTCGAATTGGCGCGCGGGTTCAAGGAATCCTTCCTGCACGGCGCGGACGAACTGGACCTGGTGCGGTCGGGCCTGGACGACACGATGCGCGAATCCTTCAAGAAGATGAAGGAGGTCTGGATGAACAACGCCAAGGTCAACGACATGCGCACGGCGGCCTATGTGGTGGCGATCCGCCGCATCTCGAACGTCTACAATTCGCTTGGATTGTAAGGGCGGCGGGGGGCTCTGCCCCCCATCGCTGCACCACGTTCCCCGGCACGTCCGGGGGCGTGACGCCTAGGCGCGCGGGGCTGCCGCGCGCTGCAGCCGGTCGTTGATGGCCGCGCCCAGACCGTGCTGCGGGATGGGCGCGACCGAGATCGGCCGCCCCAGGGCATCGGCCCGGCGCAGCAGATCGAACAGACGCGCTGCCGCCTGCGCCAGATCGCCGTCATCGGACAGGCTGAAGGGACCGGGGGTCCCGAAGGACAGATGCGTTTCACCGGGACGTGGCTCCGCGTTCAGGCGCAGGGCCGCCTTCGGGGCATAATGGCTGGTCAGCTGGCCGGGGGCGGATGGCGCGACCGGATCGCCGTCATGGCGGGCAAGGGCGGCGCCCAGAACGGCCTCGATCGCCTCGGCGGGGATGCCGCCGGGGCGCAGCAGGGTTGGGATGCCATCGGGCCAGCCGATGATGGTGGATTCGACACCCACATCGCAGGGACCCGCATCCAGCACGGCCGCGATGCGCCCGTCCAGACCGCCATCCGGGGACAGCACATGATCGGCGCTGGTCGGGCTGATGCGGCCCGATGCATTGGCCGACGGCGCGGCCAACGGGCCCCCGAAATCGCGCAGCAGCGCGCGGGCCGCCGGATGGGCCGGGACGCGCAACCCGATGGTCGCCAACCCCGCCGTCACCAGCGAGGCGATGCCCGCCTCGGGACGCAGCGGCAGCACCATGGTCAGCGCACCGGGCCAGAAGGCATGGGCCAGCGCCTGCGCCTGCGGATGCATCGTGGCGATCGCGGCCGCGGCCCCCGTGTCGGGCAGGTGGACGATCAGCGGGTTGAAGCTGGGCCGGCCCTTGGCCTGATAGATGCGGGCGACCGCTTCGCCGTTGCGGGCGTCGGCGGCCAGGCCATAGACGGTCTCGGTCGGGATGGCGACGGTCCGGCCAGCCGACAGCAGCGCGCTGGCGCGCGACAGGCCGTCTGCATCCGGGGTCAGTCGAAGGGTGTACATGCGTGACGCGGGGTTTCGGTTGAGCCTGATCGGTTCGCGGCCCAAGATGCCGCCTGACCGTTCTGATAGTCGCGCCGGCCCGGGATGCCAAGGCGCTTGGAGGAGGACCCGATGAGCTACAAGGCACCAGTCGAACAGATCGACTTCATCCTGACCCATGTCGTGCCCTTCGCGGAGCTTGCCGGAACCGACCGCTTCGCCGAGGCGACGTCCGAAACCGCCAGCGCCATCCTGTCCGAGGCCGGCAAGCTGGCCACGCATGTTCTGGCACC
The DNA here is from genome assembly GCF_001887735.1 of Paracoccus sp. SM22M-07. Taxonomy (NCBI): domain Bacteria; kingdom Pseudomonadati; phylum Pseudomonadota; class Alphaproteobacteria; order Rhodobacterales; family Paracoccaceae; genus Paracoccus; species Paracoccus sp. SM22M-07. The sequence continues at coordinate 151,187 of NZ_JPKW01000002.1, forward strand.
CCTGAACATGGTGGGCGATGCCCATCCCGCGCGGTTGGAAAACGGCGTGGTGCGGTCTTCGCCCGGCTTTGCCGAAGGGTTCCGTGCCATTGCCGAAGGGGGCTGGGTCGGCGTGTCGGCCGATCCCGAATATGGCGGGATGGGCTTGCCGCAGGCGCTGAACATGGCGGTCGCGGAAATGATGTCGGGCGCCTGCCTGGCACTGCAGCTGAACCCGCTGCTGACCCAAGGCCAGATCGAGGCGCTGGAACATCACGCCAGCGACGAATTGAAGGCCGCCTATCTGCCCAAGCTGATCAGCGGCGAATGGTCCGGCACGATGAACCTGACCGAACCGGGCGCGGGCAGCGACGTGGGCGCGCTGGTGACCAAGGCCGAACCCCAGGGTGACGGCAGCTATCTGATCACCGGGCAGAAGATCTATATCACCTGGGGCGACAGCGACGTCACCGGCAATGTCTGCCATCTGGTGCTGGCGCGCCTGCCGGGCGCGGCCAAGGGGACGCGCGGGATCAGCCTGTTCATGGTGCCAAAATTCCTGCCTGACGATCAGGGCAATCCCGGCGTCGCCAACGATCTGAAGGTGGTCAGCCTGGAAGAAAAGCTGGGCATCCACGGCAGCCCCACCTGCGTCATGAGCTTCGAGGGGGCCAAGGGTTGGCTGGTCGGCGCCGAACACAAGGGCATGGCCGCGATGTTCACCATGATGAACTGCGCCCGCCTTGGCGTCGGCATGCAGGGCATCGGCGTGGCCGAGGCCGCGCTGCAGAAGGCCGTCGCTTATGCCACCGACCGCAACCAGATGGGCCCGATCATCCAGCATCCCGACGTGCGCCGCATGCTGGCCACCGCGCGGGCCGAAATCTTTGCCGCCCGCGCCATCGGTCTGGCCTGCGCCACCGCCATCGACATGGCGCGTGCCACGGGCGACGCCGACCAGAACGCCCGCGCGGCCTTTCTGACCCCCATCGCCAAAGCCTATGGCACCGATGTCGGCATCCGCGTGTCGGACATGGGCGTGCAGGTGCATGGCGGCATGGGCTATGTCGAGGAAACGGGCGCCGCGCAGTATCTGCGCGACGTGCGCATCACGTCCATCTATGAAGGCACGAACGGCATCCAGGCGATGGATCTGGTCGGCCGCAAGCTGGCCGACGGGGGCGACGCCGCCATGCGCCTGCTGGACGAGGTGACGGACGGCGCCCGCGCGGCGCAATCGGCCCATCCGGAAATGGCCCACCAGCTGTGGCAGGCCGCCGAGACGCTGCGCGAGGCCACCCAGAACCTGCTGGAGGCCGAGATGCCGGTCCGCTTTGCCGGGGCGGCCGCCTATCTGACCGCCTTTGCGCGGGTCCTGGGCGGGCATTACCACCTGCGTGCGGCCCAGGCCGGAACCGCCGCGCATGTGGCCCTGGCGCAGGTCTTCATGGCCCGCATCCTGCCGCGCCATGCCGGCGACCTGGCCGAGGCGCTGGCTGGTCTGGACGACCTGACGGGCATCAGCGACGCCGCCTTGGCCGGCGATTTCGCCGCGTGATCCGGACCCCCTTTCCGGCGCCGCCCCCCGAGGGTGGCGCCGTCACCGTTGCCCCCGGCGTCCTGTGGCTGCGCCTGCCGCTGCCGATGGCGCTGGATCACGTCAATGTCTATGCGCTGGACGATGGCGATGGCTGGACCATCGTCGATACCGGTTTCGACACGACGCGCGCCCGCGCCATCTGGTCCGATCTGCGCGCCGGACCCCTGCAGGGGCGGCGCATCAACCGGGTGATCGGCACCCATCATCACCCCGACCACGTGGGCCTGCTGGGCTGGTTCATGGACACCGACGGGGCCGAACTGCTGATGAGCCGCACCGCCTGGCTGACCGCGCGCATGCTGACGCTGGACGAACAGGCCACCGCCAGCCCCCAGCAGGTCGATTTCTGGCGCAAGGCCGGGATGCCCGCCGAGATGCTGGACAAACGCGCGGCGGCGCGGCCCTTCAATTTCGCCGATGTCGTGCATCCGATGCCCGTCGGCTTCACCCGCCTGACCGAAGGCGACATCGTGACCTTTGGCCAGCGCCGCTGGCGCGTGGCGATGGGGCATGGCCATGCGCCCTGCCACGCCACCTTCTGGTCGCTGGATGACGATCTGGTGATCGGGGGTGATCAGCTGCTGGCGTCGATCTCTCCGAATCTGGGGGTCTATCCGACCGAACCCGCCGCCGATCCCGTGGGCGAATGGCTGGAAAGCTGCGCGCGTCTGTCCATCCTTGCGCGCGAGGATCAGCTGATCCTGCCGGGGCACAAGCTGCCCTTCACCGGATTGCCCTTCCGCCTGCGCCAGATGACCGAAAACCACCACGCCGCCCTGACCCGCCTGACCGCCGCGCTGGCCGTCGCGCCCCGCACCGCGGTCGGCTGTTTCGACCTGCTGTTCAAGCGCCGCATCGGCGACGGGGAATTCGGCCTGGCCCTGGTCGAGGCCGTCGCCCATATCAACCATCTGCGCCGCGTCGGCGTGATCCGGGCTGTCGGTGAAAGCCGGGATGCGACGCTCTGGGGCGTGACAGGCGGTCAAGTTTCCGCTATCGCAGAAAAAACGCCAAACTGAGGTGACGTCATGACGAACAAACGCGACAATTCCTATAGCACGCCCGGAACGATGGATATTACCGAACACCAGAAGACCTTTGCAGGCTTCATCCGTGCGACCATCTGGGTCGTCTGCCTGTCGCTGGCCGCGCTGATCTTCATGGCCCTGACGAACGCCTGATCGACATGAAAAGACGCGTCTTCCTGGCAGCCGCGCTGCCCACGGTGCTGGCTGCCTGCGGCGCCGACAATATCTGGGCCAGCGATGAACGGGTGCGCGCGGCGCGTTTCGTGTCCGACCAGCCGCCTTCGATCACGCTGCTGACCGTCATCGGGATTCCGCGTGGCGAGGGCGGGCATTCCGCCCTGATGATCAATGGCAGCCAGCGCGTCATCTATGACCCGGCGGGCAGCTGGCGCCATCCCGACATCCCCGAACGCCACGACGTGCTTTACGGGATCACGGACAACTTCAAGAACTTTTATATCGATTACCACGCGCGTGAGACCTATTACGTCGCCGAGGAGACCGTCTTCGTCCCGCGCGAGGTGGCCGACATCGCCATCCGCCGGGCCGAGGCCAACGGCGCCGCCAACAAAAGCTTCTGCGCCGTGGAAACCGGGACCGTCCTGTCGGGCGTGCCGGGGTTCCAGGCCGCGCCGCGGGGCTTTTCGCCGCTGAAGCTGCGCAACTGGTTCCTGACCCTGCCGAACGTGCGGTCGCGTCAAAGCATGGACGGCGATCCCGCCAACAACCATGACGTCCTGCTGCAGCAGAAGGACGGGACGATCACGGGTTATCCCAGGACGTAAAGCATCCCGAACAGCGTGATCGCTCCGGCCGCGATCGAAAGCATCACGTTCTTCGTCATGACACCCACCGCCACGGTGGCCGCCGCCGCCGCGATGCGCGACGGGTCGGTTTCGCCGTTTGTCGCCGCGGGCCAGACGACCAGCGGCGCGACCAGCGCGGGCAGGACCGAAACCGGCGTATAGCGCAGCATCCGCATCACCCATCCGGGCAGTTCGCGATTGCCCAGGGCGCCCAGGAACGACCAGCGCAGCAGGTATGTCCCGATGCCCAGCAGGATGATGATCAGCCAGATCTGAAATGCCGAAGCCTGCATGGTCATTGCCCCGCCTGACGTGCCGCGCGCGCTTCGCTCCGCGCTTCGATGATGGCGCCGGTCGCCATTCCCAGGGGCGCCGCGATCAGCAGCCCCAGCCCCGAAGGCAGCCCCGCCAGCAGCAGCGCCGCCAGGATGGCCACGAAACAGGCCGCCAGATGCGCCACCGTGCGCAGCATCGGCGCGATCATCGCCAGAAAGGTGATGGGCAGCGCGAAATCAAGCGCGATATCCTCGGGGATCATGTCGCCAAGCGCCGCCCCCGCCCATGTCCCCGCCATCCAGGGCGCGCACAGCACCAGTGCCGCCCCGGCGAAATAGGCCAGTTTCTGGCGCATGCTCAGCCCGGGATGCCGTTCGTAATGCTGGATCGACAGCGCATAGGTCTGGTCGATCAGCACATAGGCCACCCAGGCCTTTTGACGCGCGGTCGCCTCGCGCAGCCAAGGCAGCAGGGATGCCGAATACATCGCCATCCGCAGGTTCACCGCCAATGCCGACAGAAGGATGACGATGGTCGGCGCATTGTCGGACAGAAGCTGCACTGCCGTGAATTGCGAGGCGCCCGCAAGGACCAGGACCGAAAATCCCATCACCTGCGTGATGTTCAGGCCGGCCTCGGTGGCGACGACGCCGAACAGCACCGCGAATGGCAGGATGACGACCAGAAAGGGCAGGGATTGCGTCACGCCGTGCCAAAACGCGGCCCTTGGGCTGCGCGCCAGTGCCCTGGCCGAGGTCGCGTCGGCGGGCGCTTGCCCATTGTCGGGCCGGGGATGGGGCGTGGGTGACATGGCACTTTCGTCTGGTCGCTGTTCGCGGCACCTTGCTTGCATGACGCGCAACCCATGGCAAGCCGAACCGGCCCGCATTCTGGGCCCGATCCCGCCACAGGCGTTGCCCGAGGCGGCGCGGCTGTGGCGTGCGCATTTCGGCGGCCGCCCGACGGGGCGGGGCGGGTATGATCCGACGCGCGGGCTTGTCGCGCTGGACAGGCGGGACCGGGTGCTGGGGGTGATGGGGCTGCGCGACGCGCAGGGCGGCTTTTGGCGGCAGGACGGGGGATGGCGCGATTGGCTCTATCGGCCTGCGCCACCGACGGGCGACCTGGTGATCGACGGCATCACCGTGATCGACCGGCGCATGGGTCTGGGGCGGGCGCTGGTGCAAGGTGCACTGGCGCTGGCAGGGCAGGGCGGCTTTGCGGGTCTGCGCGCCGAGGTCCGGTCGTCGAACCCCGGCGCGCTTGATTTCTATCGGGCGCTTGGCTTCGGGCTGGAATGTCGCGGGCGCTATGGCCTGCCCTGGTGGGGGCAGGTCCATGTGCTGCACCGCGACATCGCCCCCTAGCCGAAGATCCCCGACACGCGCCCCAGCAGCATGAAGGCCCGCGCCGAACGGCTGTCGGCCAGGACCGAGATCTGCATGTCGTCCAGACCTGGCACGACGCGCCCGATCAACCCGTCGAAATGGCGCAGGAAGTGATGCGCGGTGTCGCGGAAGATCTCGTCCTGTTCCAGCATGCCGACGGCGATCTCCATGGCATCGGGATCGTCGATGCCACCAAGGGCCGCAACCGCGCTGCCCCGTTCGCCGGCGGCGAAGCGGCGCCAGACCTCGGGGCGAGCGGGTTCGGGGGGCAGGTTGTCCATATAGACGTCGCGCCCCGCCAGCAGCGTGACCACGTCCTGCGCCGACCGCAGGACCCGCGAATTGGCAGGGTCCTTCAGCGCCAGGCGCAGGGCGTCGATGGCGTCCTGATCCTCGGGACCGTCGGGGAAGTTCAGCGCCCGGATCAGCGTGATGGAATCCACGGCCTGGCCGGATGGTGCATCCGCGCGGGTTTCGGTACGGGCGGGTGCCGGTTCGGGCGCCGTGGGGCGCGGTCGCGTCGGCAGGGCCGCGGGCCTTGCGGCCGACGCGAGGGGCGCGGGCTTGCGATCACGGGCGGGCGCGGGTTCGGCGGTATCGCCGACCGGCTCGGGCGTGCCGCGCATGCGGTTCAGGCGCGTGCGCAGTTCATCGGCCTCGGCGCGCAGGATGGCGACCTGGCGGGCCAGCGAAACCCCCAGCCAGACCAGCGCCACCGGCAGGATGACCCCCATCGCGGACACCAGGCGCGCGATGCCGCCGGCCGATCCTTCGCCACCGGGGGCCAGCAGCCAGAACAGGGCGACCAGGAACAGCCAGCCCCCCGTCAGCGCAAGGCCGACCGTGGTGATGCGATCGCGTGTCGCAAGGCTTGAGATGCGTGCAATCACCGACATGGGATCACTCGTACCGGATCGCGATGATTTCGTAGCTGCGCTGGCCACCGGGGGTCACGACCTCGACGCTGTCGCCCTCGTCCTTGCCGATCAGGGCGCGGGCCAGGGGCGAGCGGACGTTCAGGCGGCCATTCTCGATATCGGCCTCGGCCTCTCCGACGATCTGATAGGTGCGCTCCTCGTCGGTATCCTCGTCTACCAGGTCGACCGTGGCGCCGAACTTGATGCTGCCCGACAGCTTGGCGGGGTCGAAGACCTCGGCGCGCGACAGGATGCCTTCCAGTTCCTTGATGCGGCCCTCGATGAAGCCCTGCTTCTCGCGGGCTGCATGATATTCGGCGTTTTCCGACAGATCGCCATGTTCGCGCGCCTCGGCGATGGCGCGGATGATGGCCGGACGTTCCTTGGATTTCAGGTGGCCCATCTCGAGTTCGAGCCGTTCACAGCCCTTGCGGGTCATCGGTATCTTATCCATCGCTGCCCTGTCCTTATGGGATGCGGTTTGCATGCAAGTCCTAAGGCAACGCCCCCGCCATTCGGATGGCAGGGGCGCTGAACCTTGTTCGCAGGCATCGTGACCCCAAAAGCGACAGCAATGCAAGCCTGCTTGGTCAATCAGGCAGCAATCGGCCCATCGCTTCGCGGCGTCACGATTGCCCCTGTCGGCAAGCCGCGCTAATCCTGTCTCTGCCAGATTGCCAGGGAGGGCACCAGCGGATGACTGATCAGACCGGGATCGAACGCGAATCGATGGAATACGATGTCGTGATCGTTGGCGCGGGGCCCGCGGGTCTTTCGGCCGCGATCCGCCTGAAGCAGATCGACCCCGAGATCTCCGTCGTGGTGCTGGAGAAGGGCTCCGAGGTCGGCGCCCATATCCTGTCGGGCGCGGTGCTGGACCCGTCGGGCCTGTCGCGGCTGATCCCCGACTGGCAGGAAAAGGGCGCGCCGCTGAACACGCCCGTGACCGACGACAATTTCTTCGTGCTGGGCGAGGGCGGGCAGATGCGCGTCCCGAACTGGCCGATGCCGCCCCTGATGTCGAACCACGGCAATTACATCGTCAGCATGGGCAATGTCTGCCGCTGGATGGCCGAACAGGCCGAGGAGCTGGGCGTCGAGATCTTCCCCGGCATGGCCGCCAGCCAGGTGGTCTGGGACGGTGATCGCGTCAAGGGCGTGGTCGCGGGCGAATTCGGCCGCAACCCCGATGGCAGCATCGGCGACGGCTATGAGCCGGGAATGGAGCTGCACGGCAAATACGTCTTCATCGCCGAGGGCGTGCGCGGATCGCTGGCCAAGGACATCATGGCGCGGCTGAACCTGTCGGACGGCCATGACCCGCAGAAATTCGGCCTGGGCATGAAGGAGATCTGGGAGGTTTCCCCCGAGAAGTTCCAGAAGGGCCGCGTGATCCACACCATGGGCTGGCCCCTGGGCAAGAACGCGGGCGGCGGCAGCTTCATCTATCACATGGAGGACAACCAGGTTCTGGTGGGCTTCGTCGTCCACCTGAACTATCAGAACCCCCATCTCTATCCCTACATGGAATTCCAGCGCTTCAAGCACCACCCGATGGTGGCCGAGCTGCTGGAGGGCGGCAAGCGCATCAGCTATGGCGCGCGCGCCATCAGCGAGGGCGGCTGGCAGTCGCTGCCGCAGCTGTCCTTCGACGGTGGCGTTCTGCTGGGTTGCAGCGCGGGCATGGTCAACGTGCCGCGCATCAAGGGCAACCACAACGCCATGCATTCGGGCATCGAGGCCGCAGACGCCGCCGCCGCCGCCCTGAAGGCGGGCCGCGCAGGAGACCGGCTGGAGGATTACGACGGCGCCGTGCGCGGGGGCGTGATCGGCAACGACCTGAAGAAGGTCCGCAACGTCAAGCCGATGTGGTCGCGCCTGGGCCTGTCGGCCAGCCTGATGCTGGGCGGCATCGACATGTGGGTGGCCAATGTCACCGGCTGGAACCCCTTTGGCACCTGGAAGCACGGCAAGACCGACGCCGCCGCCACCGGCAAGGCCAAGGATTACCCGAAGATCGACTATCCCCGCCCGGACGGAAAGCTGTCCTTCGACCGGCTGACGAACGTCGCCTTCAGCTTTACCAACCACGAGGAAAGCCAGCCCTGCCACCTGAAGCTGCGCGACCCTTCGGTGCCGATCGCGGTCAACCTGCCCGAATATGCCGAACCCGCGCAGCGGTATTGCCCCGCAGGCGTCTATGAGGTGGTCGAGGATGCCGACGGCCCGCGCTTCGTCATCAACTTCCAGAACTGCGTCCACTGCAAGACCTGCGACATCAAGGATCCCAGCCAGAACATCGTCTGGACGACCCCGCAGGGCGGTGACGGGCCGAATTACCCGAACATGTGATGCATGGTGCGGGGTGGGGGCGTTGCGACGCCCCTGCCGGACCGCTAGGCTTGCGGAAACGCAAATGTGATTTCCGGAAGGCGCCTTCGTGACCCTGACCAAAATTCGCCCGGTTTCCTCGCGGTTGGCACTGATCGCTGTCCTGATGTCGATGACCGGTGGTCTGGCCATGCCAGCCTGGGCACAGACCGAGCCGCGCCCGGCCGCCCGTCCCCAGCATGACGAAACGGATGCGAAGGCCCCGCTGACCGACGGTTTGGCCGGCCCCTATCTGGCCGCGCGTCTGGCGACCGTGGACAATGATTTCCGCGCCGCCGCCCGGTATTTCGCGCAGGCCGCCGCCAAGGATCCCGCTGATACCTATCTGCAGGACAGCGCGCTGGTCGCCCTGACCTCGGCCGGCGATGTGGACAAGGCCGTCGCGTTGTCGGACAGCCTGATCGAACAGGACCATTACACCGAACTGGCCGGGTTGGTGCGTCGCGCCAAGCTGGTCCGCGACGGCGAATGGGACGCGCTGATCGCCTTCATCGACGAACACCGCCAATCCGATGTCGCGCTGCAGGACGACCTGCTGGACGGCATCATCCGGGCCTGGGCCATGCTGGGGGCGGGCCGCGCCTCCGACGCCATCGAGGCCTTCGAGGAGATGGGCCAGAACGCCAACATCCTGCCCATCGTGAACTATCACCTGGCCCTGGCCCGCGCCCTGGTCGGCGATTACGAGGCCGCCAGCACGCTGATGCAGGATTCCGAGGCGAACGGCCATCTGCTGGGCATCCAGTCGCAGGTCCAGATCCTGGCCCAGCTGGATCGCCGCGACGAGGCGCTGGCCCTGCTGGACAACCTGAACGGCGCCGATCAGGAACCCCAGCTGGCCGCCCTGCGCCAGCAGTTGCAGGATGACGAACCCATCGCCTTCGACGTGGTCGAAGGTCCTAAGGACGGCATCGCGCATCTGCTGCTGTCCTTTGCATCCGCGCTGTCGGGTGGCGCCGATCCCGAGCCGCTGTCGCTGATCCACGCCCGGCTGGCCGTCTGGATCGCCCCCGACAACCCCGAGGCGCATCTGATGGTCGCCCAGTTCCTGCAGGAACGTCAGCAGTTCGACCTGGCCGAGGATGAGTTCGAGACCGTCCGCCGCATGGGCCAGATGCGCCCGCAGGCCGAACTGTCGCGCATCGATGCCTTGGCGCGTGCCGACCGCACCGATGCCGCGGAAAAGGCGGCGCTGGCCCTGACCGCCGCCTATCCCGACATGGCGCCCGCTTGGATCGCGCTTGGCGACGTGATGCGCCAGAAGGAAAACTATGAGGCCGCGATCCCCAGCTATGACAAGGCCCTGAAGCTGCTGGAGGATGCGCCCGCCGAGATGCGCTGGTTCCCGCTTTATGCCCGCGGCATCGCGCTGGAGCGTGCAGGCCGGTTCGATCGCGCCGAAGCCGACATGCTGGCCGCGCTGGAAATCCGCCCCGATCAGGCCAGCCTGCTGAACTACCTGGGTTATTCTTGGATCGACTGGAACGAGAACCTGGACCGGGCGCTGGCCATGATCGAAAAGGCCGTCAAGCTGTCGCCCGATGACGGCTATATCCAGGATTCCCTGGCCTGGGCCTATTACCGGCTGGGCCGGTATGAGGAAGCGGTGGCCCCGATGGAGCTGGCGATCGGCACCATGGCTTCGGACCCGGTGGTGAACGATCACCTGGGCGACATCTATTGGATGGTGGGCCGCAAGCGTGAGGCGCAGATCCAGTGGCAACGTGCCCTGTCGCTGGCCCCCGCGGGTTCGGGCGAGGTCGATCTGGACCGCATCCGCGACAAGCTGGATCGCGGCCTGACCGCGGTGCTGGAAGACGAAGGCAAGGATGCCGAAACCCCGCTGCCCCAGCCCGACAACCCGGAACCCGCCACCGAAGCCTCGGAATGACCGCAAACGCGCCGCTATGGATCGATGCGCCGGCCAAGCTGAACCTGGCGCTGCATGTGACGGGGCGTCGGGACGACGGCTATCACCTGCTGGATTCGCTGGTCTGCTTTGCGGCTGTAGGCGACCGGATCGCGCTGACGCCCGGTCCGCTGTCGCTGTCCATCGACGGGCCCTTTGCGGCGGGACTGGCGGTCGATGACGACAACCTGTGCCTGCGTGCGGCGCGGATGACGGGCGGGCAGGCGGCGATCCGGCTGACCAAGAACCTGCCGGTGGCGTCGGGCATCGGCGGCGGCTCGGCCGATGCGGCGGCGGTCCTGCGTGGCTTGGCGCGGATTGGCCATCCCTTGCCCGATGCGCCCGAAAGGCTGGGCGCCGATGTGCCGGTCTGCATCGGATCGCGGGCCGCGCGCATGCAGGGCGTGGGCCAGATCGTCACCCCGCTGGCCGATCTGCCCGCGCTGCACCTGGTTCTGGTCAATCCCGGCATCGCCATTCCGACCCCGCAAATCTTCGCGGCCATGACGAAACGCGACAATCCGCCCCTGCCGCCCATCCCGACCTTTGCCGATGCGCGGGAACTGATCGCCTGGCTGCGCGACACCCGGAACGACCTGCAGCCCCCGGCCATGTCCGTCGCCCCGGTGATCGGCCAGGTGCTGGGGGCGCTGGACGGTTTGGGGGCGGGCTTCAGCCGCATGTCGGGGTCCGGCGCCACCTGTTTTGGCATCTTCGACAGCGCACCCTGCGCCGAAGCCGCCGCTGCGACGCTTGGGCGCAAAGGCTGGTGGGCGGTGCCGACCGAACTGGCATCCCCGCCCGACGCCCGCTAGACTGCGCCGGAACTCTTGCGGAGGATCCCATGCTGCGCCTTGGCGTCAATATCGACCACGTAGCCACCATCCGGAACGCCCGGGGCACGCCCTGGCCCGACCCCCTGCGCGCGGCCCGCATTGCCGAACAAGCCGGTGCCGATGGCATCACCGCCCATCTGCGCGAAGATCGCCGCCATATCAGCGATGCCGACATCGATGCGCTGATGGCCAACCTGACCCGGCCCCTGAACTTCGAGATGGCCGCGACGATGGAGATGCAGGCCATCGCCCTGCGCCACCGCCCCCACGCCGTCTGCATCGTCCCCGAAAAGCGCGAGGAACGCACGACCGAAGGCGGCCTTGATGTCGCGGGCAACGACAATGCGCTGGCCGGCTATATCGCGCCGCTGCGCGAGGCGGGTTGCCGGGTGTCGCTGTTCATCGGCCACGAACCTGCCCAGATCCGCGCCGCCGCCCGCATCGGCGCGGCGGTGGTCGAACTGCATACCGGCGCCTATTGCGATCTGGATACCGAGGGCCGTCACGCCGAACGCGACGCGGAACTGGACGCGCTGCGCCGGGGCGCCGAACTGGCCGACAGCCTGGGCCTCGAGGTGCATGCGGGCCATGGCCTGACCTATGACACCGTCGCCCCCATCGCCGCGATCCCGCAGATCAGGGAACTGAACATCGGCCATTTCCTGATCTCGGAATCCGTCTTTCTGGGGTTGGAGGGGGCCATCCGGGAAATGCGCGCGCGCATGGACGCGGCGCGGGCGTGATCTCTCCTTTGACCAAATACCCATCCGGACCCGCGGCATGATTCTGGGCATCGGCACCGATCTGGCGAATATCGACCGCATCCAGGGCACGCTGGACCGCTTTGGCGACCGGTTCCGCAACCGGGTGTTCACGGCCACCGAACTGGCCAAGGCGGCCCGCCGCGCCGACGAGGCCGGGACCCTGGCCAAGCGGTGGGCCGCCAAGGAGGCATGCTCCAAGGCCCTGGGGACGGGGCTTGCCATGGGCATCAGCTGGCGCGACATGGCGGTGACGAACCTTCGCAGCGGCCAGCCCGTCATGGCCCTGACCGGGTGGGCGGCCGAAAAACTGGCGGCGATGACGCCCGCGGGGCATCATGCGGTCGTGCATGTCACCCTGACCGACGACCACCCCTGGGCCCAGGCCTTCGTGGTGATCGAGGCCCGCCCCGGACCCGCCCAGACTTGACTTTGCCCCCCGTCGGGGATCAAGAACACGCCTGTGCGGGCAGGCTGCACAAGTGCCAGGAAGGAACGGACACATCATGGCCGACAGTACGGTCCCGAAAAAGGACGGCATCTGGGAAACGATCAAGACCGTCTTCTGGGCGCTTGTCATCGCGGGGATCTTCCGCACGCTGTTCTTCCAGCCCTTCTGGATCCCTTCGGGCAGCATGAAGGACACGCTGCTGATCGGCGACTTCCTGTTCGTGAACAAGATGGCCTATGGCTATGCGGCCGTCTCCTGCCCGTTTTCGGCCTGCCCGATCTCGGGGCGGATCCTGGGCTCGGAGCCCGAACGCGGCGATGTGGCCGTCTTCCGCCACCCGACCCGCAACGTCGATTTCATCAAGCGCGTCATCGGCCTGCCCGGCGACACCATCCAGATGCGCGGCGGTCGCCTGTGGCTGAACGGCGAGGAAGTCCCCGTCACCCCGGCCCCCGATTTCGTCGAGACGAAGGAACAGCAGGGGCCCCAGGGCCTGGTGCCGCGCTGCGTCAACGACCCGGTGGGACAGGGCGGCGATTGCGTCAAGCAGCGCGCGACCGAGGAACTGCCCGGCGGGGCCAGCCATTCCATCCTGAACATCGTCGATGGCTGGGTGGCCGATGACACGCCGACCTTCACTGTCCCCGAAGGCCAGTATTTCTTCATGGGCGACAACCGCGACAATTCCGAGGATTCGCGTTTCCCGCAGGAAATCGGCGGCCTGGGCTTTGTTCCTGCCGAATATCTGATCGGCCGCGCGGACCGGATCATGTTCTCGTCGGCGGGACGTTCGCTGCTGTATTTCTGGACCTGGCGTCCGGACCGCTTCTTCAAGGCGGTGGAGTGACCCCCGGCGCCGACATCCGCGCCTTCATGGACCGCTTGGGCCACGACTTTGCGCGGCCCGAACTGCTGCTGCGCGCGCTGACCCACGGCTCGATCGCCAGCGTCACGCGCCCCGACAACCAGCGCCTGGAATTCCTGGGCGACCGCGTCCTGGGCCTGGTCATGGCCGAGGCGCTGTTCTTTGCCGATGAAAAGGCCAGCGAAGGCCAGATGGCGCCCCGCTACAACGCCCTGGTCAAGGGCGAGACCTGCGCCGCCATCGCCCGCCAGATCGGCCTGGGCGAGGTGTTGAAGCTGGGCCGTTCGGAAATGCTGTCGGGGGGGCGGCGCAAGGATGCGCTGCTGGCCGACGGCATGGAGGCCGTGCTGGCCGCCGTCTATCTGGATGCGGGGTTCGACGCCGCCCGCCGGGTCGTGCTGCGCCACTGGAAGCGCCGCCTGGATACGGTCGAGGATGACAGCCGCGACGCCAAGACCTCCCTGCAGGAATGGGCCCAGGCCCAGGGCATGCCACCCCCCGTCTATGAACAGACCGAACGCAGCGGCCCCGACCATGCGCCGGTCTTCCGCATCACCGTCCGCCTGGCCGATGGGCGTCACGCCCAGGCGCAGGGCGCAGGAACGAAACGCAGCATCGAACAGGCCGCCGCACAGGCGTTGCTGGCCCGGCTGGAAGGAATGACATGACACAGGATTTGGACCCGACCGACACCCCCGAGGATCACGGCCCGACCCGCGCCGGTTTCATCGCGCTGATCGGCGAACCCAATGCCGGAAAATCGACGCTGCTGAACCAGATGGTCGGCGCCAAGGTCGCGATCGTGACGCACAAGGTGCAGACGACGCGTGCCCGCATCCGCGGCATCGCCGTCAACGGCCCCGCGCAGCTGGTCTTTGTGGACACGCCGGGCATCTTCCGCCCCAAGCGCCGCCTGGATCGCAGCATGGTCGCCGCCGCATGGGGCGGGGCGTCCGATGCCGACATCGTCCTGTTGCTGATCGAGGCGCATCGCGGTCTGACCGACGGCGTCCAGGCCATCCTGGAACAGCTGGCGCAGGTTGCCGAACACACCCCCGTCGCGCTGGTCATCAACAAGATCGACCGCGTCAAGGCCGAAGCCCTGCTGGAGCTGTCGGCCAAGATGAACGCGGCCTTCCCCTTCGTGGAAACCTTCATGATCTCGGCCGAGCGCGGCCATGGTTGCGGTGGTCTGCGTCGCTGGCTGTCGGAAACGCTGCCCCTCAGCCCTTGGCTCTATCCCGAGGATCAGATCGCCGATCTGCCCATGCGCATGATTGCCGCCGAGATCACCCGCGAAAAGCTGACCCTGCGCCTGCACGAGGAAATCCCCTATCAGCTGACGGTGGAAACCGAATCCTGGGAGGAAAAGGACGACGGCAGCGCCCGGGTCGAACAGGTCGTCTATGTCGCGCGTCAGGGCCACAAGGGCATCGTGCTGGGCAAGGGCGGCGAGACGATCAAGGCCGTGGGCCAGGCCGCACGGGTCGAGCTGGAGGAGTTCATGGGCCGTCGCTGCCACCTGTTCCTGCAGGTCCGCGTCCGCGAGAACTGGCTGAACGAGGCCGAACGCTATGACGAGATGGGGCTGAATTTCCGCGACGGGAATGCCTGAAGCCAGGCTGGCCGCCGGGATCTGGGTCGCGGCCTATCTGGCGCGTCTGGGACAGGCCAACATCCCCGCCTATGTCACGGCGCGGGGCGACGACACGGCAGGCGCGGTCGCGGTGAAATGCGCGCGCCTGGACGGGCAGGCGGATCTGTGGATGCGCGAATGGGACATGGACAGCGACACGCGCCCTTGGGTCCGTGTCAATGGCGGCCCCGAACGCGACATCGACGCCGCCATCGCCCGCCAGCGGTCCCGCGACCCCGACCTGTGGGTGCTGGAAATCGAAAGCCGCGAGGGGCGGACCCTGCTGGATCAGGACGGCCTGTTCTAAGTTCTGGCGCGGTTTCCGTTTGCAGAATATGCACGTGGCCATGAGCAGCATTCCCGATCCCCAGACCGATTCGCCCAAGGGCCTGATCTTTGCGATCACGGCCTATGCCATCTGGGGTGTTTTGCCGGTCTTCATGAAGGCGCTGTCGCATCTGCCGGCGGCGGAAATCATCGCGCATCGCGTGCTGTGGTCGCTGCCCATCGCGGCGGGCGTGCTGATCTGGCAAGGCCGCACCGCCGAGGTGCGCGCCGCCCTGCGCAGTCCGCGCATGCTGGGCATGGCGGCGCTGACGGCGGTCCTGATCTCGGTCAACTGGACGATCTATGTCTGGGCGATCGCCCATGACCACGCACTGGATGCGGCGCTTGGCTATTACATCAATCCGCTGTTCAGCGTGTTTTTGGGGGCGACGCTGCTGCGCGAACGCCTGTCGCGCGGCCAGATCGCGGCCATCGCGCTGGCGGCTTGCGCGGTGGTCATCCTGACGGTCAGCGCGGGCAGCCTGCCCATCGTGGCGGTGGGGCTGACGCTCAGCTGGGGGATGTATGCCTATTTCAAGAAAAGCCTGCCGCTTGGCCCCAACCAGGGCTTCACGCTGGAGGTGCTGCTGCTGACCCCCCTGGCCGCCGGGTTCCTGATCTGGCAGGCGCTGCAGGGACAGGCGCATTTCGGTGCCACGACCTTTGATACGGTGATGCTGATCGCCTGCGGCCCGATCACCGCGATCCCGCTGCTGTTCTATGCCAACGGGGCCAAGCTGATCCGCCTGTCCACCATCGGCATCCTGCAATATATCGCCCCCACGATGATCTTCCTGTGCGCGGTGATCCTGTTCCGCGAACCCTTCGAGGGCGCGCGGCTGATCGCCTTTCCGATGATCTGGGCGGCGCTGGTCGTCTATACGGCGACGCTGGTCGGACAGGCGCGCCGCCGTCGCCGGGCCATCGCACCCACCGCCGCGCGCATTCAATAGGCCGCGACCACGGCAGGCATACAGCCGCGCCGCGAAGGTGGGCATGCGCGGCGCATTCCCGCTGTTTCTACCCAAAGTTGTTTCATGCAAGGGCTATCATATGATAAGCGCTTCCCGTGCCTTGGTTGATGGGGGCGCATCTCGTTCGATATTTCTGACTGAAATGACTGGATTGATCTCATGGCAACGACATGGAACGCCCTTTATCTTGGAAGACTGACGCAGGTTCTTGATCCGACCGAAGGTGACAACGATTCCGAAGGTGCGGCACTGCTGACGGGCCGCATTTTCGGTTCCAGCGCCCAGCCCTTGTCGAAACAGATCTTTTCGGCCGCCACCACGAATAATGGCGGCGCCGCGGGGGTGATGGACAACAACAACACTGCCGCCAACGACACCTATCGCATCGACCTGAACGAAGACGGCACGAGAGAAACCTATACCCATGACGCGGCGGTCTATTACAACGCCACGTTGACCTATCTGGACGGGACGACGACGACGATCGCCGCGCGTGTGATCCAGATGACCAATGGCGACACCTATCTTGCGCCCTCGGTCGCCCCCGCCGACGTCGCCAAGCTGGAGGCCAAGCCGATCCAGTCCCTGCGCGTGGACGGCATCAGCAACAGCACGACGGTGTCCTTCACGCAGGATCGCCCGGTGACGAATTTCGTCTGCTTTGCCGATGACGTGATGATCCGCACCGCCGACGGCCAGGTGCCCGTTCAGGATCTGCGCGTGGGCGACAGGGTTGCGACGCTGGACGACGGTCCTCAGCCCATCCGCTGGATCGGACGCATCGATGTCGATCTGGCCGCGATGCCCCGGATGCGCCCGATCCGCATCCGCGCCGGCGCCTTGGGCGGTGGCCTGCCGCAGGCCGACCTGCTGGTGTCGCCGCAGCATCGCGTGCTGGTCCGTTCGGCCATCGCGCAGCAGATGTTCGGCACGACCGAAGTGCTGGTCGCCGCCAAGCAGCTGACGCTGCTGGAGGGCATCGACGCCGCCGATGACCTGGACCGGGTCGGCTATACGCATTTCCTGTTCGACAAGCACCAGGTCGTCGTCTCGAACGGGGCGCCGACCGAATCGCTCTATACCGGACCCGAGGCCCTGCTGTCGGTCGGCCCCGCCGCGCGCGAGGAGATCCTGGCGCTGTTCCCCATGCTGGCCGATGAGGGCCACCAGGCCCCGCCCGCGCGGATGCTGGTCAAGGGACGCGTGGGCCGCGACATGGCCCAACGCCATGCCGAAGGCGGCGCGATGCTGGTCGCCTGACGCGAATTTGCGGGGCCGGAACGCTGCGGCGTCTGGCCCTGCGGCCCTGCCTGTCGCAAGCTGCCCTTCGGATCGGAGGCGGTGATGGAATGGCAGGCTGAAGGAACGGTGATCGCACGCCGCACGCATGGCGAAACGGCGGTGATCATCGATGTGCTGACGCTGGAACATGGCCGCCATGCCGGCGTGGTCCCTGGCGGCACATCGCGGACGCGGGCCGCGATGCTGCAGCCCGGTTCCCGGCTGGCCCTGCGCTGGCGTGCGCGCCAGGCCGATCAGCTGGGCACCATCACCGCCGAACCCCTGCGCCTGCGTCCCGGCCTGATGGGTGATGCGCTGTCGCTGGCCGGGCTGAACGCCATCTGCGCGCTGCTGGTCTTTGCCCTGCCCGAACGCGACCCCCATCCCCGGCTTGTCGAACAGACCGAGGCCCTTCTGGACCTGATCGAGGCGGGCGGGGATTGGGCACCGCTGTATCTGGCTTGGGAAATGCGCCTGCTGGACGAGATGGGCTTCGGGCTGGACCTGTCATCCTGTGCGGTGACGGGCGCGCGCGACGGTCTGGCCTATGTCAGTCCGAAATCGGGCCGCGCGGTCAGCCGGGAAGGGGCGGGGGAATGGGCGGACCGGCTGTTCCCGCTGCCCGCCATCATGGGGGGCGCGGATACGAACCGCGCCCATGGCCTGCATGACGGGCTGGCGATCACTGGGCATTTCCTGGAAAACCGTCTGGGGGCCGAACTGGTCGGCCGCCATCTGCCCGCCGCGCGGGATCGTCTGGTCAGACGGCTGGCCCGCGACAGGGACCAGCCGCCGGTTTGATCACTCGTTGCCACGTGCCGCTGACAGGGCGTCGGTCTGCAGGTTGGCGGGGCGGCCGCTTTCGAAGATCAGCCAGGTCGGCCCCTTGATGCGCAGGACGCCGCCGTAATATTCCATCACGTTGGCCTGCTGCAGGGCGTTGAAGAAGCGCTGTTCGACGGCGGCATCCTTGCAGTCGGACACGCCGGTCGTCTGCAGCGGCTCGAAGGCGACGGCGGGCAGCTGGGCGGTGTTCTTGGCGGCATAGCCGTTGCACGGCCCGCGGCCCGACACGCCTTCGGGGCGCACGGTGATGGTGATGTTGCGCAGCGGCACCGTGCCGTTGGCGATGCCGACCAGCACGTAGTCATTGGCCGGGATACCGCCCATCGGATCGCCCGCGGGCTGCTGGGCACAGGCGGCAAGGGTCAGTGTCGCGGCGGCAGCAGCGAAGACGGTGGGGCGAAGGGTGAACGACATGGCGGGCTCCTTGGGAGGGAATTCGAAACTGACCTGAAATAACCCTAATCCAGATGCCGTTCCACCCTTCTGCGCGTTATCCCAGAAGACGGCGCGCGATCACCTGGGCCTGGATTTCCGCCGCACCCTCGAAGATGTTCAGGATCCGCGCATCGCACAGCACCCGGCTGATCTGATATTCCAGCGCAAAACCGTTACCACCATGGATTTGCAGGGCATTGTCGGCGCTGGACCATGCGACGCGCGCACCCAGCAGCTTGGCCATGCCAGCTTCGACGTCGCAACGGTGACCGTGATCTTTTTCCCACGCACTGAAATAAGTCAGCTGTCGCGCGATCATGATTTCGACAGCCATCATGGCCAATTTGTCGGCAACGCGGGGGAATTCGACCAGGGGCTTGCCGAACTGCTGGCGGTCCAGCGCGTATTTCAGCCCCAGTTCCAGTGCGTTTTGGGCAACACCGATCGCGCGGGCGGCGGTCTGGATGCGGGCCGATTCGAAGGTCTGCATCAGCTGCTTGAAGCCCTGGCCGGTTTCGCCCCCCAGCAGGTTGTCGCCCGCCACGCGGAAGCCGTCGAAGCCCAGCTCGTATTCCTTCATCCCGCGATAGCCCAGGACCTCGATCTCGCCGCCGGTCATGCCGGGGGTGGGGAAGGGGTCGGCATCGTCGCCCGGCGTCTTTTCGGCGATGAACATCGACAGACCGCGGTAATCGGTGGTGTCGGGGTCGGTGCGGGCCAGCAGCGTCATGATGTGGGTGCGCGCGGCATGGGTGATCCAGGTCTTGTTGCCGGTCACCAGCCAGTCATCGCCATCCCTGACCGCGCGGGTGCGCAGGGACCCCAGGTCGCTGCCGGTATTGGGTTCGGTGAAGACGGCGGTGGGCAGGATCTCTCCGCTGGCCAGTTTGGGCAGCCAATGGGCCTTCTGGGCTTCCGTGCCGCCGCCGATGATCAGCTCGGCCGCGATTTCGCTGCGGGTGCCAAGCGACCCCACGCCGATATAGCCGCGCGACAACTCCTCGGACACGACGACCATGGCGGCCTTGGACATGCCCAAGCCGCCCTGATCTTCGGGAATGGTCAGGCCAAAGACACCCAGTTCGGCCAGTTCCTCGATGATCTCCATCGGGATCAGCTGGTCCTTCAGGTGCCAGCCATGGGCATGGGGGACGACCTTGTCATCGGTCCAGCGCCGGAACTGGTCGCGGATCATGTCCAGATCCTCGTCCAGACCGGTTGCGCCAAAGGTCGCCGCACCAGGGTTCTGCGCCATCAGGGCGGCCAGTTCGGCGCGGGCCTGGGGCGTGTTGCCCGACATCAGCGCAGCGGCGGCATCCGAGGGGGTCCAGTCGATCCCAAGGTCGGACAGGCGGGCGAATTCGGTCTGGCTCATGGGGATGCCATGGGCGATCTGGGTCAGGTATTCGCCAAAGCCGATCTGCGCGATCAGCCCTTCGATCGGCCCGGTGACACGTTCCGACCAGGCCTGCAGCTGCTTCAGCGATTCGACATAGGTGGCCAGCCAGGACAGGGCATGTGCCGCATGCTGATGGGTTTCCAGCAGCGGGGCATCGACCCGGCCCGAAGGGGCCACCCGGTCCTGCAGGGCGGCGGTGGCGCGGGTCAGCAGGTCCTGGATCTCGGTCAGGACGGTTGCGGTCTGTTGCTGCATGTCTTTCATCGCTTCACCCTCTTGCGGCACTGCAGCATGGATAGACGCTTGCGAACCACCGCGCAACAATTTTGCCGATAACGGCGTGTCAGCGTTCGAATATGTCGCAGCGGAAATTGACGTTGCACGGGATGCAGAAGCGGCTTTTCCTTTGCCGATGCGGCAGTTAGCGTGCCGCCATGTTCGGTTTGGAAATGTGGCAATTCTTGGCGGCCGTGGCGGTCACGGGCTTTGCGGGGTTCGTGAAGGGCGCCGTGGGGTTCGCGATGCCGATGATCATGATCTCGGTCTTCGGGTCGATCATGACGGCGCCCGTGGCGCTGGCGGCGATGATCCTGCCGACGCTGATCACCAACATCCAGCAGGCCTTCCGCGAAGGGGCAGGCCCCGCCCTCGCCTCGACCCGCAAGTTCCGGCTGCATATCGCGATGGTGGCGCTGTTCATCTGCGTTTCGGCGGGCTTTGCCGCATCGATCCCGCAGGACGTGATGTATGCGTTGCTGGGCGTGCCGATCACCGCATTCGCCCTGTGGCAGCTGTCCGGCCGGCCGCTGGTCCTGAACCTGCATCACCGCAAGCGGGCCGAGGCCGTGTCGGGCATCATCGGCGGGCTTTACGGCGGCGTTTCCGGCATCTGGGGGCCGCCGCTGATCGTCTATCTGCTGTCCATCGGCACTGAAAAGCGCGAACAGGTCCGCGTCCAGGGCGTCGTCTTCCTGATCGGCGCGGTGGTGCTGACGGTGGCGCATCTGTTTTCGGGCGTGCTGAACGCACAGACGCTGCCGCTGTCGGCGGTGCTGTGCATTCCGGCCATCATCGGCATGAAGCTGGGTTTCGCGATGCAGGACCGGCTTGATGTCGCGCAATTCCGCCGCTGGACGCTGGTCCTGCTGATCCTGACCGGCCTGAACCTGATCCGCCGCGCCTTCGAAATCTGGAGCCTGTGATGACCGATCCCGCCGACCTGACCGCCCGCCTGATCCGCTGCCCCTCCGTCACGCCGGAAGAAGGCGGCGCACTGGTCCTGCTGGGCGATATGCTGACGGCTGCCGGGTTCGAAGTGACGCGGGTCGATCGCAACGGCACCTCGAACCTGTTTGCGCGGTGGGGGGCCAAGGGCGCGCGCAGCTTCGGCTTCAACGGGCATACCGATGTCGTGCCGCCGGGCGATCTGAGGTCCTGGACGCATCCGCCCTTCAGCGGCCATGTCGAGGATGGCGTCATCTGGGGACGGGGCGCGACCGACATGAAATCGGGCGTCGCGGCCTTCGTCGCCGCCGCCATCGATTTCACCCGCGACACGCCCCCCGACGGGGCGGTGATCCTGACCATCACCGGGGATGAGGAAGGCCCGTCCCGTGACGGCACCATCGCCATCCTGGACTGGATGGCGGCCAATGGCGAACGCATGGATGCCTGCATCGTGGGCGAACCGTCGAACCCGGATGTCATGGGCGAGATGATGAAGATCGGCCGGCGCGGATCGGCCACCTTCACCATCAGCGCCAAGGGCCAGCAGGGGCACGCCGCCTATCCGCATCGCGCCAGGAACCCGCTGCATGCGCTGACGGCCTATCTGTCGGACCTGACGGCGACGCCGCTGGATCAGGGGACGGATCATTTCGACCCCTCGGGCCTGCAGATCACGACGATCGATTGCGGCAATCCGGCCTCGAACGTGATCCCGGAACGCGCCAGCGCGGTCGTCAACATCCGCTTCAACGACCTGCACACGGGTGCATCGCTGCAGGCCGACCTCGGCGAACGCGCCGCCCGCATCAGCGCCGAAACCGGCGTCACCCTGACCGTCACCAGCGCCATCTCGGGCGAGGCCTTCATCACCGAACCCGGTCCCTTCGTCGATCTGGTGCGCGGCATCGTCACCCAGGAAACCAACCGCCAGCCGGTCCTGTCCACATCGGGGGGGACGTCGGATGCGCGCTTTGTCAAGGATCACTGCCCGGTTGTGGAATTCGGCCTGGTCGGTCACCATATGCACCAGGTCGACGAACGCGTGCCCGTCGCGCAGATCCACCAGCTGAAGACCATCTATCAGCGCATTCTGGAAAGCTATTTCGCATGAGGATCGAACAGACCGACGACCTGGCCGCCTGCCACGCGCTGCGCCGCACCGTGTTCATCCAGGAACAGAACGTCCCCGAGGCCGATGAGATGGACGATCTGGACGACCAGGCCATCCACCTGCTGGCATGGCAGGACGATATCCCCGTCGGCACCGCCCGCATCCTGATCCGCGGCGACATCGGCAAGATCGGTCGCGTCTGCGTGTTGCCGCAGGCCCGGGGCACGGGGTTGGGGGCGCAACTGATCCGCGCCTCGATGGATGTGCTGCGCACGCATCCCGGCGTCACCACCGCCAAGCTGGGCGCACAGACCCATGCCATCGGTTTTTACGAAAAACTTGGATTTCTGGCGCAGGGACCGGTTTACGACGACGCGGGAATCCCGCATCGGGACATGACACGCGAACTCTGACCTGCCTGGCAGCGTTGGGGCCGAAATGACAGGTAGGACATGACCCAGATCCCAAGCAAAGAACAGATTCTGGAATGGGTCGCCGCACATCCCGAGGCCAATTCCAAACGCGACATCGCCAAGGCCTTCGACATCAAGGGCGCGGCCCGCATCGACCTCAAGCGCCTGCTGAAGGAGCTTGAGGCCGCAGGCCAGCTGGAACGCCGCCGCCGCCATTACCTGGACGCCGAAAAGCTGCCCCCCGTGACGGTGCTGGAGCTGCTGGCCCCCGACGGGTCGGGCGACCTGTTCGCGCGACCGATGGAGTGGCGCAACGAAGGCCCGATGCCCCGCATCCTTTACGTCCCCCGCGAAAGCGACCCGGCCCTTGGACGCGGCGACCGCTTCCTGGGCCGCCTGGCCCCGGTCGTGGGCGAGGAATACCAATACGAGGCACGGTTGATCCGCCGCGTCACCGCCAGCCCCAACCGCATCACCGGCATCTTCCGCAAGGATACCGAAGGCGGCCGCATCATGCCCATCGACAAGGGCCAAGACCGCGAATGGCGCGTCCGCAGCGATGCGACGCTTGGCGCGGAAAACGGCGAACTGGTGCAGGGCGAACAGGTGGGCCCCAAGAACCGCATGGGCGTGCCTTGGGCGCGGATCATCGACCGCCTGGGTGACCCGTCGGCCCCGCGTGCGGTCAGCCTGATCGCCATCCATCAGCACGGCATCCCCGACGAATTTCCCGATGCCGTCATTTCGGAGGCGGAATCGGCCAAGCCCGCCACCATGAAGGGCCGCGACGACCTGCGCGATCTGCCGCTGGTCACCATCGACCCGTCCGACGCGCGCGACCACGATGACGCGGTCGCAGCCCAGGTCGAGGAGGATGGCGGCGCGACCATCTGGGTCGCCATCGCCGATGTCGCCCATTACGTCCGCACCGGCAGCGCGCTGGACCGCGAGGCGTGGAACCGCGGCAATTCCAGCTATTTCCCCGACCGCGTGGTGCCGATGCTGCCCGAGGCGCTGTCGGCGGACCTGTGTTCGCTGCACGAGGGTGTCGACCGCCCCGTCATCGCCGTCCGGATGCGACTGGACGCGCAGGGCAACAAGGCCAGCCATACCTTCCACCGCGCCATGATGAACAGCCGCGCCAGCCTGTCCTATGAACAGGCGCAGGCGGGGGCCGATGGCAATCCCGACGACCAGACCGCCCCCCTGATGGAGGAGGTCATCACGCCCCTGTGGCACGCCTATGGCCTGCTGAAATCGGCGCGTGAACGGCGTCAGCCGCTGGAACTGGACCTGCCCGAACGCCGGATCGAACTGACGCCCGATGGCCGCGTCAAAGACGTCAAGTTCCGCGAACGCTTCGACGCCCACAAGCTGATCGAGGAATTCATGGTGCTGGCGAATGTCGCCGCCGCCGAGGAACTGTCCAAGCGGTCCCGCCCTCTGCTGTTCCGCGTCCACGAGGAACCCAGCCTTGCCAAGATCGACGCGCTGCGCGAGGTCGCACAGGCATCGGGGTTCACGCTGGCCAAGGGGCAGGTGCTGCATACCAGCCACCTGAACCGCCTGCTGGCGCAATCGCAGGACACCGATTTCGACGAATTGATCAACATCTCGACCCTGCGGTCGATGACGCAGGCCTATTACCACCCTGAGAATTACGGCCATTTCGGCCTGTCGTTGAAAAGCTATGCGCATTTCACCTCGCCCATCCGCCGCTATGCCGACCTGATCGTCCATCGCGCGCTGATCGCGGGCCATGGCTGGGGCAAGGACGGGCTGAATGCAGACGAGATCGAGCGTCTGTCCGAAACCGCCACCCATATCAGCGAAACCGAACGCCGCAGCATGGCCGCCGAACGCGACACGACCGACCGCTATCTGGCGGCCTATCTGTCCGAACGGGTCGGCACGGAAATGACGGGCCGCATCAATGGGGTGCAGAAATTCGGCGCCTTCGTGAGGCTGGACGAAACCGGGGCGGACGGGTTGCTGCCGATCCGGTCGATCGGTCAGGAATATTTCCATTTCGACCCCGATGCCCATACCCTTGTCGGCAGCGATACGGGGTTGGAAATCGGCGTCGGCCAGCGGGTGACCGTGCGTCTGGCCGAAGCCGTCCCCGTCACCGGCGGTCTGATGCTGGAGCTGTTGGAGCTGGACGGCAAGGCGATGCCGCGCGGGCGCAGCAAGGGCCGTCGCGGCGCCACGCCGGGTCGCGTGTCGACCAAGGCGCGGCTGGCCGAGGTCAAGCGCGCCACCAAGCGGCGGCGCAAGAAGACCTGAGCTGCGCGACTGAGGCACAGGATATCGGGGGCGTGTCGCCACGCCCCCGGATTGTCAGATATAGTACAGGATCGCCCCGATCACCGCGCCGGCGATCAGCAGCTGCACCACGCAGAAGCCCATGATGTCGCGCGGCTTCAACCCGGCGATGCCCAGCATCGGCAAGGCCCAGAAGGGTTGCAGCATGTTGGTCCAGGCATCGCCCCAGGCCACGCCCATCACCACCTTGGCCACATCCGCACCCAAGGCTTCGGCTGCGGGCAGCATGACGGGGGCCTGAACCGCCCATTGGCCGCCGCCCGAGGGCACGAAGATGTTCACGATCCCGGCCGAGATGAAGCTCCAGAAGGGCAGGGTGGTCGCGGTCGAGATCGAGACGAACCATTCCGACAGGCTGGTCGCCAGCCCGCTTTGCACCATGATCGCCATGATCCCGGCATAGAAGGGGAACTGGATCACGATCCCCGCACCGCCGCGCACGCCCCCGTCCAGCGCCAGCAGCAGGCTGCGGGCGGAACCGTGACAGATGACGCCCAGGAACAGGAACAGGAAGTTCACGACGTTCAGGTTCAGCGCGCCCCCGGACAGGAAATGCATCAGCAGCCAGGCCAGACCCGGAATGCCGATCAGGTACATCAGCAGGGGGCTGGTCTCTAACCGCTCGGCGGGGGTGGGGCGGGCGGCAAGGGGTGCGGGTTCGGGGTCGCGCAGCTGATCGGGGTCGATCAGCACCTGCTCATCCTCCAAAGGCAGCATCATGCGGTTGACCAGCGGCACGGCGATGAACAGCGCCAGCACGATCAGCAGGTTCCAGCTGGCAAAGATCGTGTCGCCGGTCGGAATGACGCCGATCTGGGTTTCGGTGAAATGCCCCGGAGTGGCGATGGTCAGCGGGATCGACCCCGACAAGCCGCCATGCCAGATGATGAAGCCAGAATAGGCCGAGGCGACCAGCAGGCGGTAATCGACCCGCACCTGACGCGCGACCTCCTTGGCGAAGATGGCGCCGACGACCAGGCCAAAGCCCCAATTCACCCAGGCCGAAACCAGCGATACCAGCGTGACCAGCACGATGGCCGTGCCGCGGCTGCGGGCCAGACCGGCGATCCGCGCCAGCACCCGGCGCACCGGGGGCGAGGATGCCAGGATGAAGCCGGTAACCAGCACCAGCAGCATCTGCATGGCAAAGGACAGCAGTTCCCAGAACCCGTCCCCCCACATCCGCACCAGTTCGGTAGGGCCGGTGCCTTGGGTCAGCATGGCCGCCGCCGCCGCCACCAGCGTCAGGACGATGACGAAGATGAAGGCGTCGGGCAGCCAGCGCTCCATCAGGCGGCTGGCTGGCCGGGACAGTATTCTCAGCATGGTATTCCTCCTCTTGATGCGGCGCACGCTGCGTCAAGGAAGGGGTCTTGGCAACCGCCCCGGGTCAGCTTTCGCGGAAGGCGCGGTTGAAGTAATCGGCCAGCGGTTTCAGCAGATAGGCCATGGGGGTGCGTTCGCCGGTCTGGATATAGACCTCGACCGGCATGCCGGGGACAAGGGCCAGTGAGCCCAGCTTCTCCATCTCCTCGGGGGGGATGGAGACCTCGGCGCGGTAATAGGGGGCTCGCGTCGCCTCATCCAGCAGCGCGTCGGCCGACACGCGGTCCAGCCTGCCGTCGATCTCGGGGGTGGTGCGGGATGAGAAGGCGGAAAAGCGCAGCACGACCGGCTGGCCCACCATCACCTCGTCGATATTGATGGTCTGCAGGCGTGCGCCGATGACCAGCGGGCGATCCTGCGGGATGATATAGAGCAGCGGATCGGCCGGACGGATCACCGAACGCGGCGTCGTCACCTGCATGTTGTAGACCAGGCCCGAAACCGGGGCGCGGATCTCCAACCGGCTGATCTGTTCGACCAGGCTGCGGCGGCGTTCGGCCAGTTCCAGTTCGCGATAGCCCAGGTCGCGCAGCTCGGTTTCGGCCTGTTCGCGGCGTTCGGCGCCCAGCTGCAGGCGCTGGATTTCCAGCTCGGTCTGACGGATCAGGGCCGAGGCGCGGTTGGCCTGCAGCGATCCGAGTTCGCCATCCATCCGCGCGGCTTCGCGTTGCAGGGCCAGCACGCGCGATGCCTGCGCAAGTCCGCGATCCAGTAGGCTTTGCTGATCGACCAGTTCCTCTCCGATCAGGTCGCGCTGCGTGCCAAGCGCGTCGATCTGGGCATCGATCCCCTCGATTTCCGAGGTGATCTGGTCGCTTTGCTTGGCCAGTTGGTCCAGCGATTGGCGCAGCGTGTCCAGACGGGTGCGGAACAGGCTGGCTTGGCCCTCGACCAGGCCGGCAAGGTCGGGATCGTCCTTGGCAGCGGTCGTCAATTCGTCGGGGAAGGTGACCTCTTCGGTTTCGCCGCGTTCAGCCTCAAGACGCCCGCGACGGGCCAGAACCTCGAAATACTGGCCCTCGACGATGGTATGTTCGGTCCGCAGCAGCGTGCCGTCCAAGCCCAGCAGCAGGTCGCCCGCCTTGACGTCGGAGCCGTCCTTGACGGCGATGCTTTCCACCACGCCGCCATCGGGATGCTGCACGATCTGGCGCTGCTGTTCGACCTCGACCTGGCCCGAGGCGACCACCGCGCCCGAAATCTGCGACATCATCGCCCAGGCGATGAAACCGCCCACCAGGATGATGACGGCCAGAAGACCGGCGATGATGGGCGTGCGCACCGACCAGCGGGTGTCCAGACCGGGCGTCATGCGACACCTCCGGCAAGGCCGCCCGTCTGCGATTGCATGATCTGTGCCGAATTCTTGACCATCTGTTGCAGCACCTTGTCGCGCGGGCCAAAGGCGCGGATGATTCCGGCCTCCATCACCAGCAGGTTTTCGCATTCGTTGATGGCGGCAGGACGGTGGGCCATGATGATCACCGCGCCGTTCTGCGCCTTCAGTCGCCGGATCGCCTGGTTCAGCGCCTCGGAACCCTGGTTGTCCAGGTTCGAGTTCGGCTCGTCCAGAACCAGCAGGACCGGATCGGGATAGAGCGCGCGGGCCAGCCCGATGCGCTGGATCTGGCCGCCGGACAGGCGTCCTGCGGTCTGGCTGATGCGGGTGTCATACCCGTTCGGCAGATCCAGGATCATCTGGTGGGCCGCCGCGGCGCGCGCGGCCTGAACCACGCGGGCAGGATCCGGCTCGGGGGCAAGGCGGGCGATGTTTTCCGCGATGGTGCCGTCGAACAGCGTCACCTGCTGCGGCAGATAGCCGATCAGGCCGCCCAGCACGTCAGGGTCGTATTGGTCCAGCGTCGCCCCGCCCAGCCTGATAAAGCCGCCGCCGACGGGCCATGCGCCGATCAGCGCACGGGCCAGCGTCGATTTTCCCGCCCCCGAAGGGCCGATCACGCCAAGCGCCGTGCCGGGGGCAACCTTGAAGGTGATGCCGCGCAGCGTGGCCGATTGTTCGCCCGGAGGCGCGACGACCAGGTTGCGCACGTCCAAGGCGGCCTCGGGGCGGGGCAGAGGGGTGCGGGCGGATTCGGGCGGACGCCGTCCCAGCAGGTTCGCCAGCCGTTTCCAGCCGTCCTGCGCCGCCTGCACGGCAGGCCAGCCGCCGACCAGCTGATCGACCGGCGCCAACGCCCGGCCCATCATGATCGAACTGGCGATCATCGCCCCCGGCGTCAGTTCCTGACGCAGGACCAGCAAGGCGCCCACCGCCAGCATCGCGCTTTGCAGGAACAGCCGGAAGCTGCGGGAAAAGACGCCGAACCCGCCGGACAGATCGCCGGCACGGACCGTGCTTTCCTGGGCTTCGCGGCGGAATTTCTGCCAGCGGGCATGGGTCGCGCCGCGCATCCCCAGGGCGCAGATGACCTCGCCCTCGTCCCGGTAAAGGTCGGCCATGCGCTGTGCCTGGGCGGCCGAGCGCGCCGATTGTTGCAGCGGCACCTTGGTCAGGCCGCGATTCGCGATGGTGGCGATGACCAGGATGAAACCGCCCGCCGTCGCCACGATCCCCAGAAGCGGGTGGAACATATAGATGGCCGCCAGAAACAGCGGTGCCCAGGGCAGGTCGAAGAAAGCCAGCGTGACCGGCGATGCGATCAGGCGCTGGACGGCGTCCAGGTCGCGCATGCCGCTGGCGGTCGCGGCGGATTCGTCACCCCTGACGGCCCCCTCGCGCAGGGCGGCGTTGAAGACGCGCGGTTCGATCCGGTCCTGGAAACGGGCGGCGACGCGTTGCATCACCCGGCTGCGGATCATGTCGACCGCACCCATCAACAGGAACAGGAACGTCACCAGCACGAACAGCGCCGTCAGCGTCTCGACCGAGCGCGAGGCCAGCACCCTGTCATAGACCTGCAGCATGAACAGCGGTCCGGTCAGCATCAGCAGGTTCACAACCGCCGAAAACACCGCGACCGCCGCGAATAATTGCCAACCCGTTGCGCGGGCCTGCCGCAATTCGCGCATCCCGTCGTGATTGCCTGATACTGTTGCCATCTTTACGCCTTCATGCCCCCCGGATTGGAACCCGGGGCTTGCCACATCAACATGACAACCATATCACCGCCCCAAGCTTATACCAGCCTGTCCCGAAGGCCCATCGTGCCTTGCAACGATTAGGAATTCCTTTGCGCCCATTGATCTTGACGGCGCTTGTCGCGCTGCCCCTGCTGACGGGCTGCGCCAGCGCGCCGGTCCAGCAGGATGGAATCACCATCAACGACCCCTACGAGGCGCAGAACCGTCGCGTCCACGCCTTCAACAAGGGCTTGGATTCGCATGTGATCGGCCCGATCGCCGATCTTGCGGGGGGCCAGGACGATGCCAAGACCGCGCCGGTCGATCCCGATGCACCCATCGGGCTGCTGCAGATGGTCATCAATGCCGGGCGCAACCTGTCGCTGCCGGTGAAATCGGTGAACGGCCTGCTGCAGGGGCGACCGGGCAATGCGGGGCGCAACCTGTCGCGCTTTGCGATCAACTCGACCCTGGGGTTGGGGGGTGTCTTCGATCCGGCCATGGACAATTTCGGCATATCCGAACGCGATACCGATTTCGGGGAAACCCTGGCCGTCTGGGGCGTCCCCGAAGGTCCCTATTTCGAACTGCCGGTCTTGGGGCCATCGACCCGGCGCGACGCGGTGGGGCAGGTGGTCGATCTGCTGATCGACCCGATGTATCACCTGTTGGACGGCCAGGATCGCGCGGTGGTCTTTGGCCTGCGCGTCGCCTCAAAAGCCGGTGATCGGGCGCGGTTCGGGGACAGCGTGGATGGCATCCTGCAGGGAAGTGCGGATAGCTATGCGCAGACGCGGCTGATCTGGCTGATGAACCGCCGCCACGATTTGGGAGAAGAACGTGCAGATTACGACCCCTATGACGACGCCGATGTCATCGACCCCTATGCGGAGTGACCGCCGCGGCTTTCTGGGGCTGCTGGCCTGTGCAGGCGTCGCGGCCGTGCTGCCCTTTCGCCCCGCCCATGCGCTGGATGCGGGCAGTGCCCGCGCCCTGATCGACCGGTCCCTGGGCGAGGTCTATCAGGTCATCAATTCCGGGCAGGCCCCCGCAACGATGTATCAGCAGTTCGAGGCGATCTTTGCCCGCTATGCCGATGTGGACGTGATCGCGCGATCCGCACTGGGGCCCGCGGCGCGCCAGACCGATGGGGCGACCTTCGCGGCCTACAAGCAGGCCTTCCAGGGGTATATCGGGCGCAAATACGGCAAGCGCTTTCATGAATTCGTCGGATCGCGGATCGAGGTGACGGGCGCGCGGCAGCTGAAAAGCTTCTATGCGGTCACGTCGGTCGCCTATCTGAACGGTCGCGCGCCGATGGAGGTCGAGTGGCATGTCTCGGACCGCTCGGGCCAGGATCTGTATTTCAACATCATCATCGAGGGCGTGAACATGCTGGCCAGCGAACGGGCCGAGGTCGCGGCCATGCTGTCGCGGCGCAGGGGCGACGTCGCCGCGCTGACCGCCGATCTGCGCCAAGCCGGCTGACCAGCCACACCATCCGCACCGCATCGATAAAGGGCACCCCGCAGGGTGCCCTTTTGCCGTTGTCGCGGGAGGTGTTTCGTCAGTTGCCCGACAGGATGCCGTTCAGCGCCCGGCTGAGGGCGTCGTCCGAGCTGGCCTCGCTGCTGTCGCCCGGCGTGGCGGCGGGGTTGCCGCCTCCTTCGCCCGGCGCGGTGATGACACGCCCGCCCTGGTCCTGGCCGTTCACGCCGTTCATGACGCCTGCCAGCGCGGCGGCCAGGGGATCATCCGCCGATCCGCTGGTCACGACCTGCGGCGTGCTGCCGCCGCTGGACATGATGATGCCGCTGCCATCGGGGGACACGGTCGACAGGGGCAGTTCGGGCAGGCCGTCATGGATCTCCTCCATCACCGCCTGCCAGATCTCGGCGGGCAGACCACCGCCGGTCACGCCGGTCAGGGGCTTGTTGTCATCATTGCCCATCCAGACGCCGGTGACGTATTGTTCCGAAAAGCCCACGAACCACGCGTCGCGATAGCTGCTGGTCGTGCCGGTCTTGCCGGCCACGGGGCGCGATCCCAGCTGGGCGCGGCCGCCGGTGCCTTCCTGGATGACCTTCTGCATCATGTAGATCAGCTGGCCTGCCGCGCGCTGGCTGATGACGCGTTCGCCAAAGCCACCCGTCTGGCCCATCAGCGGCTGGTCGTCGCCCTGGACGTTCAGTTCCACCAGGCCATAAGGCGCGACCGAGGTGCCGCCGTTGCGGATGCCCGCATAGGCGCCGGTCAGTTCCAGCAGCGTCGCCTCGGATGCGCCCAGGCCCAAAGACGGGCTGCGGGTCAGGTTGCTGACGATGCCGAAATCATGGGCGACGCGGATGACCTCGTCGCGGCCCACGACCTCCTGCAGGCGGATGGTGGCGGTGTTCAGCGACCGCTTGAGCGCGTCGGTCAGCGTCACCTGGCCGTAATAGCGGCGGGTATAGTTTTTAGGCGACCAGTTCTTGCCGCCCGGAATCCGGATGGTCAGGGGGCCGTCCTCGATCCGGTCGCCGGGCCCATAGCCCGCCTCCAAGGCCGCGGCATAGACGAAGGGCTTGAAGCTGGACCCGGTCTGGCGCTTGGCCTGGCTGGCGCGGTTGAAGGCGCCGTTCACCGTGGTGTCGCGCCCGCCGATCATGGCGCGCACGGCACCATCGGCGGACATCACCACGACCGCGGCCTCGGCGGTCGAGCCGTCCTTGACCTTTTCGTCAAAGACCCGCTTCAGCGCCCGTTCGGCCGCACGCTGGATGCGCTGGTCGAAGGTGGTGGTGATGGTCACGTCCTCGGTCGTTTCGCTGGTCAGGAAGCCCGGGCCCGATTCCATCAGCCAATCGGCGAAGTATCCGCCCGCGCGGGCCTTGGCGGCCTGCGACAACTCGGCGGGGTTGGCGCGGGCCTGGGTCAGTTCCGCATCGGTCAGATAGCCTTCCTCGTGCATCAGGCCCAGGACCGTGTCGGCACGTTCCTGGCTGCGCGACAGGTTGGCGGTGGGCGCGTAATAGCTGGGCGCGCGCAGCAGGCCCGCCAGCATCGCGGATTGCTGGGCGTTCACCTCGCTGGCGGGGACGTTGAAATAGCGCTGGCTGGCGGCCTCGAAGCCGCGCGCGCCGGCACCCAGATAGGACCGGTTCATATAGATGTTGAGGATGTCGTCCTTGCTGTATTTCGCCTCCATGGCGAAGGCATAGGGGACTTCCTTGATCTTGCGCCAGACGCCGCCCGACCGGCAGTCGGCCTCGAACTCGGCCTCGTTCTTGAAGCGGGTCGG
The DNA here is from genome assembly GCF_001887735.1 of Paracoccus sp. SM22M-07. Lineage (NCBI taxonomy): Bacteria > Pseudomonadati > Pseudomonadota > Alphaproteobacteria > Rhodobacterales > Paracoccaceae > Paracoccus > Paracoccus sp. SM22M-07. Next base: position 184,115 of record NZ_JPKW01000002.1, read on the forward strand.
GTCGAAAGTGTCGCCCAGGCACAGCAGCTTCGCGACCTGCTGGGTGATGGTGGACCCGCCATTGCCCTCCAGCGGCCCGCGTCCTGCGGCCAGGTTGATCTTGATGGCGCTGGCGATGCCGCGGGGGCTGACGCCGAAATGGCGGAAGAAGCGGCGGTCCTCGGTCGAGATCACGGCCTGCTTCAGCACCGGCGCGATCTTTTCGCTGTTGACCGCGCCAAAGGTTTCCCCCCGCCACGCAAAGACGCGCTTGTCGCGGTCCAGCATGGTGACGCTGCCGCGCGCGCGACCGTCAAACAGCGCCGAGGCCTCGGGCAGGGTGACATAGAAATAGCCGGTGGCAGCGCCGATGATCAGCGCGACCACCATGGCCAGGCGCCAGACCGACCCCCAGACCACCCGCCAGATCAGCGTCACCAGGGCCGCGATCCAGCCGAAGATCCCGCCGCGACGGGGCTTGGGGTTCTTGTGGCGGGTCACCTTGCGCCGCTTGGTGTCGGCCGCGTCGTCCGACAGAGTGCGCTTGTCGGCAACAGGGCTCTTGCCCGTGCGGGTCGGGGTTCCGGTGGGTCTTTTCATGCCTTGAATGCCTGCGTCTTTGCCATGCCGGTTGATCCGGCCAAGATTGCGCCCAGCCTACAGCATGTTTGCCAGCAGGGGAATTGGGGTGACCAATCCGTGATGTCGAAGGGCGGAACCGTGCCGGATGGGCCTGCGGGCCTTGCGAGACAAGATGCACAGGGCAAAGGCAGGCGTGGCGGCCCTGCGGACAGATGCTGCCCTTTTAATGGGCGATTGCTCCGATTTCAGCCTGCCGAACGGGCAGCGGCGATTTCTGGGCGATCCGACCCTGCGCCAATCTTTGCCGACGTGCCGGAATTGCACATGAAAGGGGCGATGGCAGCCGGTCCGGTGGCTGCGGCACGAAGCGAGGTTTAATCCCATGAACAAGACCCTTCCGCTCATCGCGACACTTGCGACGCTGGCAGCCTATCCTGCTGCCGCGCAGGATGCCGCGGCGCCCGCGGAGGCGGCTGCCGCAGTCAGCGCGGATGTCGTCTATATCTTCAACACGCTGCTGTTCCTGATGGGCGGTTTCCTGGTCATGTGGATGGCCGCAGGCTTTGCCATGCTGGAGGCGGGCCTGGTGCGGTCCAAGAACGTCACCACGCAGCTGTTCAAGAACATCTCCTTGTTCGCCATCGCGGGCATCATGTACTGGCTGATCGGCTATAACCTGATGTATCCGGGCGATGGCTGGACCGTGCAGGGCGTCATCGGCCAGATCTTCAGCCCCAAGGGCCTGGACGCCGTGGGCGCGGGGAATGCCGAGGACGGCTATTCGGCCGGTTCGGACTTCTTCTTCCAACTGATGTTCTGCGCCACGACCGCATCCATCGTGTCGGGCACCCTGGCCGAGCGGGTCAAGCTGTGGCCCTTCCTGATCTTCACCGTCATCCTGACCGGCCTGATCTATCCCATCGAAGCCAGCTGGCAGTGGGGCGGCGGCTTCCTGTCGGAAATGGGCTTCTCGGATTTCGCAGGCTCGACCCTGGTCCATGCGGCGGGCGGTTTCGCGGCCCTGGCCGGCGCGATCGTGCTGGGTGCACGCACCGGCAAGTATCGTCCCGACGGGCGCATGCAGCCGATGCCCGGTTCGAACCTGGCCCTGGCCACGCTTGGCACCTTCATCCTGTGGCTGGGTTGGTTCGGCTTCAACGGCGCATCGCAGCTGGCCATCGGGTCGGTGAATGACGCGGCCGATGTCAGCCGCATCTTCGTGAACACCAACATGGCCGCCTCGGGTGGCGCGGTCGCCGCGATCATCGTGACGCAGCTGCTTTACGGCAAGATCGACCTGACCATGGTGCTGAACGGCGCGCTGGCGGGTCTGGTCGCCATCACCGCCGAACCGCTGACCCCGACCGTCTTTGCCGCCATCCTGATCGGGGGTGTCGGTGGCGCGCTGGCCGTCTTCGTGGTGCCGATGCTGGACAAGCTGAAGATCGATGACGTCGTGGGCGCCATTCCGGTCCACCTGGTCGCCGGCATCTGGGGCACGATGATCGTCCCGGCCACCAATGAGGGCACCAGCTTCGTGACGCAGGCCATCGGCGTGGCCGCGGTCGGCGGCTTCGTCTTCGTCATCAGCTTCATCGTCTGGACGGTGCTGAAGGCGACGATGGGCATTCGCGTCAGCAAGGAAGCCGAAATCAGCGGGCTGGATATTTCGGAAATGGGCATGGAGGCCTATCCCGACTTCGTCCAGGCCAAGTAATCCAAGGTCTCTTCCCGGAGAGGGGGCGGGTCGCGCAGGCGATCCGCCCCTTCCGCATTTCGGGACGGCCATGAAAAACGCCCGAACCTTTGCAGGTCCGGGCGCTTTACATGCAGGGATTCGGTGTCTTCAGGTGACGCGGCTGACCACGAAATCGGCCAAATCGGTCAGCATGTCGCGAATGGGATGTTCGGGCAGCGCCGTCAGCGACGCCTTGGCCTTGTCCGCCCAGGCCAGCGCATCCGCACGGGCCGCATCCATGGCCCCATGACGCGCCAGCAGCGACAGCGCATGGTCCAGGTCGCCTTCGCGCTGATCGCCCTTTTCGATGGTCCGTGCCCAGAAGGCGCGTTCCTGGTCGTCGGCCTTGGCCACCGCCTTGATCACCGGCAGGGTCAGCTTGCGTTCGCGGAAATCGTCGCCGACATTCTTGCCGATGGTTTCCGTCGCCCCGCCGTAATCCAGAAGGTCGTCGACGATCTGGAAGGCGATGCCAAGCGCGTCTCCGTAATCGAACAGCGCCTGCACCTGATCGGCCGGCGCGCCGGCGATGACGCCCCCCACCTCGGTCGCGGCGGAAAACAGGGCTGCGGTCTTGCCGCGCACGACCTGCAGATAGATCGCCTCGGTCGTGGCCAGGTCCTGGGCGGCGGTCAGCTGCAGCACCTCGCCCTCGGCGATGGTGGCGCTGGCATTGGCCAGGATCTCCAACGTCCGCATGTTGCCCGGTTCGACCATCAACTGAAAGCTGCGGGCGAACAGGTAATCGCCGACCAGCACGCTGGACTTGTTGTCCCACAGCAGGTTTGCCGTCGGACGCCCGCGCCGCTGGCTGCTTTCGTCGACCACATCGTCATGCAGCAGGGTCGCGGTGTGGATGAATTCCACCGTCGCGGCCAGATGGACGTGATAGGGGCCGTCGTAACCGACCATCCGGGCGGCGGCCAATGTCAGCATCGGGCGCAGGCGCTTGCCCCCGGCGTCGATCAGATGGGCGGTCACCTCGGGGATGCGCGGCGCGTGGCGGCTGGCCATGCGTTCGCGGATCAGGGCGTTCACCGCCTGCATTTCGTTGCTCAGCGCTTCCGACAGCCGATCCAGCGGTTTGCGGACGTTTTCCTGCAAAGTCATGGCATAATCCCGTATCTGCGGCCCTGCATTGCCACGCCATCGACAATTTCGCAACCGCGCCTTAACGTCGCGTCCATGAAAGAGCTTTTTCGCAGCAACGATCCCGTGCGCATGTCCGCCGCCACCAGCCTGCTGGAGGCCGAAGGCATCGTGACCTTCCAGATGGACCAGCACATGAGCGTGCTTGAAGGCTCGATCGGGGTCCTGCCGGCCCGGCTGATGGTGGCCGATCGCGACGAATTCGCGGCCCGTGCCATCCTGCGCGATACAGGGCTTGATGACTGACCTGCGGACCGATGATTTTCTGGACGGCCGGCTGCAGATCACGCAGCCGGTGCGGGGCTATCGGTCGGGCACCGATGCGGTGATGCTGGCGGCGGCCTGTCCGGCGCAGACCGGGCAATCGGTGCTGGAACTGGGCTGCGGGGCCGGGGTCGCGGTGCTGTGCCTGGGCTGGCGGGTCCGTGGCCTGTCGATCACGGGCGTGGAACAGCAGGGAGCCTATGCCGACCTGGCGCGGCAGAATGCCGAACGCAACCTGGTGGCCATGCAGATCGTCACCAGCGACCTTCAGGCCCTGCCGGCCGCATTGCGGGCGACCAGTTTCGACCATGTGATGATGAACCCGCCCTATTTCCTGGGCGGCACGCTGGCCCCCGATCGCGGTCGCGCCATATCGCGGACCGAGGCGACGCCGCTGGATCTGTGGGTCGATGCGGGGCTGCGGCGTCTGCGGCCCGGCGGATGGCTGACGATGATCCAGCGTGCCGACCGCCTGGACGGGCTGATCTGCGCGCTGGCGGGGCGTGCGGGGGCGATCACCGTCCTGCCCATCGCCGCCCGGCAGGGTCGCGATGCCGGCCGGGTGATCGTGCTGGCCCGCAAGGGCGCGCGGGCGCCGATGCGCCTGATGGCGCCCTTCGTGCTTCACCAGGCGCCCCGTCATGAAACCGACGCCGAGGACCTGACGTTGCAGGCCATGCAGGTGCTGCGCGACGGGTCGCCGATCCGGCTGGGGATTGCAAAAGTCCCGTGACAGAATCGTCGGGCTGTGCTGCAATCAAAGGGTTCGACGAACATAGCCAAGGAGGACGTAATGACGGTTGCTTCTCATGTCGAGGAACTTCGCAGGAAACACCAACACCTCTCTGATGCCGTTGAAAGGGCACAGAAAAGTCCCGGCACCAAGGATCTGGAAATCGCCCAGATGAAACGTCAGAAGCTGCGCATCAAGGAAGAGATTACCCGGCTTGCCAACTGATCCCGTTGAACAGTGAGTTTTTCATGAAAAGGCCCGCGCACGATGCGCGGGCCGATTTCGTTTCAGGGTCGATCACACGAAGAACTGGCCGCCATTCGCACTGATGGTCGAACCGGTGATGAAGCCCGCATCTTCGGCCGCAAGGAAAACCACCGCACGGGCGATTTCCTCGGGCTCGCCCAGGCGACCGACAGGGATCTGTGGGATGATGCGTTCGTTCAGCACCTTTTCCGGAATCGCACGGACCATTTCGGTCCCGATATAGCCGGGGCAGATGGCGTTGACGGTGATGCCCGCGCGCGCACCTTCTTGGGCCAGCGCCTTGGTGAAACCCAGATCGCCCGCCTTGGCCGCGCTGTAGTTGGCCTGACCCGCCTGGCCCTTCTGCCCGTTGATCGAGCTGATGTTGATGACCCGGCCGAACTTGCGGTCGCGCATGCCGGTCCAGACCACATGGGTCATGTTGAAGACGCCGGTCAGGTTGGTGTCGATGACCTCTTTCCACTGCTGCGGCGTCATCTTGTGGAACATCGCGTCGCGGGTGATGCCCGCGTTGTTGACCAGCACCTCGACCGGGCCCAGATCGCTTTCGATCTGGGCGATGCCTGCGGCGCAGGCGTCGTAATCGGCGACCGACCACTTGAAGGTCTTGATGCCCGTTTCATCCGTGAAGGCCTTCGCGGCGTCGTCATTGCCCGCATAGTTCGCGGCGACGACATAGCCGGCCTGCTGAAGGGCCTTGCTGATGGCGGCGCCGATTCCCCGCGACCCCCCCGTGACCAAAGCGACTTTCGACATGGATGCTCCCCCGTATTAATTCAGAACCATTGAAATATTGCTACATAAGCAGTTTTGGGCGCGCAAGATAATTGCGCTACCGATTGCATTACCGTTCCAGGCACATGGCCACGCCCATGCCGCCACCGATGCACAGCGTGGCAAGGCCCTTCTTGGCGTCGCGGCGCTTCATCTCGAACAGCAGGGTGTTCAGGACGCGGCACCCCGAGGCACCGATCGGGTGGCCGATGGCGATGGCGCCGCCGTTCACGTTCACGATGGACGGGTCCCAGCCCATGTCCTTGTTGACGGCGCAGGCCTGGGCGGCGAAAGCCTCGTTCGCCTCGACCAGGTCCAGGTCGCCCACCGACCAGCCGGCCTTTTCCAGCGCCTTGCGGCTGGCCGGGATCGGGCCGGTGCCCATGATGGCGGGGTCCAGGCCGGCGGTGGCATAGGATGCGATGCGGGCCAGCGGGGTCAGGCCACGGCGGGCGGCCTCGTCCTCGGTCATCACCATCACCGCGGCGGCGCCGTCGTTCAGCCCCGAGGCATTGGCCGCCGTCACCGTGCCGTCGCGGGTAAAGGCGGGGCGCAGCTTCTGCATCGCCTCGATCGTGGCGCCGTGGCGGATGTATTCGTCCTGGTCGACGACGGTGTCGCCCTTGCGGGTCTTGACGGTATAGGCGGCGATCTCATCGGCGAAGCGGCCGGCCTTCTGAGCGGCCTCGGCCTTGTTCTGGGATGCCACGGCGAATTCGTCCTGCTGGTCGCGGCTGATCGACCAGCGATCGGCGACGTTTTCGGCCGTCTGCCCCATGTGATAGTTGTTGAAGGCGTCCCACAGCCCGTCGCGGATCATGGTGTCGACCATCTGCATGTCGCCCATCTTCTGACCGGCGCGCAGATAGGCGGCGTGCTGTGCCAGCGACATGCTTTCCTGCCCCCCGGCCAGCACGATGTTCGCGTCGCCCAGAATGACCTGCTGGGCGGCCAGCGCGACGGCGCGCAGGCCCGAACCGCAGACCTGGTTGATCAGCCAGGCGGCGGATTCCTGCGGCAGCCCGGCATTGATATGGGCCTGGCGCGCGGGGTTCTGGCCTTGGGCGGCGGTCAGCACCTGGCCCAGGATCGTTTCGCTGATTTCGGCGGGATCGACACCGGCGCGGGCGACGACCTCCTTCAGGACGGCGGCACCAAGATCATGGGCCGGGACATTCGCGAATGCGCCCATAAAGCTGCCGACGGGCGTGCGTGCGGCAGAGACGATGACGGCTTTGGACATGGTAGGCTCCTTCCCTGGGCGGTCGGACGGGCCGACCTTCTGGGGTCAGGATGCTGTTTCGGGACGTAACGTCAAGCTCCGATGCCGCGAGCCCTGTCAGCGCGCCGCACGCGAAGGTGGTTTTTTCCAGGGGGGCGCGATGGTGGGTGCACCGAAGTAGTAGCCCTGCAGGCAGTCGATTCCCAGGTCGATCAGGAAGCTGGCGTCATCGGCGGTTTCCACCGATTCGGCGACGGTGAACATGTCGAAATGATGCGCGATGGATTGCAGCGCGCGGGTCAGGATCTGGTTGTCGGGATTGGCGGCGATGGAGCGGATGAACTGCCCGTCGATCTTGATCATGTCGAAGCAGAAGTCGCGCAGGTAGCGGAACGAGGTATAGCCCGCGCCGAAATCGTCCAGCGCCAGGCTGATGCCGTAACCCTGAACTTCGGCCATGAAATGCTGGACCTCGTTCGGCATGCCCATGGCCGAACTTTCGGTGATTTCCAGGATCAGCCTTTCGCCCACCATCGGATCGTCCGAAATGCCCCGCCGCAGCGTATTGATCCAGTCCGGGTACTGGATCGAGCGCGCCGACATGTTGATCGACAGGCGCAGCGACGGGTCCTCGACCAGGGTCTTCAGCCCAAGCGACAGCGACAGGCAGTCGATCTTGCGACCCAGTTCGGTGGTTTCCGCCTGCGGCATGAAATCGCGCAGGGGAACCAGGCGGCCGCTGTCGTCGATGATGCGGATCAGCCCTTCCCAGAAGGCGGGCGACTTGGTGCTTTGGGATTGCACGATGGGCTGAAAGGCCAGCACGGCGCTGGCCTTTTCGACCGCTGCGGCCACCGCCGACAAGGTGACGCGATCCTGAAGGCGGATAGCATCTTCCAGCGGCGAACTGTTGTTCTGGTATAGGTCGCTCACGGTGGGCCCCATCTTGTCAGCTCTGCTTGCAGTCTGAGTATGATGGCTTAATCTTGAGTGAATCGTCAGTGTTTTCTCAACTCAGGGTTAATGAATGCTTGCACGTTGCAGCTGGTGCGGCAGTGACCCGCTTTACGTCGCCTATCACGACACCGACTGGGGCGTGCCCGAACACGACCCGCGCGCATTGTGGGAAAAGCTGGTGCTGGACGGGTTCCAGGCGGGGCTCAGCTGGATCACCATCCTGCGCAAGCGCCCGGCATTCCGGCAGGAATTCGACGGCTTCGATCCGGCCCGCGTCGCGCTGTGGGACGAAGACCGCATCGACCGCGCCCTGACCAATCCCGGCATCGTGCGCCATCGCGGCAAGATCACCGCCACCGTCCGCAGCGCCAACCTGTTCCAGGAGATCGAGGCGACTGAGGGATTCGCCCCCTGGCTGTGGTCCTTCGTGGGGGGCGCGCCGATCCAGAATGCCTGGCCCGACATGGCCAGCGTGCCGACCGCCACCCCCGAATCGACGGCCATGTCCAAGGCGCTGAAGGCGCGCGGGTTCAATTACTGCGGGCCGGTCATCACCTATGCCTTCATGCAGGCGACGGGGATGGTGAACGATCACATCACCTCCTGCCACCGCCATGACGCGGTCAGGGCGCTGTCAGCTGGGTGATCAGGGTCTTGGCGGCCTGCGAATCCCATTCGGCATCGCCCAGGTAACGCGCGACCTCGGTCCCCTCGCGGTCGATCAGCACGCTGACCGGCAGGCCGACGACGCCCATGTCGCGGGCGACCATCTGGCGCGGGTCCAGCAGGATGGGCAGGTTTTCCACCCCGACCTCGTCGAAGAAGGACTGGATGCGGGCGGGCGCGTTGCGACCCGTGGCGATGGTCACGACCTGAAAGTCGTCACCCCCCAGTTCGGCCTGCAGGCGGTCCAGCGCGGGCATTTCCTCGCGGCAGGGGGCGCACCAGGTGGCCCAGAAATTCACCAGCACGACCTTGCCCCGGTAATCGGCCAGGGTATGGGTGCCGCCGTCGACATCCGTGAATTCGGTGTCGCTGATCGGCGCGGGGTCGTCGGCGACGACCAGCTTTTCCAACCCGGCCTCCTTGGCGGCCTGCCAGTCGGGGGTCGGTGTGGGGCTTTGGGCAAAGGCGGTGTTTGCACCGAAAACAAGTGCCGTATAAAGCAGGGCGGAACGCAGCATGTGACCTCCGAAGGACTGACATATGACCGACCGGCCCGACAGCACTGATGCCGCCAACAGCATGTGGGGCGGGCGCTTTGCCGCCGGTCCCGATGCGATCATGGAGGCGATCAACGCCTCGATCGGTTTCGACCGACGGCTCTACGCCCAGGATATCGCGGGCAGCCGGGCCCATGCTGCCATGCTGGCAGCCCAAGGCATCATCAGCGATAACGATGCGGGCGCCATCAGGGAAGGCCTGCTCACCGTCTTGTCAGAGATCGAGGCCGGAGATTTCCCCTTCAAGACCGCGCTGGAAGACATCCACATGAATGTCGAGGCACGGCTGAAGGAAATCATCGGCGAACCGGCGGGGCGCCTGCACACGGGCCGGTCCCGCAACGACCAGGTCGCCACCGATTTCCGTCTGTGGGTCCGCGACCAGTGCGACGCCGCCATCAGCGGCCTGCGCGCCCTGATCGGGTCCGCCATGAGCCAGGCCGAGGCCGGTGCCGATTGGGTCATGCCGGGCTTTACCCATCTGCAGACCGCGCAGCCGGTGACCTGGGGCCATCACATGATGGCCTATGTCGAGATGTTCGGCCGCGACCTGTCGCGGTTCCAGGACGCGCGCGCCCGCATGAACGAATCGCCCCTGGGGGCCGCCGCGCTGGCCGGGACCGGATATCCGATCGACCGCCATGCCACCGCGCAGGCCTTGGGCTTCGACCGCCCCATGGCCAACAGCCTGGACGCCGTCAGCGACCGCGATTTCGCGCTGGAGTTCCTGTCGGCGGCCAGCATCTGCGCCGTCCACCTGTCGCGCCTGGCCGAGGAGCTGGTGATCTGGTCATCCGCCCAGTTCCGCTTCGTGTCGATGTCGGACAAGTGGTCGACCGGATCCTCGATCATGCCGCAAAAGCGCAACCCCGACGCGGCCGAACTGATCCGCGCCAAGATCGGGCGCATCCTGGGGGCGACGGTGGCGCTGTTCACGGTGATGAAGGGCCTGCCCTTGGCCTATTCCAAGGACATGCAGGAGGACAAGGAACAGGTCTTCGACGCCGCCGACCACCTGATGCTGGCCCTGGCCGCCATGTCGGGAATGCTGGCCGACCTGACCGCGAACACCGCCAATCTGGAAGCGGCCGCGGCAACGGGCTTTTCCACCGCGACCGATCTGGCCGACTGGCTGGTGCGCGAACTGGGCCTGCCCTTCCGCGATGCCCATCACGTCACCGGATCGCTGGTCGCCATGGCCGAGGGCAAGGGGATCGACCTGCCCGACCTGACGCTGGCCGACATGCAATCGGTCCATGCCGACATCACCAAGGACGTGTTCGGCGTGCTGGGGGTTCACAACTCGGTCGCCTCGCGGCAAAGCTATGGCGGGACGGCGCCCGACCAGGTCCGCGCGCAGATCGCCCGCTGGAAGGAGAAACTGGCATGATGATCCGCCTGTCCCTGTTGGCCGTTCTGGCGCTGGCCGCCTGCGGCGTCGACGGCGCGCCCGAGCGTCCCGTGCAAAAGCCTGCCCAAGGCAATGTCACCATCAGCGGCGATGCCCGTGTCGGTGTGCTGGCGCAGATGTAATGGACCATTTCAAGTATCAGCACGGCGAATTGCACGCCGAGGACGTCCCCCTGTCGCGCATCGCCGATCAGGTCGGATCGCCCGTCTATGTCTATTCCGCGGCCACCCTGACACGGCATTTCACCCTGTTCCGGCAGGCCCTGGACTGGACCGATCACCTGGTCTGCTTTGCGGTCAAGTCGAACAGCAATCTGGCCGTGCTGAAGCTGATGGGCGATCTGGGCGCGGGCATGGACGTGGTGTCGGGCGGGGAATACCTGCGCGCCAAGGCGGCGGGGGTGCCGGGTGACCGCATCGTCTTTTCCGGCGTCGGCAAGACCGAGGCCGAGATGGCCTTGGCCATCCGCGGCGGCATCCGCCAGTTCAACGTCGAATCCGAACCCGAGATGCGCGTGTTGTCGCGCGTGGCCTATGGTCTGGGCGCGACCGTGCCCATCGCCATCCGGGTCAATCCCGATGTCGATGCCAAGACCCATGAAAAGATCGCCACCGGCAAGTCGGAAAACAAGTTCGGCATCCCCATCGCCCGCGCCCGCGACGTCTATGCCGAGGCGGCCACCCTGCCGGGTCTTCAGGTGGTAGGCGTCGATGTGCATATCGGCAGCCAGCTGACCGATCTGGAGCCGTTCCGCGCCGCCTATCTGAAGGTGGCCGAACTGACCCGTGCGCTGCGCGAGGACGGGCATGTGATCACGCGCCTGGATCTGGGCGGCGGCCTGGGCATCCCCTATCGCCGCGACAACAACGCGCCGCCCTTGCCGCTGGAATACGGGCAGGTGATCCGCGACACCGTCGGCGATCTGGGCTGCGAGATCGAGATCGAGCCGGGCCGCAACATCGTCGGCAATGCGGGCGTGCTGCTGAGCCAGGTCATCTATGTCAAGAATGGCGAGGATCGCGATTTCCTGATCGTGGACGCCGCCATGAACGACCTGCTGCGTCCGGCGATGTATGGCGCGCATCACGACATCGTACCGGTGGTCGAACCAGCCGTGGCGGCAGCCGTGCAATCCTTCGACGTTGTGGGACCGGTCTGCGAATCGGGCGACACCTTCCAGAAGGGCGCGCAGCTGCCCGACATGGCGGCAGGCGATCTGGTCGCCTTCCGGTCGGCGGGGGCCTATGGGGCCGTGATGGCCTCGGAATACAATTCCCGGCCCCTGGTCCCCGAGGTTCTGGTCAGCGGGGATCACTTCGCCGTCATCCGCGCACGTCCGACGTTTGAGGAAATGCTGGCCCGGGATAGCATCCCGGAATGGCTTTGACCGGGCGACAGCACGAAACCGAAACGCCGGGGGCCAGCTGCCCCCGGGCCACCGACGATATGTCGGCAGGGCTCAGCAGGCCCGTCGCACGCGCCTTGGCGTTGACGCGGTGGGGGATGATCTGGGAACGGGTCATTGCGGCCTTCTGGCCGCTGGCGGTGCTGCTGGCCGTGGGGTTTGCGGCGCTGGCCTTCGGGGTGGCGCAGGTCATGCCTGCCATCCTGCTGCCTTGGGTCGCGGGGCTGTGGCTGCTGGCCGTCATCGGTGCCGCGATCCTTGGCGGCGTCCGGTTGCGCCGGGTCCGCCCCGCCGAGGCGTTGCTGCGGCTGGACCGCACCCTGCCGGGCCGCCCGCTGAGCGCCCTGGCCGACCGGGCCGCCATCGGCGGCGAGGGCGCGCTGTGGGATGCCCATATCCGACAGATGCGGCAGGCGGCGCAGGCCGCGCGGCCGGTGCGCCCCGATGCGGGCCTGGCGCGGCGCGACCCGTTGGCGTTGCGCCTTGCTGCGCTGGTGGCCCTGGTCATGGCGCTGATCTTTGGCGGCATCGGGCAGGTGGGGCAGGGGATCGGCGCCATCGCCGCGACCGTCGCCCCCCGCATGATGCCGCAATCGGCCGCCGATACCGGTCCGGCATGGGAAGGATGGGCCGAACCGCCCGCCTATACCCGACGCCCGACCATCTATCTGAATGCCCTGCAGGGCGATGCGTTGGAACTGCCCAAGGGCAGCCTGGTACAGGTCCGGCTGTACGGGGACGACAAGGCCGTCGAACAGGATATCGGCGCGCTGCAGGGCGATGATCCGCAGGAAATGGTCATCCGGGCCGAACAGTCGGGCCATGTCCAGATCCTGGACCGGCGCTTTGCCATCACCGTGCTGCCTGACCTTGCGCCCCGGATCACCCCCGGAGAGGCCGCCGCACGGCGGGCCGATGGCCGGATGATGCAGGATTTCACCGCCAGCGACGATCATGGCCTGGCGGACGCCGAAGCCGTGATCGCGTTGGACATGGCCCAGCTGGACCGCCGCTTTGGCCTGGCCGCCGATCCCGACCCGCGCGACCCGATCCGGCTGGACCTGCCTTTGCCGTCCCGCGACCGCAAGGATGTGCAGGGCCAGCTGGTCGAGGATCTGTCGCGTCACCCTTGGGCGAACCTGCCGGTCAGCCTGACGCTGCGCGCCACCGACGGCATCCAGCAGGTCGGCCAATCCGATCCGCGCGCCACCGTCCTGCCGGGGCGGCGCTTTTTCAATCCGCTGGCCGCCGCCTTGATCGAGATGCGGCGCGACCTGTTGTGGGCCAAGGCCAACGCCCCCCGCAGCGCCGAGATCCTGCGCGCCCTGACCTGGCAGCCCGAGGGCTTTGTCGAGGGTGAGCTTTACCGGGAACTCCGGGCCTCGGTCGCGCTGCTGGAGGGGCCCGATTTCGGGACCGACGCCCGCGACCGTCTGGCCGAGGCCCTGTGGGACGCAGCCGTCCAGCTGGAGGATGGCGGGCTGTCGGATGCGCTGCAGGCGATGCGCGACGCGCGGGAAAAGCTGTCCGAGGCCATCCGCAACGGTGCCAGCCCCGACGAGATCCAGCAGCTGATGGACCAGCTGCGCGAAGCCACCGACGATTACACCCGCATGCTGGCCGAACAGAGCGAAGCGCCCCAGGCCGACAGCCCCGACCAGGGCCAGGAACAGGGCCAAGAGATCACCGGCGACCAGATCCAGCAGATGATGGAGGAGATCCAGCGCCTGATGAACGAAGGCCGCATGGCCGAAGCCGAGCAGCTGCTGGAACAGTTCAACCGCATGATGGAAAACCTGCAGGTGCGCCAATCCCAGGGTCAGCAGGGTCAGCAGGGCGAAGGATCGCAGGGCAGCCAGCCGATGAACCGGCTGGCCGACACGCTGCGCGACCAGCAGCAGCTGTCGGACGAAGCCTTCCGCGAGGCGCAGCGCCAGTTCCGCGACGGCCAGCAGGGCGACACCGGCGATCTGGCCGACCGCCAGCAGGCGCTGCGCGAGGATCTGGACCAGCAGCGCGGCCTGCTGCCGGGGCAGGGGTCAGAACGCGGGGATCAGGCCCGCGACCGGTTGGACGATGCCGGCCGTGCGATGGAAGATGCGGAACAGGCCCTGCGCGAGGGCGATACCGGGCGCGCCATGCAGCGCCAGGCCGACGCGATCCAATCCATGCGCGAAGGGATGCAATCCATGGGCGACATGCTGGCCGAACAGGGGCAGCAGGGTCAGCGCGGTCAGGATGGCCAGGAAGGGCAGACCGGCGGCGCCGATGGCAGCGGCCAGGCCAGCGGCAATCCCGGCACCGATCCCCTAGGGCGTCAGCAGCCCACCGGCACCAACCAGATCACCGGTGACAGCGAAGGCGGGCTTGGCACCAACCCTGCCGCCCGGGCCCGCGATCTGCTGGACGAGATCCGGCGCCGCATGGGCGATCCCGGCCGCTCGGCATCCGAGCTGGATTATCTGGACCGGCTTGGCGACCAGTTCTGAAACCGGCCCTTTCTCCGGGGCGGGCCGTTCAGCGGTCGATCAGCGTGGCCGACAGCCATTGGCGGGCCTGATCGACCTCGGCCCGCAATCCGGTCAGCTGATCGGCCATCGGCAGGCCCTTGGCGGCCATCATCGGCGTCGCCATGTACAGCGCCAGCAGCGCCGCCGTCACTAGCATCGAGATGCCGAAGCCCGTTCCGTATCCCCGCCGCGTGCCCGGTTGCGGCGCAGCATCATCGACGGGGGCCACCGCCACAGGTTCCGGCACCGCTGGCTGCGCGGCGGGACGAGGACGCTGCGGGGCGGGCTTGGGCTGGGCCGCCGGGGGACGCGGCGGCAAGTGTCGGATGACCGTCTGCGTGGTCGGGCGACCCCCGGACGGCGTGGCGTCCTGCGCCGGCATCGTCACCGTGGTCGCGGGCCAGTCGTTGTCGGTCATGCCACCGGCGGGCATGGCCGGGCGGGGGGCGTCGGGGTCGCCTTCGGCCTCGCGCAGGCGGCGTTCGTGTTCGACCTCGTCGCGCAGGATGTCCAGGATGTCGGGCGACAGCCGCTTGCTGGCCGGGCGCAGGGGCGGGGGCGCTGCAGCATCATCGTCATCCCGGGCCGAGGGGGCGGTGAAATGGGCCAGGTCCAGCGGGCGCGAAGGGTCCTTGGGCCGCTGCGCCTGCCAGACGCGTTCGCAGCGGCTGCACTCGACCTCGCGACCGGCGGCGGGGATCGCGTCCTGCGGCACGACATATTCCGCGCCGCAGCCCGGACAGTTCAACCTAAATTCAGCCATGCCACCCTCGCATTCGTCTTGTGGCTGTTCTATCAAGCGCAGGTCCGGCTTCCAAGACGCGCCGGATGCAAATGCCCCGCGCAAGACGGGCTGAAACGGAAAAGAGGTGGCGCTTGATCGAGATGCGGGATGTCGGGTTCGGCTATCACGGCAGGGCCGAGCTGCTGTCGGGGATGACGCTCAGTCTGCAGCCGGGGATGTTCCATTTCCTGACGGGGCCGTCGGGATCGGGCAAGACGACGCTGCTGCGTCTGTGCTATGCCGACCTGCTGCCGACGGCGGGCCAGATGACGGCCTTCGGCCACGAGATGCGCGACCTGTCGCGCGACGATATCGCGGACCTGCGCCGGCGGGTGGGCGTGGTGCATCAGGAACCCCAGTTCCTGGACCATCTGCCCGTCGCGGAAAACGTCGCCCTGCCGCTGAGCGTGGCGCATGAACCCGTGGATATGGACGCCCTGCGCGACCTCTTGGGTTGGGTGCAGCTGTCGCAGCACGCGCGGGCCCTGCCGCCGTCACTGTCGGGCGGCGAACGCCAGCGCGCGGCCCTGGCGCGGGCGGTGATCCTGTCGCCGGACCTGATCCTGGCCGATGAACCGACCGGCAACCTGGATTGGGACATGTCCATGCGCCTGATGCAGCTGCTGATCGAACTGAACAAATCCGGCAAGACCGTGCTGGTGGCGACCCATGACCTGAACCTGATCCGTGCCACCAAGGCGCAGGTGACGGCGCGGGTCCTGCGGATCTCGGGCGGGAACCTTCAGCTGGCGGGGGCGGATCTGTGAAACGGGGCAAAAGCTTGGCACTGAACCTGATGACCCTTGGCAGGGGATTGTTGCGCGACGAAGGCGGCAAGGGCGACCGCATCGTGCCGCCGACCGGCTTTACCGCCCAACTGACGCTGTTTTCCGCAGGGGCGATGGCCTTTCTGGCGGTCTTCGCGCTGGCCCTGGCGCTGGCGACGGGGCGGCTGGCCGATCACTGGTCCACCCAGCTTGCGGGTTCGGTCACGGTGCGCATCAGCGCCCCCGCCGACCAGCAGGAGGGTCAGGTCCAGACCGCCCTCCAGCTGCTGCGCACCACCCCCGGCACCGGAGAGCCGCGCCAGCTGCCGCAAGATGAACTGGCCACGCTGCTGGAACCCTGGTTCGGGCCCGACATGCCGGTCGACGCCCTGCCGGTGCCCGCGCTGATCGACCTGCCGATCCGGGGCGATGATTTCGACGCCGAGGGCCTGCGCCTGCGGCTGGAGGCCGAGGTGCCGGGCGCGATCCTGGACGATCACACCGAATGGCGCAGGCCGCTGGTCTCTGCGGCCAATCGCCTGCGGATGCTGGGGATCGTGTCGCTGCTGCTGATCACGGCGGCCTCGGCGGCCATGATCACGCTGGCGGCCAAGGCGGCGCTGGCGGCCAATGGGCAGGTCATCCGCGTCCTGCGCCTGATCGGCGCGCGCGACCTGACCATCGCCACGGCCTTCGTGCGCCGCTTTACCCGGCGGGCCGCGATCGGATCGGCCATCGGCACGGTGCTGGGCGTGGGGGCGGTCTCGATCCTGCCCGATGCCAGCGCGGCGGGCGGCTTTCTGACCGGGCTAGGGTTTCAGGGGTGGGACTGGCTGATGCCGCTCTCCATTCCGCTGGTCGCGGCGGCGGTGGGCTTTCTGGCCACCCGTTGGGCCGCGCTGAACATGCTGGAGGCTGTCCGTTGACGACCCGCGCCACCCCCGCGCCCCTCGGGCCTTGGCAATATGTCCAGAACGTTTTGTTCTATCTGCATGTCGCGCTGGCGACGGTGGTGATCGGGCTGTTCGGCCTGCCGCAGATGCGGCACGGGCGGGCGGGCGCGAACCGGGTGGCGACGCGCTGGATCGGCTATATGATCTGGGCCGCGCGCCTGCATCTGGGCCTGACCTGCGAAATCCGCGGCACGCCGCCCACGGGCGATTGCATCATCGCCGCCAAGCATCAAAGCTTCTGGGACATCCTGGTCATCGCCCATGCCGTGCCCCGCCGCGCCTTCATCATGAAGCGCGAGGTGATGCGCGTTCCCGTCATGGGCTGGTATGCGTGGAAGGTCGGCTGCATCCCCATCGACCGTGGCCGCGGGCGCGACGCGATGGGCATCATGTCGACCGAGGTCAAGGCGCGCATGCAGGATGGCGGCGTCGGACAGCTGATCATCTATCCCGAAGGCACGCGCACACTGCCGGGGCAGCGCAAACCCTACAAGCACGGGGTGGCGACATTGCGGGCGGGGACCGGGCTGCCGGTGGTGCCGGTCGCGGTGAATGCGGGCCTGTTCTGGCCGCGCAGCGGTTGGGGCATCCGCGGCGGTCGTGCCGTGGTCGAGTTCCTGCCCGTCATCGATCCCGACCAGCCGCAGGCCGATTTCATGCCGCGGCTGGAACGCCAGGTCGAAACCGCCTCGGACCGGTTGATGGCCGAAGCGGGGCTGATCCTGGCGCCGGCGGCGGGCGACAGTGATGCCGCCCGCCCCTGATCAGCGCAATTCGTAATATTTCGGGACATGGGGCCCTGCCGGAGGGAGCCCTATGTCGCGCCGCATATGCGGGCTGAGGCGATAGGCGTCGGGCGGCCGCGGTCTTTTCCGCCGTCTGATCAGCAGCGCCCGGAACAGGGCGAATGTCACCGCCGCCGCACCGTGACGTGCGATCAGGCGATGCAGGGCGGGACGCAGGGCAGGGGCCTGCGGCGTCATCTGGGCAATCATCATTGCAGTCCTTTGCAAGCCGGACATGGCTGTGCCACGACCGGAAAACGGGTTGGTTGAGGATGGAATGATGCCGTGCGGACAGGCCGCGCGAAGGCGGTCGGTCAGGTCAGGGCATCGGTCGGAAAATGCCTGTTCAGGCGGTCAGCAGCGGATTTCGTCGCGACTGGCGGCCATCATGCATGGGCTGGGCGGCTTTGGTGACATCGGTCATATGTGCGGCCCCTCCTTCGTTGATTCATGATACGGGCAAGGCGGAGGCTGCCCGATTCCCTGCACGGCGCGCAAGTGCGCAAATGCCGGCAGCCGCCCAAAGGGGGCGGCTGTGGCGTTTGGGTCACAATGTCGTGTGGATCAGGCGGCCAGGGAATGCGCGCCCATGGTCAGGAATTTCTGCCGGCGGTCGGCGATCAGTTCGGCCGGGGATTTGCCGGACAGATCCTCCAGCATCGCGGCGATTTCCGCGCCGACCTTGGCGATGGCCTCGGCGGGCTGACGCTGCGCGCCGCCCATCGGCTCGGCGATGATGCGGTCGATGACGTCCAGCTTCTTCAGGTCCTGCGCGGTCAGGCGCAGCGCCTCGGCCGCATCACGCATCTTGTCGCTGTCCTTCCACAGGATCGAGGCACAGCCTTCTGGCGAGATCACCGAATAGATCGAGTGTTCCAGCATGGCGATCCGGTTCGCGGTGGCAAAGGCCACGGCCCCGCCCGATCCGCCTTCGCCGATGACGACGCTGACCAGCGGCACGCCGATTTCCAGGCATTTCATGGTGCAGCGCGCGATCGCCTCGCTTTGGCCGCGCTCCTCGGCGCCCTTGCCGGGATAGGCGCCGGGCGTGTCGACCAGCGTGATGACCGGCAGGCCGAAGCGGTGCGCCATGTCCATCAGGCGGATCGCCTTGCGATAGCCTTCGGGGCGGGCCATGCCGAAATTGTGGTGGATGCGCGACTTGGTGTCGTTGCCCTTTTCATGGCCGATCACCACGCAAGGCGCGTCGTTGAACCGCGCAAGGCCGCCCATCACCGCATGGTCGTCGCCAAAGGCCCTGTCGCCCGCCAGCGGGGTGTAGTCGGTGAACAGCGCCTCGATATACTGGCTGCAATGGGGACGGTCGGGATGGCGCGCGACCTGGGTCTTCCGCCACGGCGTCAGGTTGCGATACATCTCTTTCAGAAGATCGCCGGCCTTCTTGTCCAGGGCGGCGGCCTCCTTTTCAACGTCGACGCCATCGCCCTTGCGGGCCATCGCGCGAAGTTCCTCGGCCTTGCCCTCGATGTCGGCAAGCGGCTTTTCGAAATCCAGATAGACCATGGGTGATGCTCCGGGCGTTCGGTTTCGGGCTGTATATGCGGGGTCGCGGGCGGTTGCAACGCGGCCCTATTGCAGATCGGCAAAGGCATCCTGCAGGCGCCGGACCGCTTGTTCGACCAGGGCGCGCGGCGTGGCGATGTTGAAGCGCAGATAATCCTGCCCACCGGTCCCGAAGGTCGCGCCGTGATTGGCGGCGATCCTGGCGCCGTCCTGGACGCGGGCGGTGAATTCGTCTGGCGTCATGCCGGTGCCCGAACAATCGACCCAGGACAGATAGGTGGCCTGCAGCGGCATGGATTTCAGCCCCGGAATGGCATTCACGCCCGCGTCGAAGATCCGGCGGTTGCCGTCCAGATATTCGACCAGCGCGTCGACCCAGGCCGCGCCCTGCGGCGAATAGGCCGCCGCCACCATATCCATCCCGAAGATCCCCGGCGAAATCCCCGCCGCCATCAGCGCGCCCTTGAACCGCGCGCGCAGGTCCGGGTCGGCGATGATCGCATTGCCGATATGGGCGCCCGCGATGTTGAAGGTCTTGGTGGCCGCCGTCAGCGTGATCAGCCGGTCCGCGATGTCGGGGGCGACGGTGGCCATCATCCGGTGGCGGGGGCTGCCCGGCATGACAAGGTCGCAATGGATGTCATCGGACACCAGGATCAGGTCGTGGCGCCTGCAGAAATCGGCGACCTGGCGCAACTCGTCCTCGGACCAGACGCGGCCGCCGGGATTATGGGGCGAACAGAGGATCAGCAGCTTTTCATGGCCCTTCAGCATCGGTTCCCACGCGTCCCAGTCCATGCGGTACTGGCCGTCCTGCAGGGCCAGCGGCAGTTCCACCAGATCGCGGCCCTGGGCGCGGATGATGCGGGCGAAGGCGTGATAGACGGGCGACATCACGATCACCCCGTCGCCCTTGGCTGTGAAGGCGTTCAGCGCCATGCCCACCGCATTGACCAGACCCGCGCAGGTCAGCACCCATTCGGACCGGATCTGCCAGCCGTGGCGGTGTTCCATCCACCAGCAGATCGCCTCCAGATAGGGCCGATGCGCGCCCGGATAGCCATAGATGCCATGCGCCGCGACCGTCTCGACCGCGTCCTGCACCGCCTGGGGCGGGCGAAAATCCATGTCCGCCACCCACATCGCCAACCCGTCATCGGGGTCCACGCCATAGGCCGCCTGCATGTCGTCCCACTTGCTGCAATGCGTCCCCTTGCGGTCGATGATCTGGTCGAAATCGGGCTGGCTCATGGGATCCTCGTGATTTTCGCGTTTCACACTGCATACGCCTGTTGTTGCTTATGGTGAAGTCATGCCCTAAATCGCGAAGCATGAGCCTGAGAACCATCCTGATCCATCCCGATCCCCGCCTGAAGAAGGTGGCCGAACCGATCGCGCGCATCACGCCCGAGATCGAGACCCTCGCCGCCGACATGCTGGCCACCATGTATGACGCGCCCGGCATCGGCCTGGCCGCGCCGCAGATCGGCGTGGGCGCCCGCATCTTCGTGATGGACGCCACCCGCGACCCCGAGGCCGAACGCGCGCCCATCGTCATGGTCAATCCGCAGATCACCTGGACGTCCGAGGCGCTGAACACCTATGACGAGGGCTGCCTTTCCATCCCCGACCAATATGCCGACGTCACCCGCCCGGCCGAATTGCGGATGGAATGGCTGGGCCTGGACGGCAAGACGCATGACCAGGAATTCGACGGGCTTTGGGCCACCTGCGCGCAACACGAGCTGGACCATCTGGATGGCATCCTGTTCATCGACCACCTGTCGGCCATCAAGCGCCAGATGATCACCCGCAAGATGGTCAAGTTCAAAAGAGAGCAGGCCCGTGGCTGATAAACCCATCCCCGCATCGCCGATCCCACCTGCCTTGGCAGGCGATCTGGCAGCGGGGAAGGTGCGTCCCATCCTGCTCTACCCCGATCCGGTCCTGTTCACCTGCTGCGACGACGCCGGCTATCTGGCCCAGCCCGACATCCTGACGCTGGCCGCCGACATGCTGGCCACCATGTACGCGGCCCGGGGGCGCGGCCTGGCCGCCCCCCAGATCGGCGTGTCGCGGCGCATCTTCGTGATGGATGCCGGGTGGAAGACGGGCCAACCCGACCCGCTGGTCATGCTGGACCCGGAAATCCTGTGGCGCAGCGATGAAACCGACAGCGCGGTCGAAACCTGCCTGTCCATTCCCGACAGGCCCCTGTCCGTGACCCGGTCCCTGTCCATCACCCTTGGGTGGTACGACCTGCAGGGCCGCCACCGGATGCGCCAGATGTCGGGCGAGGCCGCCCGGATCGCCCAGCACGAGGCCGACCATCTGGACGGCCGCCTGATCCTCAAGGACCCCGACACCGCATGACCGTTCGACCCTTCCTGCCCTATGCCGACCCCCGCCTGCACCGCGCGGCCGATCCCGTCGAGGCGATCACCGACGATGTCCGCGCCATCTGGGACGACATGATCGACACCATGAACGCGATGCCGGGGGTGGGTCTGGCCGCGCCGCAGATCGGCGTCATGCTGCGCCTGGCCGTGGTGGATGCATCCGAGGCGCGCGGTCAGGCCATCCGCATGGCCAATCCCGAAATTCTGCATCAAAGCGGCAAGTTTCGCGACCATGACGAGGCCAGCCCGAACCTGCCCGGCGTCCATGCCACGATCAGCCGCCCCCGTGCGCTGACGGTGCGTTTCCTGAACGCGGAGGGCCAGATCGAGGATCGCGATTTCGTCAATCTCTGGGCCACCAGCGTCCAGCATCAGATCGACCACCTGAACGGCCGGATGTATGTCGATCACCTGTCGCCCCTGCGCCGCAAGATGCTGGTGCAGAAATCGGCCAAGCTGGCCCGCCGCTGATCCAACAACAGAAAGGCCGTCGCCATGCGCGTGATCTTCATGGGAACGCCCGATTTCTCGGTGCCCGCCTTGCGGGCGCTCGCCGACCGCCACGATGTCGTCGCCGTCTATACCCAGCCCCCGCGGGCAGCCGGACGTGGGCAGAAACCCCGTCCCTCGCCGGTCCATGCGACGGCGCTGGAACTGGGGTTGCCCGTGTTCCACCCCGAAAAGCTGCGCGACCCTGCCGATCAGGACCGCTTTGCGGCCCATCAGGCCGATGTCGCGGTCGTGGTCGCCTATGGGCTGATCCTGCCCCAGGCGGTTCTGGACGCGCCGCGGCTTGGCTGCGTGAACATCCACGCATCCCTGCTGCCACGCTGGCGGGGGGCCGCGCCGATCCATCGTGCGATCCTGGCAGGCGACGCGGCCTCGGGCGTGGCGATCATGCAGATGGAGGCAGGGCTGGATACCGGTCCGGTTCTTGCGGAAACGCGCACCCCCATCGGCCCGAAGGACACGACGGCCGACCTGCATGACCGCCTGTCGGACCTGGGCGCGACCCTGATCCTCGACGTGCTGGACCGGCTGCCCCTGGCGGCCACACCCCAGCCCGAAGACGGCGTCACCTATGCCGCCAAGATCGACAAGTCCGAGGCGCGGATCGACTGGTCGCAGCCCGCATCTCAGGTCGATCGCCAGATCCGCGGCCTTTCGCCCTTTCCTGGGGCCTGGTGCCAGATCGACGGCGAAAGGGTCAAGCTGCTGCGCAGCCGTCTGGCGTCGGGGTCAGGCGAACCCGGACAGGTCCTGCCCGGTTTCACCATCGCCTGCGGTGACGGTGCCATCCAGGTGCTGACGGCGCAAAGATCGGGGAAAAAGCCGATGGCGGCGGATGACCTGCTGCGGGGCTGGCAACTGCCCGCGCGGATCGACTAGGACCGCAACGCGGTCCTTCGCCGCCTGGCGCGGTGGGGGCAAGGCCCCCGCCCGCAGGGGGTGAACGTGGTCGCGGGACGCAAACCGCGCCCCGCGATCACCTCAGATGGCGCCGTGGCAATGCTTGAACTTGTTGCCCGAACCACAGGGGCACAGGTCGTTCCGCGCCGGGTTCCCCCAAGTCGACGGATCGTTCTCGTCAAAGCCTTCGGCGGCGGGCAGCGGCGTTTCGGGGCTGGCATTGCTGCCATCCTCGTCGCCATGCTCCATCGTCATGTCATCCTGCGCGGCCTTCTGCTGGGCCGTCATCTGGTTCAGCATCTCCTGGCGCTCGGCATCGGTCAGCGGACGGATCTGCGCCAACCGCTGCGTGACGTCGAACCGCAGCCCGTCCAGCAGGGCTTCGAACAGCTGGAAGGCCTCGGTCTTGTATTCCGACAGCGGATCGCGCTGCGCATAACCGCGGAAGCCCACGACCGAACGCAGGTGATCCAGCGTCATCAGGTGCTCGCGCCATTTCTGGTCGATCATCTGCAACAGGACCTGCTTTTCGATCTGGGCCATGTTCTCGGGGCCGAAACCGGCGGTCTTCTCGGCCATGTAGGTGTCGGTCGCCTCGACGATGCGCTCGCGCATCGTCTCCTGGTCGACGCCTTCCTCGGCTGCCCATTCGATGACGGGCAGGTTCATGTTCAACCGCTCGCGCACGGCGGTCTTCAGGCCTTCGGCGTCCCACTGGTCGGCATAGCTGCGGGCGGGCATGAAATCCTCGACCAGGTCGTCGATGACCTGGTGGCGCATGTCGGCGGTGATCTCGCCCACTTCCTCGCTGTCCATGATCTCGCGGCGCTGGCTGAAGATCGCCTTGCGCTGGTCGTTCATCACGTCGTCGAACTTCAGCAATTGCTTGCGGATGTCAAAGTTGCGACCCTCGACCTTGGCCTGGGCGCGTTCCAGCGACTTGTTCACCCAAGGGTGCACGATCGCCTCGCCTTCCTTCATCCCCAACGAGGACAGCACCTTGTCCAGACGCTCGGACCCGAAGATCCGCATCAGGTCGTCGTCCAGCGACAGGAAGAACAGCGACCGCCCTGGATCGCCCTGACGGCCCGAACGGCCGCGCAGCTGGTTGTCGATCCGGCGGCTTTCGTGACGTTCCGTGCCCAGCACGAACAAGCCGCCGGCGGCCAGAACGGCCTCCTTCTCGGCGGCATGTTCGGATTCGATACGGGCGCGCATCTCGTCGGGATGGGCTTCGGGATCGGCCTTCAGGGCCTCCATCACCTTCATCTCGACATTGCCGCCCAGCTGGATGTCGGTGCCGCGGCCGGCCATGTTCGTGGCGATGGTCACCGCGCCGGGCTTGCCGGCGTCGGCGACGATCTGCGCCTCGGCCTCGTGCTGGCGGGCGTTCAGGACGTTGTGGGGCACGCCGTCCTTCTTCAACAGCTCGGACAGCATCTCGGATTTCTCGATGCTGGTGGTGCCGACCAGGGTGGGCTGGCCCTTGGCATGGGCCTCCTTGATCGCCTCGATCACGGCGGCGTATTTTTCCTGCGCCGTGCGATAGACGCGGTCATGTTCGTCCAGACGCGCGATGCCGCGGTTGGTTGGAACCTCGACGACGCCCAGCTTGTAGATCTCGGCGAATTCCTCGGCCTCGGTCGAGGCCGTGCCGGTCATGCCCGACAGGCGGTCGTAAAGGCGGAAGTAGTTCTGGAAGGTGACCGACGCCAGGGTCACGTTCTCGGGCTGGATCTCGACGCCTTCCTTGGCCTCGATCGCCTGGTGCAGGCCGTCCGACAGGCGGCGGCCCTTCATCATGCGGCCGGTGAATTCGTCGATCAGCGCGACCTCGCCTTCGCGGATCATGTAGTGCTGGTCCTTCAGGAACAGCTTGTGCGCGCGCAGGGCCTGGTTGACGTGATGGACGATCGTGGTCGATTCCGGGTCGTAAAGCGACTGCCCCTCGGGCAGGACGCCATCGGCCTGCAGGCGCTGTTCCAGGAACTCGTTGCCTTCCTCGGTGAAGGTGGCGTTGCGGGACTTTTCGTCCAGCTTGAAATGTTCCTCGGTCAGCAGGGGGACATAGCCGTCCAGGACCTTGTACAGTTCCGACCGGTCCTGCGACGGGCCGCTGATGATCAGCGGCGTGCGCGCCTCGTCGATCAGGATGCTGTCGACCTCGTCGACGATGGCGAAATTGTGGCCGCGCTGGACCATCTCGGCCACGCTGCCCTTCATGTTGTCGCGCAGATAGTCGAAGCCCAGCTCGTTGTTCGTCGCATAGGTGACGTCGGCGGCATAGGCCTGGCGCTTTTCATCCTCGGGCTGGAAGGGAACGACGACGCCGCAGCTCAGCCCCAGCTGGGCATAGACCTTGGACATCCATTCCGCGTCACGCCGCGCCAGATAGTCGTTGACGGTGACGACATGGACGCCCTTGCCCGACAGCGCGTTCAGATAGGCCGGGAAGGTGGCGACCAGGGTCTTGCCCTCGCCGGTCTTCATTTCGGCGATGTTGCCCTGATGCAGGAAGATCCCGCCCATCAGCTGCACGTCGAAGGCCCGCAGGCCCAGGGCGCGCCGCGCGCCTTCGCGACAGTTGGCGAAGGCCTCGGGCAGGATGGCGTCCAGGCTTTCGCCCTTCGCCACGCGTTCCTGGAATTCGCGGGTCTTGTCGATCAGCTGCTGATCGTTCAGGGCCTTGAAGTTGTCCTCAAGGGCGTTGATGCGCGCCACCAGCGGGCGCGTCCCTTTGACCATGCGGTCGTTGGGAGTCCCAAAAACCATCTTTGCCAGATTTCCGATGCCGAGCATGTTACCTTCGCAATCACGTTGTTGGGAAAGACGAGTGACCGCGGCCCACTTGCCCGCACCGACCCCATTGCCGTATCAGGGTTTGGAACGAACGCGGCGGCGGTGCCTTCCACGGAGTTGCTTCGGGATGTAGGCCCCGTCCGCCTGACTGTCAATGTTGGCCCGGTCCCGACAGGGGATGCGTGCCATGATGTGCAAAGGATCTTCCATGTTCAGACCGAACCTGCTGGCCGTCGCCCTTGTCGCGGCGCCGATGCTGTCCGCCCCTGCCGCATGGGCACAGGACCAGGATGCCGACACGGTCGTGGCGACCGTCAGCGGCCAGGACATCACCCTGGGCCAGATGATCGTCATGAAGCAGTCCGTGCAGGACCCCAACATGGCGAACCTGCCCGATCAGGCGCTGTGGGACATGATGCTGGACCAGCTGATCCGCCAGACCGCCGTGGCCGCTTCGGGGACTGAAACCGCGCTGGTGCGCGCGCAGGTCGAATTGCAGCGCCGCAACGCGCTGGCCACCGCCGCCGTCACCGACATCGCCGAGGCCGAGCTGACCGACGAGGAACTGCAGGCGGCCTATGACAGGATGTTCGCCGATACCGGCGAGACCAAGGAATTCAACGCCGCCCATATCCTGGTCGAGACCGAGGAAGAGGCCAAGGAAATCAAGGCCGAACTGGATGGCGGTGCCGAATTCGGCGCGATGGCCGAACAGCATTCGACCGGACCCTCGGGCCCCAACAAGGGCGACCTGGGCTGGTTCGCCGCCGACCAGATGGTCGCCCCCTTCAGCGAGGCCGTCGCGGGCATGGAAAAGGGCGCCGTTTCGGACCCGGTCAAGACCGAGTTCGGCTGGCACCTGATCAAGCTGAACGACACCCGCATGCGCGAGGCCCCCAAGATGGAGGACGTGCGCGAACAGCTGTCGCAGATGATCCGCCGTGAAAAGGTCGAGGCCGAGATCGAGCGTCTGGTCGGCGAGGCCGAGATCAAGAAGACCGAAGGCGTCGATCCCGCGCTGCTGAACAACACCGATCTGCTGGAGGCCGAATAATGGGCAAGGCCGGTCTTCCGGTCTCGCCTCTGGCTCCTGCCGCCTTTCCCGACCTGCCGGTGATCGAGGGCGTCGAATTCGCCAGCGCCGCCGCCGGGGTGAAATACCAGGGCCGCACCGACGTGACGCTGATCCGCGTCGCGCCGGGGGCCTCGGTCGCGGGGGCCTTCACGCGGTCCTCGACCCGTGCGGCCTGCGTGCTGGACTGCCAGTCCAAGCTGGCCGCGACCGATGACATGGGCGCGGGTGCGGCCATCATCGTCAATTCCGGCAATGCCAACGCCTTCACCGGCGCGCGCGGCCAGGAATCGGTCGATGCCGTCACCGGCGCCGTCGCGCAGGCGCTGGACCTGCCGATCGGGCGGGTGTTTTCATCCTCGACCGGGGTGATCGGCGAACCTCTGCCGCATGACCGGATCGTCGGGGTCATCGGCGATCTGGCCGCAGGCCTGGACAAGGGCGGGGTGGCCGATGCCGCCCGCGCCATCATGACGACCGACACTTTCCCCAAAGGTGCATCCGCCACCGTCGCGGGGCAGGGGGGCGACATCAAGATCGCCGGCATCGCCAAGGGCTCGGGGATGATCGCGCCCGACATGGCCACGATGCTGGTCTATCTTTTCACCGACGCCTCCATCTCTGCGCCTCTCTTGCAGCAGGCGCTGAGCGGCGGTCTGGACGCGACCTTCAACGCGATCACGGTGGACAGCGACACATCGACCTCGGATGCGCTGATCCTGGCCGCGACGGGGCGCAGCGCGGCCGAACCCATCACCGATCTGGACAGCGATGTGGGGCGCGCCTTCACGAAGGCCTTGCATAACGTGATGCGGGAACTGGCCCATCTGGTCGTGCGCGACGGTGAAGGTGCCACAAAATTCGTCGAGATCGCCGTGACCGGCGCCGTGGACGATGCCGATGCCCACAGGATCGGCATGGCCATCGCGAACTCGCCCCTGGTCAAGACAGCCATCGCCGGTCAGGACGCCAATTGGGGGCGCATCGTCGCCGCCATCGGCAAATCGGGTGGACAGGCCGATCGCGACCGGCTGCGGATCAGTTTCGGCGATATGGTGTTGGCCGAGAACGGCTGGCGGGCGCCCGATTACGACGAGGCCAAGGCCAGCGCCTATATGCGGAACGCCGAATTGCGGATCGGTGTCGACATGGGGCTGGGGCAGGGTGCGCGGACCGTCTGGACCTGCGATCTGACCCACGGCTATATCGACATCAACGCGGATTACCGGTCGTGAAGACTGTCCTGGTCTCGGCCGTGGCCCTGATCGACCCCGACGGGCGCGTGCTTCTGGCACAGCGCCCGCCGGGCAAACCCATGGCGGGCCTGTGGGAATTTCCGGGCGGCAAGGTCGAACCGGGTGAAACCCCCGAAGCCGCCCTGATCCGCGAATTGGACGAGGAACTGGGCATCCAGACCTGGAACAGCTGCCTGGCGCCCCTGACCTTCGCCAGCCACAGCTATGACGATTTCCATCTGCTGATGCCGGTCTTTGCCTGCCGCAGATGGCAGGGCATCGTCCAGCCCCGCGAAGGCCAGTCGCTGGCCTGGGTCCGGGCGGGCAAGCTGCGCGACTATCCCATGCCCGCAGCCGACATTCCCCTGATCCCCATGTTGCAAATGTGGCTTTGATGACAATTGTTCGCACGTTTCAGTTGTCAAACTGCCCGAATAAGTCTTAGATGACCATGTTGTGTACGCTTTTTTAACCATTTCATGACTACTCTGAGGACTGGGAGCACAAGAGGTATTGACATGATTCGCACAATTTCGGTTGGAAGCTACATCTCGATCCAGGGCCTTTTCGAAGGTTCGACCGCAGACGGCAACATTCGGGTTCGGGTGGGAAACCGCACCTATGAAGGCAAGCCCGTCGGCAACTGATCGTCTCCGGCGCAGGAGGAGCTCTGCGCCGTCGAAGACCAGAAACAAGGGGTGACCGAAAGGTCGCCCCTTTTTTGCTGCCCCGAACGGCCAGTGACGCGTGGTCCGGCAATGAAAAAGGGCGGCCCTTCGCGGGGCCGCCCTTTGCCTGGTCCTGTTGCGACACCCTCAGAGGGTACGCTCGACCTCTTCGCGTTCGAAGATCTCGATGACATCGCCGGGGCGGATATCCTCGTAGTTTTCAAAGGCCATGCCGCATTCCTGACCGGACTGGACTTCCTTGACCTCGTCCTTGAAGCGCTTCAGCGTCTTCAGCGTGCCCTCGTGGATCACCACGTTGTCGCGCAGCAGGCGGACGCCGGCCGAACGGCGGGCGATGCCTTCGGTGACCAGGCAACCGGCGACCTTGCCGATGCCCGTGACCTTGAAGACTTCCTTGATCGACGCATAGCCGATGAAGTTTTCGCGAACTTCGGCCGACAGAAGACCCGAAGCGGCAGCTTTGATGTCGTCCACCAGATCGTAGATGATCGAGTAGTAGCGGATCTCGACACCCTTCTGGTTGGCCGCATTGCGCGCCGGAGAGTTGGCACGGACGTTGAAGCCGATGACCGGAGCACCCGACGCCTCGGCCAGGCCGATATCGGATTCGGTGATGGCACCGACGCCGTAATGCAGCACGCGGACGCGAACCTCGTCGTTGCCGACCTTTTCCAGGGCCTGCACGATGGCTTCGGCCGAACCCTGCACGTCGGCCTTCACGACCACCGGCAGTTCCGCGACGTTCACATCGGCCTTGGCCTTGGCCATCAGCTGTTCCAGCGTGGTCGCGGCACCGGCTGCGGCGCGCTTGTCCTTGGCCTGCTGCATGCGGAATTCGGCGATCTCGCGGGCCTGAGCTTCGGTGTCGACCACGTTGAGGACGTCACCGGCCTCGGGCGTGCCGTTCAGCCCCAGAACCTCGACCGGAACCGAAGGAGCGGCCTCTTCGACGCGCTCGCCCTTGTCGTTGATCAGGGCGCGCACCTTGCCCCACTGTTCGCCGACGACGAAGATGTCGCCGCGCTTCAGCGTGCCGTGCTGGACCAGAACGGTCGCGACGGGGCCGCGGCCCACGTCCAGCTGGGCTTCGATCACGGCACCTTGGGCGGCCCGGTTCGGGTTCGCCTTCAGTTCCAGGATCTCGGCCTGCAGGGCGATGGCTTCCAGAAGGGTGTCGATGCCCTGGCCAGACTTGGCCGAAACCTCGACATCCTGCACGTCGCCGGACATGGCCTCGACGACAACCTCGTGCTGCAGCAGGTCCGTGCGGACCTTGTTGGGGTCGGCGGCGGGCTTGTCGATCTTGTTGATCGCCACGATCATCGGAACACCGGCAGCCTTGGCGTGATTGATCGCCTCGACCGTCTGCGGCATCACGGCGTCATCGGCCGCGACCACCAGGACGACGATATCCGTCACATGCGCACCACGGGCACGCATCGAGGTGAAGGCGGCGTGGCCCGGCGTGTCCAGGAAGGACAGCACGGCACCGCTTTCGGTCGTCACCTGATAGGCACCGATATGCTGGGTGATGCCACCGGCTTCGCCGGACACCACGTTCGCCTTGCGGATGACGTCCAGCAGCGAGGTCTTGCCGTGGTCGACATGGCCCATGATCGTGATGATCGGGGGACGCGGGCGCAGATCGGCTTCGTTGTCGTCGATGGTGTTGATCACCTGTTCGACATCGGCATCGCTGACGCGCACGGCCTTGTGGCCGAATTCCTCGATCACCAGTTCGGCGGTCTCGGCGTCGATGGCCTGGTTCATGGTGACCATCATGCCCATCTTCATCAGCGTCTTGACGACGTCGGCGGCACGCTCGGTCATCCGGTTGGCCAGTTCCTGCACGACGATCGTCTCGGGCAGCTTGACTTCACGGAACTGCTTTTCGGCACGCTGGTGTCCACCCATCGCCTTCTGACGGGTCTTTTCCTGCTTGCGCTTCATCGCGGCCATGCTGCGCTGGCGGCCACCTTCGCCGTTCAGCGCCTGGTTCAGCGACAGCTTGCCGGCGCGGCGGTTGTCGTCGCGGGCGGTCTTGTTGTTCTTGTCGCGATCGACCTTCTCGCGGTCGGTCTTGCGCGGGGCGCTGGTCGACACGCCCTTGGTCTCGGCGCGCGATGCCGCAGCCTCGATCGCGGCCTGGTCGGGCGCGGCCGGCTTGGCTGCCGCTGCCGGCTTGGCGCGGTCCTGCTTGGGGGCATCCTTGCGCTTGGCCTCTTCCGCGGCTTCGCGTGCAACGCGAGCCTCTTCTTCGGCCTTGGCCTTGATGGCCTCTTCGCGCTGACGCTCCTCCTCGGCCTTCGCCTCGATCTCGGCGCGGCGGCGGGCGCGGTCATCTTCGCGCTGTTTGTCCAATGCGGCACGTTCGGCAGCATCGCTGGCCTCGCGCGCCTTGGCGGCGGCAAGGGCCTTCAGGCGGCGTTCCATCTCGACATCCGAGATGCCTGCCGGGCGCTTGGAGGGGTCGCCTGCCATGCGCGCGGTCAGCGGATTCTTGGCCTTGTCGGCGGCAGTCTGCGCCGGGCTGGATTTCGGGACCACGACGCGCTTGCGTTTGGTTTCCACGACCACGCTTTTGGTGCGGCCATGGCTGAAGCTTTGCTTGACCTGGCCCGAACGGCCTGCGCCGCCAAGTCCCAAGGGCTTTTTATCGTCTTTATCGCTCATCTGCGTCTTATTCCTTCCCGACAGCCGTATTGCCGTCGTCATGCCCGCGCAGACCCGTCAGTCTGCCGGCTTCCAAGATCACCTTGTCCGTCAGGCCACCCGCCGCAAGCGCGCCGTGTATGACATGATCACGCCCAAAGGACAAACCCAATTCTGAGGCCGTCAGGCAACCGAACCAGCGTCCGCCGGTGGGCGTCCACAGCTTTCCCTTGCCGCGTTCCGACCCGTCGCTGGCCTGCAGAAGCACTTTCGCGCGCCCCTCGGCCAACCAGCCCTTAACCTTTTCGAACCCGGCAACCGCACGACCCGTCTTGCGGGCCAGCGATACCAGTTCGACCAGACGACGGGCGACGCCCGCCTCGGTCATGGCGCCCAGATCGTCGGGCGCGGAAACGGGGGCACGGGCGGCGCGGGAAAACAATCCCTTCGCCGCCGCCTTGTCGATCGCCGCGCGATCGGCCGTGACCCAGATGCCCCGTCCGGGCAGCTTTTCGGCCAGGTCGGGGACGACCTGGCCTTCGGGACCGATCACGAAACGGATCAGCCCACGTTTGGGTTGCGCATCGCCAGTGACGATGCATTTGCGTTCCGGATCGGTCCGGTCCTTGTCACGTCCACCACGGCTCAAGCTGTGCACAGTACCGGGGCGATCAGGCCCCGGCCTCCTCGTCGTCGTTGTCATCTTCGTCGGTGTCGACATCATCGGCATCGCCTTCCAGCTCGGTCGGGTCGACCCAGCCCAGAAGCACCCGCGCGGTCATCACCATGCCCTGCGCTTCCTCCAGCGAGATGTCGAAGGGTTCCAGCAGGCCTTCGTCCTTGACGCGCTGGCCGTTCACGGTGGTCCAGCCACCGGCCAGTTCCCAATCGGCGCAGGTGGCAAAGTCTTCCAGCGTCTTGATGCCGTCCTTTGCCAGCGCTTCTATCATCTGGGGGGTCAGGCCGTCGAATTCAACAAGGCTGTCCTCGACGCCCAGTTCGCGGGCGCGGTCCAGCGCGGCCTTGTTCTTGGCCTCCAGCACGTCGCGGGCACGGGCCTGCAATTCGGATGCCGTGCCTTCGTCCACGCCGTCGATCGTCAGCAGTTCGTCGGTATCGACGAAGGCGACCTCCTCGAGGTTGGTGAAACCTTCGGCGACCAGCAGCTGGGCAAAGAACTCGTCCAGGTCCAGCGCCTCCATGAACAGGGCGGTGCGGGTGTTGAACTCGGCCTGACGACGCTTGGATTCTTCCTCATCCGTCAGGATGTCGATGTCCAGACCCGTCAGCTGGCTGGCCAGACGCACGTTCTGACCGCGGCGGCCGATGGCCAGCGACAGCTGTTCGTCGGGAACCACGACCTCGATCTTGTTGGCTTCCTCGTCGAAGACGACCTTGCTGACCTCGGCGGGCTGCAGGGCGTTGACCAGGAAGGTGGCCTGGTCCTCGTTCCACGGGATGATGTCGATCTTCTCGCCCTGCAATTCGCCGACGACGGCTTGAACGCGGCTGCCGCGCATGCCGACGCAGGCGCCGACCGGGTCGATCGAGCCGTCATAGCTGATGACCGCGATCTTGGCGCGCGAACCGGGGTCGCGGGCCACGGCCTTGATCTCGATGACGCCGTCATAGATTTCCGGCACTTCCATCTTGAACAGCTCGGCCATGAACTGCGGGTCGGTGCGCGACAGGAAGATCTGCGGGCCGCGCGTCTCGCGGCGCACGTCCTTGACATAGGCGCGGATGCGGTCGTTCGGGCGATAGCTTTCGCGGCCGATCTTCTCGTTGCGGCGCAGGATCGCCTCGCCACGGCCCACATCGACGATGATGTTGCCGTATTCCTCGCGCTTGACGACACCGTTGATGATGGTGCCGGCGCGATCCTTGAATTCCTCGTACTGGCGGTCGCGCTCGGCTTCGCGCACGCGCTGCAGGATCACCTGCTTGGCGGATTGCGCGGCGATGCGGCCCAGTTCCACGGGGGGAACCTGGTCGATGATCTCGTCGCCGACCTTGGGGTCGTCCAGATAGGGACGCGCCTGCTCGACGGTGACCTCGGCTTGGTAATTCTCGACCGCGTCATCCTCGACGACCGTGCGGACACGGGTGAAGGTGGCGTTGCCGGTCTTGCGGTCGATGGACACGCGGATGTCCATCTCGGCACCGTAACGCGACTTGGCGGCACGCGCCAGGCTGTCTTCCATCGCTTCGATGACCAGCTCGGGCTCGATCATCTTCTCGCGGGCGACGGCTTCGGCCGTCTGCAACAGTTCAAGCTGGTTGGCAGATGTGATCGCCATCAACTCACTCCTTGATAGCGGCGCCGTCGGCACCTTCGTTGTCGTCGGTTTCGATCTCGTCGAAGGCGGTTTCGTCCAGGTTGTCGATCTCGACCCCGGCTTCCTTCTTCTGACGCAGCATTTCCTTGATCAGCTCGTCCGTCAGGACCAGCTTGGCATCGGCCAACAGGTCGAAATCCAGACCGATCGTGTGGGTCGCGCCCTGATCCTCGATGTTGATCAGCACCTCGGTGCCCTCGGTGCCGGCCAGCGTGCCCTTGAAGCGCTTGCGGCCGTCGATGGGCTGGTTCAGGTCCAGACGCGCCTCATAGCCCTCGAAGGATTCGAAATCCTTCATCCGGGTCAGGGGGCGGTCGATCCCCGGAGAGGACACTTCCAGATGATAGTTGTCCTCGATGGGGTCCTGGACGTCCAGCGTGGCGCTGACCGCGGTCGATATCTCGGCACAGTCATCGACGTTGATGCCGCCCTCGGGGCGGTCGGCCATGATCTGCAGCGTGGCGGTCTTGCCGCCCTGCAGGCGCACGCGGACCAGCTCGAAGCCCAGATCCTCGATCACGGGCGTGATGATTTCGGCCAGGCGACGGTCAATGGCCGTCTTGGCGATCAGATCGTTCGACATGGGATCCTTTCGGACATGAAAAAGGGGCCGTCAGCGGGCCCCATGCGGAAGTTCCGGTGGGCAGGGTTTGGACCCCTGCACCGCTGTTGTAAGGCCATATAGCGCCGCCCCCCGCCGAATGCAAGCTGTCTCAGCGTGCCCCTGCACCGGGATTGTCGCGCCAGACGCGCCAGTTCAGCCCCGCCGCCACGCAAAGCCAGGCCAGATAGGGCAGCAGCATCAGCCCCGACCGCCAGTCAAGCATCCAGAATTGCACGACCATTCCCGCGACCACGGCCCACAGCACGGCCATGACACCCATCGCCATGCCCATCCGCCGCGCCCCGAAGAATGTCGGCGTCCACAGCGTGTTCAGCGCGATCTGCGCGGCCCACAGCGCCAGGGCCGTGCCCGCGCCGGGCAACAGCGCCACCCGTGCCGCGGCGATGGCCGACAGCAGATAGATGACGCTCCAGGCGACGGGGAAGGCCCATTTCGGCGGCGTGAAGCCGGGCTTGCGCAGCCCGTCATACCAGCTGCCGGGGCGGAAGATGATGCCCGTGGCGGCGGCGGCGGCGCTGGCCACCATGAAGATCAGGAACAGGTTCAGGCTCATGTTCGGGGGGTCCGGGTCTTGATGCGGTCTTCGTCGCGGATGGTGTCCATGACGGTGACCAGTTCGGCGGTGATGCGGGGTTCCGACAGCGCATGTCCCGATGCGGGGACAAGGCGCAGCTGGCATCCCGCCCATCCCTGCGCCAGCGCATGGGCGCCCGCGGGCGGGCAGACCATGTCGTAACGGCCCTGCACGATCACGGCGGGCAGATGCTCGATCCGGGCGCGGTCGCGCAGCAGCTGGCCTTCGTCCAGAAAGCAGTTGTTGTGGAAATAGTGGTTTTCCAGCCGGGCAAAGGCGCGGGCATATTCCGGCGGCGCAAAGCCCGAGGCCGATGATTGCAGCCCTGCCAGCGCATTTTCCCACATGAGCCAAGGCTGGGCAAAGCGCGTCTGCCGCCCGGTATCGTCGTCGAACAGGCGGCGGTGATAGGCGGCGATCATGTCGCCCCGCTCGGCCTCGGGGATCGGTTCCTGGAACTGCGCCCAGAGGTCGGGGAAGAACCGCGCCGCCCCGCCGCCATAGAACCAGTCCAGTTCGGACTGCATCCCCAGAAACACGCCGCGCAGGATCAGCCCGGTGCAGTGGTCGGGATGGGCCTGCGCATAGGCCAGGGCCAGCGTCGCCCCCCAGCTGCCGCCGAACAGCAGCCATTGATCGATGCCCAGATGGTCGCGGATCAGCGCCAGATCGCCCACCAGATGCGGCGTGGTGTTCGCCGTGACCGAGGCGGTGGGCCGCGACCGGCCGCAGCCACGCTGATCGAACAGGATGACGCGGAAATGATCGGGGTCGAAAAAGCGCCGCATGAAGGGGCTGCATCCGCCGCCGGGGCCGCCATGCAGCACGATGACCGGCCGCCCCTGGGGGTTGCCGCATTCCTCGACATAGAGGGTATGGCCGTCGCCCACCTCCAGCATGTGGCGCGCAAAGGGTTCGACCGCCGGATGAAGGCGGCCATGTGACGCGGAGATTTGTCCTGCCAATCGGTCCATGCTGATACTATAAGGCCTGTCGAGCCCGCCTGCCAGAAGGACCACCGAAAATGACCAGCATCGACCCCGCCGAAATCGCCAAGTTCGAGGCGATGGCCGCCGAATGGTGGGACCCGAACGGCAAGTTCCGCCCGCTGCACCTGATGAATCCGCTGCGGCTGGATTACATCGCCGAACAGATCGGCATCGAATTCGGCCGCGACCGGACCGGTCCCGCGCCCTTCGAAGGGTTGCGCATTCTGGATATCGGCTGCGGCGGCGGCCTGGTGGCCGAACCGATGGCGCGTCTGGGGGCCGATGTCACCGGCGCCGACGCGACCCAGGTGAATATCGACGTGGCCCAGACCCATGCCGACCAGCAGGGGCTTGCCATCGACTATCGCGCCACCACCGCCGAGGCGATGGCCGATGCCGGCGAGGTCTTCGACGTCGTCCTGGCGCTGGAGATCGTGGAACATGTCGCCGACCCCAAGGCCTTCGTCGCGACCTGCCAGCGACTGGTGCGTCCCGGCGGGCTGGTGATCGTGTCCACGCTGAACCGCACGGTGCGCAGTTTCGGCGCGGCGATCCTGGGGGCGGAATGGATCCTGCGCTGGCTGCCGCGCGGCACGCATGACTGGCAACGCTTCATCACCCCGGACGAGCTGACCGCCATGGCCGGGGCCGCCGATCTGGACACGGTCGACCGGCGCGGCATGGTCTTCAACCCGATCACGCATGGCTGGCGCCTGTCGGATCGCGACATGTCGGTGAACTACATCCTGACGGCGCGGCGTGCCTGACACGCTGGCCTAGTCGCTGCCTTCCAGCTGGACGCGCATCTCGCGCAGGACGGGCAGGGCGCTGCGCACGCGCTCGGCCCCGATCTTGCGCACAACGCCAGCGATCAGCGGCATGAAGGCGGCCAGCGCATTGTCGCGCGCCGCCCGACCCGCCGGGCTGAGCGAGACGAACTTGCGCCGCGCATCGTCCCAATCGGGGCGGATATGCACATGCCCCGCCCATTCCAGCCGCGACAGCGTGTTCGTCATGGCGCCGCGCGTGACGTGAAAGGCGCGGGCCAGCTGGGCGGGGGTGCGTTCCTCGTTCACATGGGCCAGCAGGTTCAGCACCGAGAAATGCGAGATCTGCATGCCGCCGGGCAGCGCCTTGCTGATCAGGTTGCGCGACAGCTGTTCGGCGATCAACACCTCGGCGAACAGGCTGGCGGCCAGTCGGTCGGTGCTGGGGTCGATATCGGTCGCGCGCAGGGTCATGGGATTTCCGGGGCCGCAAAGGGCCGGTCATGGGTCAGGGACGGGATGGAGGACCGTGCCCTGTCGACGGCCGTAAGGTCAAGGGAAACAACGGATATACCCGGCGTCACGCCCGCATCGACCAGCACCTTGCCCCACGGGTCGACGACCAGCGCGTGACCATGGCTGCGCCGGGCGGGCCTGTCAGGGCTGTGGGGTGCCGGATGGGTGCCGCATTGGGCCGGGGCCAGCACGAAACAGCCCGTCTCGATCGCGCGGGCACGCAGCAGGGTTTCCCAATGCGCCTCGCCGGTGACCGGGTTGAAGGCCGAGGGCACGGTCAGAATGCGCGCGCCCGCCTGTGCCAGCTGCCGATAAAGATGCGGAAAGCGCAGGTCATAGCAGATGGTCATGCCGATGGGCACATCCGCCGCACGGGCCAGCACGGCCCGGTCGCCGGGGCGATAGGCGGCGCTTTCGCGATAGGATTCGGTGGCGCTGATCGTCACGTCGAACATGTGCAGCTTGTCGTATCGTGCGACGATGTCGCCCTGCGGGTCGATCAGCAGGCTGCGATTGGCAAAGCGCCCATCCGCATCATCCGTCGCCAGCGCCAGCGACCCGATCAGCAGCCAGATGCCCAAGGCACGCGCCTCGGAGCGCAGGGCGGCAAGGGTCGGGTCCTGGGCCTCGGTCCGCAGGGTGCGGCGCTGCCAGTCGCGGTCGGGTGACAGCAGGTTCGTGGCCTCGGGGGTCAGGACCAGCTGCGCGCCCTGGGCCGCGGCCTGCCTTATCAGCGGGATGGTCGCCTGCAGGTTGGTCAGCGGTGCGTCGCCGACCGTCAGCTGGATCAGCCCCACGGTCAGCGACGCGGGGGACATCAGGCGGCGCCCTTCAGCATCGGGTCCAGCTTGCCTGCGCGGTCCAGCGCGAACAGCTCGTCGCAGCCGCCGACATGGGTGTCGCCGATGAAGATCTGCGGGACGGTGCGCTTGCCATTGGCACGCTGCGTCATCGCCGCGCGCTTGGAGGCGTCGGCCCCCACGTCGGTTTCGTCGAACTTGGCGCCTTTCTGCTCCAGCAACGCCTTGGCGCGGATGCAGAAGGGGCAGGTGCGGGTGGTATAGATCTGGATCTTGGGCTGTGACATGTCGGTCCTTTCGGGTGGTTCGGACCTTATTTAGTGATCCTTGACCGCCCGTGCCAGCACCGCGACCGAAACTGGTCCCGATCCGGCCTGCAACAGGGCCATGGCCGCCGTGGTGATGGTGGCCCCCGAGGCCATGACGTCATCGACCAGCAGCACGGGCCGGCCCTGCAGGGCGTCCAGCCGGCGGGGGTTCACGGCCAGCGCGTCCTGCAGGTTGGCAAAGCGCTCGGCCGCGCCGCGATGATCCTGGGCGGGGGTGTGGCGGGTGCGGACCAGCAGGTCGGGTTGATGATCCAGCCCCAGGTCTCGCGCCAGACGGGCCGCGACATGGGCCGACTGGTTGTATTTCCGCTTGATCAGGCGGCGCAGGTGCAGCGGGATGGGGCAGACGATCTGGTCGGCCATCACCAGGGGCCGCGCCGCCCGCGCCAGCCAGCCCGCCATCGCGGGCGCCAGGTCCAGCCGGTCGCCATGCTTCAGCGCCAGGATCAGCTTGCGCGCCGTGCCGTCATAGACCATCGCCGCCCGTCCACGCGACCAGGGCCGCACGCTGGTCAGGCAATCGTCGCAGACCAGCACCTGGTCGTCGCCCGACCCGTCATCGGGCAGCGGCACGCCGCAGCAATCGCACAGCGCGCCGGTGATGAACCGGGCATCCGTCCAGCAGGTGGCGCAGAGATGGACCGCGCCCACGCCGCCATCCGCGACGCCTGCGCCGCAGGACAGGCATTGCGGCGGATAAAGCACGTGCAGCGCGACTTTCATCGCCCCCGAAAGCACCCTATGTTCCAGTCCCATGAAGATCCCCCAAGATACCACGCGCCCCGCCCTGACCGACACGGCCGCCCTGCAGCGCCAGCGCGACCGCGCGCGCCGGACGGGGTTTGTCGACCTGTTCCACCAGATCGCCGCCGACGAGATCGACGATAGGCTGATCGAGGTTAACAGAACCTTTACGGCGCCCGCCGTCGTGACCGGCTTTCCCGAAATCTGGAGCCCGCGCTTTCCGCAGGCCCACGTTGTGGCCGACGATCCGGTGATCGATCTGGAACCCGGCGCGCATGACCTGGTGATCCACGCCATGTCGCTGCACTGGGCCGAGGACCCGATCGGCCAGATCGCCCAATGCCGCCGCGCCCTGCGCGAGGACGGGCTGTTCATCGGCGTCTGTTTCGGCAACCAGACGCTGGCCGAACTGCGCGCCGCCCTGGCCCAGGCTGAGGCCGAGATCACCGGCGGCCTGTCGCCCCGCGTCCTGCCGATGGGAGAGATCCGCGACATGGGCGGGCTGCTGCAACGGGCGGGGCTGGCGCTGCCGGTGGCCGACCTGATGCCGCAGCGCGTCAGCTATCGCGACCTGGCCCATCTGGGCCGCGACCTGCGCGCCATGGGCGAAGGCAACGCCATGGCCGCCCGGCTGCGCCGCCCCACGCGCCGCGCGGTCATGGGTCGCGCCAGCGCCATCCTTGCAACGCACCATCCCGACCGCGACGATCCGTCCCGTGTCAACGTCGGCTTCGATCTGGTCTTTCTGACCGGATGGGCGCCATCAGACAGCCAGCCCAAGCCCTTGCGTCCGGGAAGCGCCAAGACCGCGCTTGCCGACGCGTTGAACGCAATCAGGAAAACGAACCCATGACGCCAGCCCATGCGCCTGCCGACCACCCCCGCATCAAGCCTGCCAAGACCGGCATCCTGATCGCCAATCTGGGGACGCCCGACGGCTATGACTACTGGTCGATGCGCCGCTATCTGAACGAATTCCTGTCCGACAAGCGCGTGGTGGATCTGCCCAGCTGGAAATGGCAGCCGCTGCTGCAGGGCATCATCCTGACCTTCCGGCCGACCAGTTCGGGCAAGAACTACAAGCTGATCTGGAACAACGAGGCCAACGAAAGCCCGCTGATGACGATCACCAAGGCGCAGACCAACGCGCTGCGCGATGCCGCACATGCCGAATGGGGCGATCAGGTGATGGTCGAATTCTGCATGCGCTATGGCAACCCCTCGACCCATGACGTGCTGCAGAAGATGGTGGATGCCGGGTGCCGCCGCATCGTGTTCCTGCCGCTTTACCCGCAATATGCGGGGCCGACCTCGGCCACGGCCAACGACCAGCTGTTCCGCGCGCTGATGGAACAGACCTGGCAGCCCGCCGTCCGCACCTGCGAGCCCTATGTGAACCGCCCCGACTATATCAAGGCGCTGGCCGACAGCGTGCGCCGGGCGCTGGACGGCAAGGTGCCCAAGAAGCTGGTCGCGTCCTATCACGGCATGCCCAAGCGCTATCTGATGCAGGGCGATCCCTATCACTGCCAGTGCCAGAAGACGTCCCGCCTGCTGCGCGAGGAGCTGGGCTGGCCCGAGGGCATCATCGACACCACCTTCCAGTCGGTTTTCGGCCGCGAGGAATGGCTGAAGCCCTATACCGTCGAACATGTGGCCGAACTGGCGAAACAGGGCCATACCGACATCGCCGTCATCTCGCCCGCCTTCTCGTCCGATTGCATCGAGACGCTGGAGGAGATCAACGGCGAGATCCGCGAGGCCTTCGAGGAGGCCGGCGGCCACGAATTCCAGTACATCCCCTGCCTGAACGACGATCCGGCCCATATCCAGGTGATGCTGAACGTCATCCGCGACAATATCGGCGGCTGGGTCGAACCGGTCGCCTGATGCGAAAAGGGGGCCGCGCGGCCCCCTTTCCTTACAGGATCAGAACCTGCGTCCCGATCTTGGCCAGCCCGAACAGCTGGGCGATGTGTTCGTTGTAAAGACCGATGCAGCCGTTCGACGACTTGCGCCCGATCTTGCGCGTGTCATGGGTGCCGTGGATGCGGTAATACTGCCAGGACAGCCACAAGGCGTGGGTGCCAAGCGGATTGTCCGGACCGGCGGGCACGAAATCGGGCCATTCGGGGTTGCTGGCCTTCATCGAGGGCGTGGGCGCCCAGGTGGGTCCATCGACCTTCTTGATGATCTCGGTCCGGCCCGTGCGGGTCAGTTCGGCGCTGACCGGGATCGAGGAGGGATAGACGTGATAGGTGGTGCCGTCCTCGGACCAGTAATGGACGGCGCGCGATGTCAGGTCGCACAGGATCGCGCCATTGGTCAGGTTCTGGAAATGCGGGCGCCAGTCCTGCATCCGGAAGCTGGAGATGTTGTGCTGGGGGCCGGTATTGCCGGTCGGCGCTTCCTGCGCCAATGCGGGCATCGCCAGACCTGCGGCGGCCGTGCCCAGAAAGGCCCGCCGGTTGAAGTTGAAACGCGTGCTCATCTGATCATGTCCTCGGGGTTCGGATCACCGCTCTTGAGAGGCGGGCTTCGATGGGGAATCATACCGCCTGCACCACGACGCGGCAAATCAAACCGGCGTTTGACGGGGACATGACGCCGCGCGGGCGGTCTCACGCAGAGTTGCGTTTGAACAGCGGCGCCCGCTTCGTTAGACCAAGACCACATCGCATTTGAGGGAGCCGGCACGTTGAGGAATATCAGGTCGATCGGGGTTCTTGCCGTTCTTGCGCTGACAGCATGCGCGCCGCGCTACCTGCAACAGCAGCCCATGCCCATGCCCCAGGACATGCCCGCGCAGGCCGTCGCGCCCGTCGATGACAATGCCGCCATCGCCGCGCGGGTGTTGCAGCAGATCAACACTTTGCGGGGAAATCTTGGGCAGGCCGCGCTGGTGCCCAGCACCCAGCTGGATGCCGCGGCCCTGGCCCATTCGCGCGACATGTCGGCCCAGAATCGGGCCTGGCATTGGGGGTCGGACGGATCGTCCCCCCTGGACCGCGCGCGGCGTCAGGGTTTCAATGGCACCCTGATCGGCGAGAACATCTCGGAGAGCTATGAGGACGAGATCCAGACCCTGGCCGCTTGGATGAGCACGCGCGACACCCGCGATGTCATCATGGACCCGTCGGCGACGCTGCTGGGCTTTTCCTGGTACAAGGAACCCTCGGGCAAGCTGTGGTGGACCCTGCTGACCGGGTCCCAGTAAGCAGGCCCCGCCCCGAACATGACACGGCCCCGATCCTGCGATCGGGGCCGTGTCATGTCAGGAATGCGGCGCGGCCTCAGGGATAGATCACCACCTGGGTGCCGGGGCGCAGGATGGCATAGATCTCCTCGATCTCCTCATCCGAGACGGCGATGCAGCCGGCCGTCCAGTCGCGCTGGCGGGGGAACAGGTTGTTGCCGTCGGGGCCGCGGCCGTGGATGAAGATGTCGCCGCCGGGCTTGCGGCCATGGGCTTCGGCAAAGGCGCGGTCCTGGGCGTTGGGATAGGACACCCCGACCGACAGGTGATAGGCGCTGCGCGGGTTGAAGCGGTCGACGAAATAGACGCCCTCGGGGGTCTTGCCGTCGCCTTCGAACTGCTTGTGACCGACGGGGACGTTGCCCAGGCTGATGTCATAGGACTTGACCACGGTGCTGCCGCTGAACAGGTGCATCCGGCGCTGGCCCTTGTTGATCTGGACCTGCGTCACCGGAGGGCCGAAATAGCGGACGAATTTCGGTTTTTCCTCCTGCGGGCGGCCACAGGCGGCCAGAACGGCCAACATCGAAATCGTGAACGCCCGACGGGTCGTTTTGCTCATCACTGCCTCTGACGGTTTTTTGTTTTATGGGACCGGAATATCACATCTATCGCGACGCTGACTAGCAAAGCCTTAATGCAGCGACCATTTCGACATGCGGCGAAAAGCGGAACTGGTCCACCACCCACAGCCTGTCGACGCGGTAACCCGCCTGGACCAGAACACGCAAATCCTTGGCGAAATTCACCGGGTCGCAGGCAACTTGGGCCACCACCGGAACGCGAGCGGCGACGATCTGGCGCATCTGCGGTTCGGCCCCGCTGCGTGGCGGATCTATCACGATTGCGTCAAATTCGGCCAGCTCGTCGGGCAGCAGCGGGCGTCGGGCGATGTCGCGCACCTGCGTCGTGACGCGGTTCAGCCCGGCAGTCTGGCGCCAGGCCGAATCAAGCGCCTGCAGGGGCGCGGCCAGACCTTCGACCGCATGCACGCGCGCGGTTTCGGCCAGGGGCAAGCTGAAGGTGCCGCAGCCGGCGAACAGGTCCAGAACGCGGGCGGCATCGCCCACCGTGTCGCGCACGGCGGACAGCAGCGCGGCCTCGCCCTCGGCGGTGGCCTGCAGAAAGGCGCCGGGCGGCGGGACGACCTGCGCGCGGCCCATCGGCAGGGGGGCGGGTCGGCGGGTGATCGTCTGGCCGTCCCAATCCAGCCGCGCCAGATCGCCCTCGCGCGCCAGGGCGGCCATGGTCTGCAACAGGTCGGGGTCCATCGGCTTGCCGCCCCGCACGGCCACATCCAGCCCGGCAGGCCCGTGGATGACGGTGAAGGTCAGTTCGCCCTGGCGCGAGGCCCCCGCAACGGTGATCCGGCGCAGCAGCGGCAGGGCGGCGGTGATCTGGGGACGCATGACGTGGCATTCGGCCAGATCCACGATCACCGCCGAGGCGCGGGCATGAAAGCCCACCAGCGCGCCCTTCTTGGTGCGCTTGCCCGACAGCACCGCCCGCCGCCGCGATTTCAGGGGCGAGACATGCATCTCGGGCTCGGGCGCCTGGATGCCCTGCGCGGCCAGTGCCGTTTCCACCACCTGCCTTTTCCAGGAGGTCGTGAAGCCGTCGCTGGCATGCATCAGCGAACAGCCCCCGCAGGCGCGAAAATGCGTGCAGATCGGGCGCACCCGCTGATCCGAAGGCGTGACGATGCGCGGCGCGGCGATGCGGCCATCCTCGGGGGTGCCGTCGATCTCCTCTCCGGGCAGGGTCAGGGCGGCCAGCGCGCGTTCATCGCCACGGATGGCGACGCCGTCGCCCTTGCGGCCAAGCCGTTCGATCGTCCAGGTGGTCATTCGGCGGCCTCGTCCGTTCCCAGGAAGCCGCCCGACTGGCGCATCCAGTATCTTGCATAGGTGCCGTTCCGGGCCAGCAAAGCGTCATGCGTGCCCTGTTCGACGATGCGTCCATCCTCGATCACAAGAATGCGGTCAAGTTCCACGATGGTCGAGAGGCGGTGGGCGATGGCCAGCACCGTCTTGCCCTGCATGGCGCGGCCCAGGGCGTCCTGGACCTGAGCCTCGATCTCGCTGTCGAGCGCGCTGGTCGCCTCGTCCAGGACCAGGATCGGGGCGTCCTTCAGGAAGGCGCGCGCCAGGGCGATGCGCTGTCGCTGGCCCCCCGACAGCTTGACGCCGCGTTCGCCCAGATGCGCGTCGTAACCTGTGCGTCCGGCATGATCGCGCAGG
This sequence comes from Paracoccus sp. SM22M-07, assembly GCF_001887735.1. Taxonomy (NCBI): domain Bacteria; kingdom Pseudomonadati; phylum Pseudomonadota; class Alphaproteobacteria; order Rhodobacterales; family Paracoccaceae; genus Paracoccus; species Paracoccus sp. SM22M-07. Next base: position 228,577 of record NZ_JPKW01000002.1, read on the forward strand.
GTCAGGATGAAATCATGCGCCTCGGCGGCGCGGGCGGCGGCGACGATCTGGTCCTGCGTGGCGTCGGGACGCCCATAGAGGATGTTGTCGCGGGCCGACCGGTTGAACATGGCCGTTTCCTGGGTGACCATGGCGATCTGGCGGCGCAGACTTTCCTGGGTGACGTGGCGCAGGTCATGCCCGTCCAGCAGCACCGCCCCGCGTTCGACGTCGTAAAGCCGCAGCAGCAGCGCCACCAGCGTCGACTTGCCCGCACCCGACGCACCGACGATGCCGACCTTTTCACCGGCGGCGATGGTCAGGTCCAGATCCTCGATCCCGCCCTCGTCCCGGCCATAGGCAAAGCTGACATGGTCGAACCGGATCTGGCCCTGCACCCGGTCCAGCGTGATGGCGTCGGGGGCATCGGTCAGCCCGTGGGGGGGCGACAGGGTGCGCATGCCGTCCTCGACCTCGCCGATATTGCCCCACATGCCCATCAGCGACATGCTGACCCATCCGGTCATCTGCGACAGCCGCATGGCGATGGCGCCCGATGCCGCGACATCGCCCACCGTGGCCGCGCCCTGACGCCACAGGATGATGGTGCCGCCCACCAGGATCACCGGCAGGACCCCCGCCACGATCATCAGCGACAGGCGGAACCAGGTGCTGACGACGCCGAAATCCAGCGCCCGTTCGCGAAAGCCCGCCATGGCGCCCAAGGCCACCTGATCTTCATGGCGGTCATGGGCGAACAGCTTGACGGTCTTGATGTTGGTGATGGTATCGACGACCTGCCCCGTCACATTGGCCCGCGCCGAGGCCCGCGCCCCCGATTTCGCCCGGATGCGCGGCAGGAAGAAGCGGATCAGCGCGAAATAGGCCACCAGCCAGACCAGCAGCGCCACCGCCCCCCAGCCATCCACGGCCAACAGGAATGCCGCCGACCCGATGACCGAGGCCAGCGCGAAGGCCACCACGTTCACCACTTCGCTGGCGACATCGGTGACGGCGCGGGCGGTCTGCATCTGCTTCTGCGCCAGCCGGCCCGCAAAATCGTTGTCAAAGAAGTCGATCGCGTGGCCCATGGTCCAGCGATGCAGGCGCGACAGCACCAGGGGCAGGACGTTCGGCCCGATGATGACGTTGGAACTGGCCGTCGACAGGCCGAAGATCGCGGGACGCAGCAGCAGGAAGAAGCCCGCAAAGATCGCGACCAACCCCCAGTTCTGGGCCCAGAAGGTGCCGGGGCTGCTGCCCGTCACCGCATCGACGACCATGCCCAGCAGCATCGCCGAGACCACATCCGCCGCACCCCCCATCGCCGATGTCAGGGCTGCGAAGCCAAGCCCCTTCCAGGCGCCCGACAGGCACCAGCGGAAAAAGGCCATCAGGCTGCGCGGGGGCGCGCCATCGGCGGGGCGGAAGGCATCGACCATGCGGCCGAAACGGGCGTGCAGGCTCATACGGGCTCTTTTCCGGCCAGGTTGGCCATGTCGATCAGGGCAGGGGCGGGCAGCGCAAAGCCCGAGGCGATCCAGGCGGCCTCGGCGGTTTTCAGGGCATGACCCAGGGCGGGACCTTGCAGGTCGGGCAGATCGGCGGCCTTGATGGGAAAGCGTGCCTGCGCCGCCTGAACGACCTGATCGCGCCAGTCGGGGGGCAGGTCCTGTCCGCGCGCGGCCATCAACAGGGCATGGTCCAGACCGATCCCGGCGCCAAGCCGATAGGCGGCCTGGTCCAGCGACCAATCCTGATCCAGCGCCGTTCGCAGGGCCGCCTGGGTCTTTGCTTCGGATTTGGACAGGCGCAGCGCGGCGGCGGGATCGTGGTGCAGGGCCGACAGTCGGCGCGGCCAGGCCGGGGGCGTCTCGCCTTCCAGCGCAAGAAGGGCGTCCAGCGCCGCCGGATCTGCACCCGGCAGCAGCATGTCCAGAACGCCCGTCCCCGCCATCAGCGCGACCGAGGGCGCCGGATCGTCCGCCGCCAGCAGCTTGCGCATCTCGGCGCCGATGCGTTCGCGGGCGATGCCGGACAGGCCGTCCTTATGCGCGGCGCAGGCGGTCACGGCATCCGGATCGGCCTGCTGGCCATAGCGGGCAAAGAAGCGGAAGAAGCGAAGGATGCGCAGGTAATCCTCGCGGATGCGCTGGCCCGGATCACCGACGAAACGCAGGCGGCGGGCCTGCAGGTCGGGCAGGCCGCCCACCGGGTCCAGCACCCGGCCCGTCCGGTCGACATAAAGCGCGTTCATGGTGAAATCGCGGCGCGCGGCATCCTGGGCGATGTCATCGGTGAAGGACACGACGGCATGGCGGCCGTCCGTCTCGACGTCGCGGCGAAAGGTCGTCACCTCGAAGCCGCGCCCGTCATGGACCAGCGTGACGGTGCCATGGTCGATGCCGGTGGGAACGGCCCGCAGGTTGGCGGCCTGGGCCAGCGCGATGACGCGTTCGGGCACGGCATCGGTCGCGATGTCGATATCGTCGACCGGCTGACCCAACAGCGCGTTGCGCACGACGCCGCCCACCAGATAGGCGTGATCGCCCTGCGCATGCAGCGCGTCCAGCACATGGACCAGCGCGGCATCGGCCATGATCTGCGCGGGCATCCGCATCACGGCCTCATGCCCTGCGCCAGGTTCAGCAGGATGCGGGCGGTGGCCCCCCACAGGTAATAAGGCCCGAACGGCGCGGCGTGAAAGCTGCGCCAGCCGCCGCGCCACCGCCGCTTTTCGATGCGATAGCTGGCGGGGTTCGCGATGTGACGGAAGGGCAGGGTAAAGACCTCCTGCACCTCGCCCTCTTCGGCGACGGGGGTGAAGGGGCCGTCGATGATGGCGATGACAGGGGTGATCTGGAAACCGGTGACGGTGCGATGGGGCGGCAGGCAGCCCAGCACCCGCACCTGTGCGGGGGCCAGGCCGACCTCTTCATGCGCCTCGCGCAGGGCGGCGGCCACGGCGTCCGCATCGCCCGGATCGACCTTGCCGCCGGGCAGGGCGATCTGGCCCGGATGGTGGCGCAAGCCGGACGCGCGCTTGGTCAGCACCAGCCGCCCGTCATCGGCGTGAAAGGCCGCCAGCACGCCTGCGGGGCGCAAGGGCGTGTCGGGCAGAGCCACCCCGGGATTGAGGTCGAAATCCGAGCTTGCCCCCGCCGCGTTTTGCAGCGCCAGGGACAGGCGTGTTTCCGACCAGGCCCCGCTCACTCGGCGGCCTTGTCCTTGGGCGGCAGGGGATTGCCCTCGGCGTCGACCTCGGCCTCGAAGCCAAGGCTGCGCGGGTCGAAGACATAATGCGCGCCGCAGAACTGGCAATCGGCGGTGACGGTCCCTTCCTCGGTCGTCATGTGGGTAATGTCCTTGGCGGAATAGATTGCCAGGGTATCGCGCACGCGGTCGGCGGTGCAGGAACAGCCGAATTTGACGGGGTGGGGTTCATGCACGCGGGGCGTTTCCTCGTGGAACAGGCGCAGCAGCAGGTCGGTCGGGCCGACGGTCGGGCCTATCAGTTCCAGCGTCTCGACCGTGTCCAGCAGGATGTTGGCGCGGTTCCAGTTTTCCGATTCGGCACCCTGCAGGATGTCGGCCGCCTCGATCAGGCCACCTTCGCCGCTGCCGCCATCGGCGGCATTCATCTGCTGTGCGGGCAGGGTCTGCAGCATCACGCCGCCGGCCCGCCATCCCGCCGTCTGACCGCTGGACCGCGACAGCCCCGATGCCAGCTGGAACCGCGTCGGCAGCTGCTCGGACTGGGCGAAATAGGTCTGCGCGCAGGCCGACAGCGATCCGCCCGCCAAGGGCGTGATGCCCTGATAGGGGGTGCTGCCCGACCCCTGGTCGATCAGGATGGCGAAATACCCCTCGCCGATCTGGTCGAAGGCGGGGCGATTGTCCAGGCGGTCGGCATCGAAGCTGGCCCAGGCCCGGATGCGGGCGGGCTGGCCGTCGGCCTCGGGGGCAAAGTAGTCGGCGGCGATGGTCCGCACGGCGCCGTTGCCGCGGACCTGCAGGCTCAGCTTCCAGCGCAGCTTGACGGTCGGGCCGATCAGCGCGGCCAGCAGGGCGACCTCGGCCACCAGGGCGCTGACCACGGGCGGATAGTCGTGGCGCGTCAGGATATGGTCCAGAACCCCGTCAAGACGCGCGACGCGCCCCCGGATGTCCGAGCGGTCCAACTGGAATGGCAAAATCGTGTCGTCCCAGGCTATCTGGTTGATGTCGTTCATCATTGATCCTTGAAGTGGCAGCGGCACCGCCCATGGCGGGCCCGGTTGCGCCCAATATAGGGGTTTTTGCGCCGATCCCAAGGGGGCGGGTTTCGCCCGCATCCGTGGCACGATATCAGCGGGACGCAACAGACAGGTGATCGATGATTCCGCGTTTCGGCAAGCCGCCCATCCCCGGCACACGCTATCGCCGCCGCCAGGGCGCCTATGGCGTCCTGGTCCGCGACGGGCTGATGCTGCTGACCTTCCAGCAGGCGCCGGTGCCGGAATACCAGCTGCCGGGCGGGGGCGTGGATGGGGGCGAATCGGCCATCGCGGCCCTGCACCGCGAGGTTTTCGAGGAAACCGGCTGGGGGATCGCGACGCCCCGTCACCTGTGCGATTACCGCCGCTTCTGCTGGATGCCGGATTACGATTTCCATGCCGAGAAGCTGTGCATGATCTGGCAGGCACGCCCGACCCTGCAGCGGGGCGACCCCTCCGAACCGGGCCACAGCGCGCATTGGGTTTCGCCTGCCCGCGCGCTGGACCTGCTGGCCGATCCCGGATCGCGCCATGCGGTCCGGCTGTGGCTGGCCACCGGGGGCCGCTGCTAGCGCGCGGGCTTGCGGGGCAGGCGGACCAGCTGAGCATCCTCGCGGATTTCCAGAAGGACGGCAGAGATGTCGTCCTGGCGTTCCCCGCGGCAATATTCCGACACCGACCAGGCCATGGATTCCAGGAAGGGATGCCCCTTCAGGAAGGCATTGGTGCGCAGGATCGCCTCCAGCCCCTCATTGCCCAGCTGCTGGCCATTGGGTGTCGTGGCCTCGGTCAGCCCGTCCGAGGCGATCAGCAGCCGGTCGCCCGGGGCCAGCTGGACCCGGATCTCGTCGAAGACGGGGTTGTCGAAGACACCGATCGGCATGCCCCCTTGGCCCAGATGGATGATGCTGCCATCGGCGCGTTGCAGCACCGGGTGGGGATGGCCCGCCTGCACCATGGTCAGGTCACCGGTGCTGTGGTTCAGTTCGGCGAAGATCATGGTGAAATAGCTGTCGGTGTTCATCTCCTCCAGCATCATGTTGTTGAAGAAGCGCGCCAGGGCGGTCGGGCCGACAGCCTCGCCCCCGGTCTGCGCGCCGCGCAGCGCGACGTTCTGATCGGCCGATCCCGACAGGTGAACCGACAGCTGCGCGGTCAGCAGGGCCGCCGTGACACCATGCCCCGACACGTCCAGCGCATAGATGCCGATGCGGTCGTCATTGATGGGAAAGAAGCCCACCAGGTCGCCGCCGATATGACCGGCGGGACGCAGCAGCAGGCTGATCTCGGCCCTGCCGAAGCTGCCCGACCGTTCGCGCACCAGCCCCTGCTGCAGCTTGCGGGCCTCGCGCAGGTCGCGTTCGATCGCGGCCTGGGTCGCATTCAATTGATCCAGGGCCTGCTGAAGCTGGGTGTTGCTGGCGCGCAGTTCGTTTTCCACGCGCAGGATGCGTTCGGCGGCCGCGATCCGGGCCAGCAATTCCTGTGCCACGACCGGCATCGAGAGGAAATCGTCCACCCCCGCCTGCAGACCGGTATCCAGCGCCTGCAGGTCGCCCGTCGTGGTCAGAAGCACGAAATACCCATAGGAGGATCGTTCCAGCTTGCGGAACGCCTGGCAGAATTCCAACCCCGACATGCCGGGCAGTTCCCAATCCGACAGGATCAGGTCGGGCGTCAGGTCCGCGCACAGCCGCAGCGCGTTTTCGCCCGTGTCGGTTTGAATGACGGTATAGCCGCGCCCCTCCAGCACCGCGGCCACGCGCAGGCGGTGATCGGTGTTGTCATCCACCAGCAGCGCCAACCGATCGATGGTGGGCTGGTCGGCATCAAGGGTGGGAAGGGGAAGATTCGCGGGTTTCATGCGCCATGTCTAGCGCTGCTGTCGTAAACAGCCGGTAAATTGCCACTGCTTTCCACGCTAAAGATTTGTTGGTCGGGGCTGGAAAGTTTTTCCCGCGATGCCCGTCCAGGCATCGCGGGGACAGCCGGTTCAGACCAGGAATTCCGACAGGATCTGGTCGTTGGTGATGTCGCGATAGGCAAAGCCACCCTGTTCCAGGCGCTGCATCAGCGATGACAGGTTGGCGGGCTGGGTGGTCTCGATCCCGATCAGCACCGAACCGAAGTTGCGGGCCGATTTCTTGAGATATTCGAAACGTGCGATATCGTCGTCCGGGCCCAGCATCTCCAGAAAGTCGCGCAGGGCGCCGGGGCGCTGCGGCATCCGCAGGATGAAGTATTTCTTGACGCCCTGATAGCGCTGGGCACGTTCCTTGACCTCGGGCAGGCGTTCGAAGTCGAAATTGCCGCCCGAACAGACGCAGACGACGGTCTTGCCGGTCAGATCGCCCAGATCGTCCAGCACATCCAGGGCCAGCGCACCCGCAGGTTCCAGAACCACGCCCTCGGTGTTCAGCATCTCCAGCATGGTGCGGCAGATGCGGTCTTCGGGGGCCAGATAGACGTCGTCGGGGGAAAAGCGCGACAGGGCCTCGAAGGGCAGGGCGCCGATGCGGGCCACGGCCGCGCCGTCGACGAAACTGTCCACGGCAGGCAGGGCCACCGGTGCGCCCTGACGCAGCGCGGCTTGAAGGCTGGCCCCGCCAAGCGGTTCGGCAAAGGCAAAGCGAGTCGCAGGGGCCTCGGTCCGGAAATAGCTGGTGACACCCGCCGACAGGCCGCCACCACCCACCGGCAGGACCACCAGATCGGGTGCGCGCCCCAGCTGGGCCAGCATTTCCAGGCCGACCGTCGCCTGGCCTTCGATCACGTCGGGGGCGTCGAAGGGCGACAGGAACTGCGCGCCCTCAGCGGCGCAGAAGGCCTGGGCCGCGGCCAGCGTCTGGTCGAAATAATCGCCCGTCAGCACGATGCGGATCGCCTCGCCGCCGAAGATCTTGGTCTTGTCGATCTTTTGCTGGGGGGTGGTCACGGGCATGAAGATCGTGCCGCGCACGCCGAAATGGCGGCAGGCAAAGGCCACGCCCTGCGCGTGATTGCCTGCGCTGGCGCAGACGAAATGGCCGGGGCCGTCGCCGATCAGCTTGCGCATGGCATTGAAGGCGCCGCGCAGCTTGTAGCTGCGCACCGGGGTCAGATCCTCGCGCTTCAGCCAGATGTCGGCGCCGTATTTGGCGGACAGGTGGTCGTTGCGCTGCAACGGTGTAGGCTCGAACAGGTCGCGAAGCGCGGCCTCGGCCAGACGGACGGAGGCGACAAAGTTTTCCATAGCATCGCCAATGCCGCGAATGCGCCCGATTGGCAAGGGTTCAGCGCAGCGCACGCCCTTCGACGAAATGGCCCCGTGAAGAGAGGGGGCGACCGGCGGCATTGGCAAGGGCGCGGGTCACGACATCGTATTCGGTGCCGAATGGCGAAGAAGGCGAGATGCCAGCATGGAAATGCCCTTATTGAATGCCGTTGGCCCCTAATCGGTGTCAAACCCTTGTGACAACGGACGGAACGCCGTATTCCCTGCCAAAATTCGATGAAGGGTTAACCGCATGACCGACGCGCCGAAAAAAGTCGTCCTTGCCTATTCCGGTGGGCTGGATACCTCGATCATCCTGAAATGGCTTCAGACCGAATATGGCTGCGAGGTCGTGACCTTCACCGCCGATCTGGGCCAGGGCGAAGAGCTGGAGCCTGCCCGCGCCAAGGCCGAGCTGCTGGGCATCCCCGCCGAGAACATCCATATCGAGGACCTGCGCGAGGAATTCGTCCGCGATTTCGTCTTCCCGATGTTCCGCGCCAATGCGCTGTACGAAGGCTTGTACCTGCTGGGCACGTCGATCGCGCGGCCGCTGATCTCGAAGCGGCTGGTCGAACTGGCCAAGCAGCACGGCGCGGATGCGGTGGCGCATGGCGCGACCGGCAAGGGCAACGACCAGGTCCGGTTCGAGCTGAGCGCCTATGCGCTGGACCCGTCGATCAAGGTGATCGCGCCCTGGCGTGAATGGGACCTGACCAGCCGCACCAGGCTGATCGAGTTCGCCGAGAAGAACCAGATCCCGATCGCCAAGGACAAGCGCGGCGAGGCGCCCTTCAGCGTGGACGCGAACCTGCTGCACACCTCATCCGAGGGCAAGGCGCTGGAAAACCCCGCCGAAGCCGCGCCCGAATACGTCTATCAGCGCACCGTGAACCCGGAAGACGCCCCCGACACGCCGGAATTCATCGAAGTCACCTTTGAAAAGGGCGACGCGGTGGCGATCAACGGCGAGGCGATGTCGCCTGCCACGATCCTGACCAAGCTGAACGAGTTGGGCGGCGCGCATGGCATCGGTCGCCTGGATTTCGTCGAGAACCGCTTTGTCGGCATGAAGTCGCGCGGCATCTATGAGACCCCCGGCGGCACCGTGCTGCTGGAGGCGCATCGCGGCATCGAGCAGATCACCCTGGACAGCGGCGCGGGCCACCTGAAGGACAGCCTGATGCCCCGCTATGCCGAGCTGATCTATAACGGCTTCTGGTTCAGCCCCGAGCGCGAGATGCTGCAGGCGGCCATCGACAAGAGCCAGGAGCATGTCAGCGGCACGGTGCGGCTGAAGCTGTACAAGGGCATGGCGACCTGCGTGGGCCGCTGGTCGGACCACTCGCTCTATTCCGAAGCGCATGTGACCTTCGAGGATGACGCCGGTGCCTATGATCAGAAGGACGCGGCGGGCTTCATCAAGCTGAACGCCCTGCGCCTGAAGCTGATCGCCAACCGCAACGCCCGCGTCGCGAAATGACCGCCCGGGCCGCCCGCATTGCCATCGTCACCGTCAGCGACCGCGCGGCCGCCGGCATCTACGAGGACAAGGGCGGCCCCGGCGCCGAAGACTGGCTGCGCGGGACCATCACATCCCCGATGGAGATCGCGCGCCATATCATCCCCGACGGTCGCGACGGTGTCGCGGCCAGGCTGCGCGAACTGGCCGATGGCGGGGCCGACCTGATCCTAGTGACCGGCGGCACCGGCCCCGCGCCGCGCGACCTGACACCCGAGGCCGTCGCCGATGTCATGGACAAGGAACTGCCCGGTTTCGGCGAGGAAATGCGCCGCGCCAGCCTGGCCGAGGTTCCCACCGCCATCCTGTCGCGCCAGACGGCCGCCATCCGTGGCGCGACGCTGATCATCACCATTCCCGGCAAGCCTTCGGCCATCGCGACCTGCCTGAATGCGGTCTTTGCGGCCGTGCCCTATTGCCTGGACCTGATGGGCGCCGCACGGATCGAAACCGACCCCGCCCGCATCAAGGCGTTCCGTCCCAAATCGGGCTGATCGCGGGGGGCGGATCGTCGGATCCGGGTATTTGGACAAAAGAGAAATCTGCATCATCCGTCTGCCGATGGCGCGACGGGTCAGCCCCCGAACAGGTGCAGGGCAAGCGGTGCGATAATGGCCGTCAGGACCGCGTTCAGCCCCATGCCGATGCCCGAGAACGCCCCGGCCGTCTGGTTGACCTGAAAGGCGCGCGCCGTGCCGATGCCATGGGCCGCGACCCCGATGGCAAAGCCGCGGGCCCGCCAGTCGCGGATGCGCAGGGCGTTCAGCAGGGGCGTGACGATGATCGCCCCGAAGATACCGGTCAGCAGGACCAGGGCCGCGGTCAGGGTGGGCTGGCCGCCGATGCGTTCGGCGATGCCGATGGCCACCGGCGCGGTCGTTGATTTCGGTGCCAGCGACGCCAGGACCGACCCGCCAACGCCGAAGGCCCGCGCGATCAGCAGCGCCGAGGCGACCGCCGTCACCGAACCCGCCAGCAGGCCCGCCAGCATCGGCAATGCCGCCTTTCGCACCCGGGGCAAGTTGTCGTAGAGCGGCAGCCCCAGGGCTACCGTGGCCGGCCCCAGCATGAAATGGACGAATTGCGCACCTTCGAAATAGGTCGCGTAATCGGTGCCCGTGCCGATCAGCAGCAGCGCCAGCAGGATCACCGCGACCAGCACCGGATTGGCCCAGCTTTTGCGGCCCGCCGCGCGGAAGCAGGCGTCGCCGATCAGATAGGCGACCAGCGTGGCCGTCAGCCAAACCAGAGGGCCTTGGGCCAGATAGGACCAGATCAGCAGCGGGTCATTCATGGCCCTGATCCCTCAGCGCGTCGGGTTCTTCGGAGCCGGTCAGGCGGGCGACCCAGGTGAAGGCCAGCGCACCCGCCGCGATGGCCAGCAGGGTCGATGCCATCACCGCCACCGCGATGCCCAGCCCGTCGCTGCGCAGGGACTGCCAATGCGCGATGATGCCGACGCCTGCGGGCACGAAGAACAGCGACAGATGCGACAGCAGTCCCGTCGTCGTGGGCCGGATGCGGTCGGCCAGGGACGGGCGCAGGATGCAGGCCGCCACCAGCAGCAGCATTCCCGCCACCGGCCCCGGCAAGGGGAGGTCGGCGATGCGCGAGATGACCTCTCCGGCCAGTTGAAAACCCAGGATGATGGCAAGCGTCTGTATCATGACAGCCAGCGTATCGCGCCCCGCGCGACCGCGCCAGCGGGCAGCGGGCATGGCGGGGTTGCGTGCGATGCATCTTGTGGATATCCGCTGGCTTTCCGCGATATCTTGCGGTGCTGTTGACTTGGCGGCGGCATGCAGGAACAATCGTCCATCGCCAATCCCCAAAGGGACCCGCCCCTTGCGCTTTGACCGCCTGCGATTGAACGGCTTCAAGAGCTTCGTGGACCCGACCGACCTGGTCATCCGCGAAGGCCTGACGGGTGTCGTCGGTCCCAATGGCTGCGGCAAGTCCAACCTGCTGGAGGCGCTGCGCTGGGTCATGGGGGAAAACCGTCCCTCGGCCATGCGGGGCGGCGGGATGGAGGACGTGATCTTTGCGGGCACCACGCGCCGCAGCGCCCGCGCCCATGCCGAGGTGTCGCTGACCATCGACAACCGCGACCGGGTGGCGCCCGCCGGCTTCAACGACGACGACCAGTTCGACATCACCCGCCGCATCACCCGCGACGCGGGCAGCGCCTACAAGATCGCGGGCAAGGATGTCAGGGCGCGCGACGTGCAGATGCTGTTCGCGGATGCCTCGACGGGGGCGCACAGCCCGGCGCTGGTGCGGCAGGGGCAGATCAGCGAATTGATCAACGCCAAGCCCAAAAGCCGTCGCCGCATCCTTGAGGAGGCTGCCGGGATCTCGGGGCTGTACCAGCGGCGCCACGAGGCCGAGCTGAAGCTGAACGGGGCCGAACTGAACCTGTCGCGGGTCGATGACACGCTGGAGAGCCTGTCCACGCAGGCCGCATCGCTGGCGCGTCAGGCCCGCGCCGCCGCGAAATACCGAGAGATCGGCGCAGCGCTGCGGCTGGCCGAGGGCGTGCTGCTGTATCGGCGTTGGGCCGAGGCCGAGGCGGCCCGCACCGCCGCCGCCGAAGCCCTGTCCCATGCCGTCCAGCGGGCGGCCCAGGCGGAAGCCGCCGCTGCGGATGCCGAAGCGCGCCGCCTGGACGCCGATGACGCGCTGCCGCCCCTGCGCGAGGAGGAGCAGGTCGCCGCCGCCATCCTGTCGCGCATCCTGGTCGAGCGTGAGGCGCTGGACGAGGCCGAGGCCCGCGCCGAGGCCGCCATTGCCGCGCTGACCGCCCGCATCGCCCAGCTGGACCGCGACATCGAGCGCGAGGAAGGCTTGAACCGCGACGCGGGCGAGGTCGTGGCAAAGCTGTCCGCCGAACGGGCCCAGCTGGAGGCCGCGGGGCAGGGTCACGACGATCGCCTGGACGCCGCCGCCGCCATGGCCGAAGAGGCCACCGAGACCCTGCGCGATCTGGAAGGCCGACTGGCCGAATTAACCGACGAATCGGCCCGCCTGGCCGCCCGCCACCAATCGGCGGAACGGCTGGCCGCGGATCTGCGCGCCATGTTCGACCGCGCCGACCGGGCCGCGACCGAGGCCGCGGAGGCTGCCGAAACCGCCGCCGTGACGGGGGCCGCGGCGCAGGTCGCGCTGGAACAGGCCGATGCCGCGCAGGATCAGGCCCGCGCCCGGGTGGACGCCGCCGAAGACGCGCTGGCGCAGGCCGAAGCCGCCCGCGGCGATCTGGAAACCCGCGAAGCCGCCGCCCGTGCCGCCCGTGCCCAGGCCGAAGGCGAGGCGAATGCCCTGGCCGCCGAAATGGCCGCCCTGCGCCGCCTTGTCGAACGCGGGCAGTCGGGGGGGCTGGCGCTGCTGGACCAGGTGCAGGTGGCGCGTGGATATGAAACCGCCTTTGGCGCGGCCTTGGGGGACGATCTGCGCGCGGGTCAGGTCCAGGGCGGGTCGGGCTGGCATGTGCTGCCCCTATGGGACACGCCGCAGCCCTTGCCCGCGCGGGCGCAGCCGCTGGCACCGCATGTGTCCGGACCTGACCTGCTGTCGCGACGCCTGTCGCAGACCGGCCTTGTGGTGGATGCCGGGACCGGCGCGGCGCTGCAGGCCGATCTGCACCCTGGCCAGCGGCTGGTCACGCCGCAGGGCGATCTGTTCCGGTGGGACGGGCTGTGCGTGATGGCGGGCGAAGCCTCGTCCCAGGCGGCGCTGCATCTGCAGAAGGTCAATGAACTGGCCGAAATCACCGAACAGGCAGATCAGACCCGCACCCGCGCCGATGCCGCCATCGAGGCGCATGAGGATGCCAAGGCCGCTCTTGCCGATGCCGCCACCACCGAAAAATCGGCCCGCGATGCCCGGCGCGAGGCTGAAAGGCTGCTCTCGGATGCCGCGCGGGCGGCGACGCGGGCCGAATCCGATCTGGCCATGGCGGGCAGCCGCGCCGAGGCCGCGCGCGCCGAACTGGCCCGCCATCAGGCCGATGCGACTGACGCCCGCACCCGTCTGGATGAAGCGCAGGCGCAGCTGGACGCGCTGCCCGATCGGGCCGATGCCGCCACTGCCGTCGACCATGCCCGCACCAGCGTCGAGGCCGCGCGCATCGCCACCATGACCCGCCGTGCAGGATTGGACGAATTGCGCCGCGACGGTGATGCACGCCAGAAGCGCATCACGGCCATCGACCGCGAGGTCGCGGGCTGGCGCCAGCGGTTGGAACAGGCGGGGACCCGTGCCGCCGAACTGGCCAGCCGCCGCGACGGGGCAGGCGATGAACTGGCCGGCGCCAAGGCCCAGCCCGCCCTGCTGGCCGAACGCCGCGAGGCCCTGGCCGAACGCGAGGCGCAGGCCCAGACCCGCCTGACCCGCGCGCGCGACGCGCTGGCTGCGGCCGATGACGCCGCCCGCATCGCCGCCCATGCCGAACGCGACACCGCCCGCCTGGCATCCGAGGCCCGCGAGGCCCGCGCCGCCATGGATGCCCGCGCCGAGGCCGCCACCGCCGCCGAGGCAGCCGCCCGCGACCGCATCCTGGAGGAAACCGACCAGACCCCCGCCGCGCTGCTGGCCGGACTGGGCGATGTCGACCCCAAGGCCCCCGCCGACGCGCTGGAACATCAGATCACCCGCCTGCGCACGCAGCGCGACGCGCTTGGCGCCGTCAACCTGCGCGCCGAGGAGGACAAGCGCGAGCTGGAGGCCGAACGCGATCAGCTGGCCGCCCAGAAGGCCGATCTGGAGGAAGCCATCCGCAAGCTGCGCGCCGGCATCGGCAGCCTGAACCGCGAGGGGCGCGAACGCCTGCTGGCCGCCTTTGAAACCGTGAACGCCAATTTCGCCACCCTGTTCACCGCGCTGTTCGGGGGCGGCGAGGCGCGGCTGGTGATGGTCGAATCCGACGACCCGCTGGATGCGGGACTGGAAATCATGTGCCAGCCGCCGGGCAAGCGGCTGTCGACGCTGTCGCTGTTGTCGGGGGGCGAACAGACGCTGACGGCGATGGCGCTGATCTTTGCCGTCTTCCTGGCCAATCCCGCGCCCATCTGCGTGCTGGACGAGGTCGACGCGCCGCTGGACGATGCCAATGTCAGCCGCTTCTGCGACCTGTTGGATGAAATGACCCATCGCACCGACACGCGGTTCCTGATCATCACCCACCATGCCGTGACCATGGCGCGGATGGACCGCCTGTTCGGCGTCACCATGGTCGAACAGGGTGTCAGCCAGCTGGTCAGCGTCGATCTGAAACGCGCCGAGGCTCTGGTCGCCTGAGGAATGCCTTGCTAGGGTCCGGCCAACGCCAACCCAAGCGAGGATATCATGAGCGTCGAACAGACCCTGGCCGACAAGGGCATCACCCTTCCCGAAGCCCCCATGCCCGCCGCCAATTACGTCCCCTTTGTCCAGACCGGCAATCTGGTCTTTATCTCGGGGCAGATCAGCGCGGATGAGAACGGGTTGATCACCGGCAAGCTGGGCGACGGCACCAGCGTCGAGGACGGCGCCGCCGCCGCCCGCCGCTGCGGTCTGGCCCTGATCGCGCAGCTGAAATCGGCCGTGGGCGATCTGGACCGTGTGGCCCGCGTCGTCAAGCTGACCGGTTTCGTCAATTCCACCCCTGATTTCACCGACCAGCCCAAGGTCATCAACGGCTGTTCCGACCTGATGGTCGAGGTCTTCGGCGATGCGGGCCGCCATTCGCGCGCCGCCGTGTCCGCGCCGTCGCTGCCCTTCGGCGTGGCTGTCGAAATCGAAGCCATTTTCGAGGTGAAGTGATGACCGCGCTGCCGCAAGCCTTTCTGACCGCCCCCATCGCCCATCGCGGGTTGCACGGGGACGGCGTGCCGGAAAACAGCCTTGCGGCGGCGCGTGCCGCCATAGAGGCGGGTTACGGGATCGAGCTGGACATCCAGCCCGCCGCCGACGGGACGCCCATGGTCTTTCACGACCATGACCTGACGCGCCTGACGGGGCAGAAGGGGCTGGTGTCCCAGACACCGGTCGACACGCTGCAGGGCCATCGCCTGCTGGGCAGCGCCGAACAGGTGCCGACCCTGGCCCAGTTCCTGGAGCTGGTCGCGGGCCAGGTCCCCCTGCTGATCGAGATCAAGGATCAGGACGGCACGCTTGGCCCCGATATCGGCGATCTGCATCTGAGGGTCGCGGATGCGCTGGAGGGGTATGACGGCCCCGTCGCCATGATGTCCTTCAACCCCCATCAGGTCGCGGCATTCCACGACGCGGCCCCCGATATCCCGGTCGGCCTGACCACCTGCGACTTCTCCG
This sequence comes from Paracoccus sp. SM22M-07, assembly GCF_001887735.1. Lineage (NCBI taxonomy): Bacteria > Pseudomonadati > Pseudomonadota > Alphaproteobacteria > Rhodobacterales > Paracoccaceae > Paracoccus > Paracoccus sp. SM22M-07. The sequence continues at coordinate 243,896 of NZ_JPKW01000002.1, forward strand.
AGGAGCACTGGCCCGCCATCTTCCCCGAACGCCGCGCCGAACTGGCCGGCATCACCGATTTCGACCGCTGCGGCGCCAGCTTCATCTCTCATGCGATCGGCGATCTGGGGGATGCACGCGTGGATGCGTTGGCCGCGCAGGGCGTGCCGATCCTGTGCTGGACGGTGCGCAGCGCCGAACAGGAACAGGCCGCGCGCCGCATCGCCGGAAACATCACCTTCGAGGGCTACACCCCCGCCGCCTGATGCCACCACCCCTGCCTCAGGACGTCACGCGATTGCGACGTCCTGACCGCACCCGCCCCCCTGACATTCATCGCCGCCCGCCCTATCTTGCGGGGATGAGCGAAACGCTGACCCTGACCACCCATCCCTCCATCGCCCAGATCGATCCGCACCTGTGGGATGGTCTGGGCGACGGAAATCCCTTCACCACGCATCGCTTCCTGCTGGCCCTGGAACAATCGGGATCGGTCGGGACGGGAACGGGCTGGCAGCCGCTGCACCTGACGGTGGAACGCAACGGGCGCATCGTCGGGGCGGCGCCGCTTTACGCCAAGGGCCACAGCCAGGGTGAATACATCTTCGACCATGCCTGGGCGCAGGCCTATACCCGCGCGGGCGGTCGGTACTACCCCAAGCTGCAGGCGGCGGTTCCTTTCACCCCCGCAACCGGCCAACGCCTGCTGGCGCAGGATGACACCGCCCGGATGGCGTTGCTGCAGGGCATGATGCAGGTCACCGACCATGTGCAGGCATCGGGCGCCCATGTCACCTTCTGCACCCAATCCGAGGCCGCTCTGGGCGAACAGGCGGGTTTCCTGCCCCGCATCACCCAGCAGTTCCACTGGCTGAACCGCGGCTATGCCAGCTACGACGATTTCCTGGCCGCCCTGTCATCGCGCAAGCGCAAGGACCTGCGCAAGGAACGGGCCCGCGCCCAGGGCTTTGGCGGCACGATCCGCCACCTGACCGGCGATGATCTGCAGCCGCATCACTGGGACGCCTTCTGGGAATTCTATCAGGATACCGGCGCGCGGAAATGGGGCCAACCCTACCTGACGCGCAAGTTCTTCGACCTGATCCAGGACACCATGCGCGACGACATCCTGCTGGTCCTGGCCAAACAGGACGGTATCCCGATCGCGGGGGCACTGAATTTCCTGGGACCGGATGCCATCTATGGCCGCTATTGGGGCTGCACCGAAGACCATGCCTTCCTGCATTTCGAACTGTGCTACCACCAGGCCATCGATCACGCGATCGCCCACGGTCTTTCTCGGGTCGAGGCGGGCGCTCAGGGCGACCACAAGCTGGCGCGCGGCTACGAACCCGTTCCGATCCACTCGCTGCATTGGGTGGCCGATCCGGGGTTCCTGAAGGCGCTGGAAAATTATCTGGACCAGGAACGCGATGCGATGGGCCAGGAAATCCAGGCGCTGACCGACTGGACCCCGTTCCGCAAGGGCTGATCCGGGGTCCGCAGTCGGTCACGCCCCGCGGGGGTCCGGGGGCGCGAAGCCCCCGGCCGTCGCGGGACGCAAAGCCCGGTCAGACCTTTTCCAGCAGGGCCTCGCCCGCGCTGACGCTGCAGGTGCCCGGCGAATCCTCGACATCGACCGTCTCGAAGGTGCCGTCGCTCAGCAGCGAGGCAAAGCGCTTGCAGCGCCCCTGAAAGCCGACCGGCGGCGCGTCGAAATCCAGTCCAAGCGCCTTGGTCAGGCTGCCATCGGCATCGGCCAGGACCTCGATGCCGGCATCCTTGGCGCCGGTCTGTTCGGCCCATGCATCCGCCACGAAGGGATCGTTCACGGTGATGCAGACGATCCGCGTCACGCCCTTGTCGCGGAACTGGTCCGCGGTGCGCACGAAGCTGGGCATGTGGGCATTGGTGCAGGTGCCGGTAAAGGCGCCCGGCAGCCCGAACAGCGCCACGCGGCCCGTCGCCAGATCGGTGGTCGAGACGCTCTCGGGGCCGTTTTCGCCCACGCGCAGCAATTGCCCCTCGGGCAGCTTGTCTCCAGCCTTGATGGTCATCGGTCTCTCCTGAATTGCAACGGATTCGGCGCGACTATAGGGTGCCGCCGGACGACAGGCCAGATGACAGCGGAAGGGTGCGACGTGATGCGGATCGTGATAGTCGGGGCGGGGCAGGCAGCGGCCTCGATGGCGGCACGCCTGCGGGCCAAGGGTCACGACGGGCCGCTGACCGTGATCGGTCAGGAACCCGCCGCGCCCTATCAGCGCCCGCCCCTGTCCAAGGCCTATCTGCTGGGCGACATGGCGCTGGACCGGCTGACGCTGCGCGCGCCCGACTGGTGGCGCGATCAGGGGATCGACCTGCGCCGTGGCGAAACGGCGACCGCCATCGATGCACAGGCGCGCGTCGTCACGACCGATGCGGGCGACCATCCCTATGATGCGCTGGCCCTGACGCTTGGCGCGGAACCCCGCCGCCTGCCCGCCGCGATGGGGGGCGATCTGCCCGGCACCCATGTCATCCGCGATCTGGCCGATATCGATGCGCTGGCCCCCGCACTGACGGCGGGGCGCAATCTTGTGGTCATCGGCGGCGGCTATATCGGGCTCGAGGCCGCAGCCGTCGCCCGCAAGCTGGGCCTGAACGTCACCCTGGTCGAGGCCGCCCCGCGCATTCTGGGCCGCGTTGCATCCCCCCAGACCTCGCAGATCATCGCCGCCCTGCATCACGCCCATGGGGTGACCATCCTTGAAAACACCGGCATCAGCGCCCTGCAGGGCGATGATCGCGTGACCGGCGTCGCGCTGAACGATGGACGCGTCCTGCCCGCGGATCTGGTGGTCATGGGCATTGGCGTGCTGCCCCGCGTCCGGCTTGCCGAAACGGCGGGGCTGCATCTGGACAATGGCATCGCCACCGATGCGACGGGCCGGACGTCCGACCCCGCCATCTGGGCTGCCGGCGATTGCGCCAGCTTCCCGCATGAGGGCGGTCAGATCCGGCTGGAAAGCGTCGGCGGCGCCATCGACATGGCCGAATGCGTGGCCGACAACATGCTGGGGCAGGCGCGCGACTATGTCGCCAAGCCGTGGTTCTGGTCGGATCAGTTCGATGCCAAGCTGCAGATCGCCGGGTTGAACACCGGCTATGACCGAACGGTGCTGCGTGCCGGGCAGGGCGATCACTGCGCCTCGATCTGGTATTACCGCCAAGGCCGCCTGATCGCGGTGGATGCGCTGAACGACGCCCGCGCCTACATGATCGGCAAGCGCCTGATCGAGGCCGGACGCAGCCCCGATCCCGACCTGATCGCCGATGCCCCCGACCTGAAGGCCCTGATGACATGATGCCGACAACCCGACACAGCCGTTCACGAACCGCCCCCGGGGGGCGCGGGGGGCAGGCAGCCCCCCGCCGTCGCGGGACGCAATCATGAGGATCGTCGGCGGCTCGATGCGCGGTCTGAAGCTGGTCGATCTGGGCGAAGGTGACCCCGCCGCCCATCTGCGCCCGACCACCGACCGGGTGCGCGAATCCATCTTCAACCTGCTGATCAACGGCAGCCACGGCAATCCCGTGCCCGGCGCGCGGGTGCTGGACCTCTTCGCGGGCACCGGTGCCCTGGGCCTCGAGGCGCTATCGCGCGGTGCGGCCCATGTCTCGTTCGTTGATGACGGCGTCACGTCGCGGAACCTGATCCGCCAGAATGTCGAACGAGCCCGCGCCACGGGCGTCACCGATCTGTGGCGGCGCGACGCCACCAAACTGGGCGCGAACCAGGGCGCACCCTATTCGCTGATCCTGCTGGACCCGCCCTATGCGCAGGGCAAGGGCGAGGCCGCGCTGGCCTCGGCCGCCGATGGCAACTGGATTGCCCCCGGCGCCACCATCGTCTGGGAGGACTCGCGCCCGCCCCTGCTGCCGGTCCGGGTCCGGCTGCTGGACCGGCGCAGCTATGGCGACACCATCGTCACGCTGGCCCGCTGGCCCGACGACAGCGCCTAGGGGCGTCAGGCCGTCCGCGCGATGCTGGTGGCGGCCGCCTCCAGCGCCCCCGACCCATGGGGGATGTCCAGCGCGGTCAATCCGGCCTCGATCGCGCCGAGCGTGCCCATCATCATCGCGGCGTTGCAATGGCCCATATGGGCGATGCGCAGCGCATTGGCCGGGTCCTGAGCGCCCAGCCCGACCCCAAGCGTCACGCCGCATTCGCGCGTCACCCAGGCCCGCAGGTCGTCGGCGCGCGGCATCCGCACCGCGGTGACCGACAGCGCCCGCGCTGCCGGGTCGTCGACCGGCAAGGCGATGCCGTCCTGCACGCCCCAGGCGTCGACCGCGGCCCAGACCACGCGGGCCAGGCGCGCATGGCGTGTCCAGACGGCCTCCAGCCCTTCCTCGTCCAGGATCATTGTCAGCGCCTCCTGCAGGGCAAAGACCTGCTGGACCGGGGGCGTGCCGCCCCAGAACCGCCACAGCGCCTCGGCATCGGCGCGCAGCTGCCAGTCCCAATAGGGTGACGCGGCCCCCTTGCGCCCGCCCTTGGCCGCGCGGTCGGAAAACCAGACGAAGGCGGTGCCGGGCAGGCACATCATGCCCTTCTGGCTGGCCGCGATCAGCACGTCGACGCCCCAGTCGTCCATCCTCATCGGTGCGCATCCAAGCGAGGCGATGGCATCCACCACCAGCAGTGCCGGGTGGTCGCCCATCGCGGCCTTCAGCGCCGGGATGTCGGCCATGGTGGCGCTGGCCGTGTCGGTCTGGCAGACCAGCACGGCGCGGATGCTGCCGGCGCGGTCCTGGGCCAGCCTGTCGGCCAGCCGGTCGGGATCGGCGGGCCGGTTGCCGAAATCCAGACGCTCGGCGCGGATGCCGGACTGGGTCAGCATCTCGGCCCAGGAGCGCCCGAAATGGCCGCAGGTCAGGACCAGCACGTGATCGCCCGGATCGAACAGGTTGTCGGCCGCCGCCTGCCAGCCCGCATGGCCATTGCCGATATAGGGCGCCAGATGCTGCGTGGTGCCCGCCAGCCGCTTCAGCTGACCCATCACCGCCACGTTCACCTGCGCCAGCGCGTCGCCATAGATGTCGGGCGAGGCGCGGTGCGCCGCATTCAGCACGCGCGCCGGAACGGGCGAGGGGCCGGGAATGGCAATCAGGTCGTGACCGTGGGCTAGGCTCATCTGCGGTATCCTTCACATCATGCAAGGATCGGTAGGGCCACGCCCGGCAGCCGTCAACCGCCGCGTGAGGCTTGCGGGGGGCATGGTCTTGTGGGGGCAGGGGGGAACGGGGTAAAGCTGGGGCCAAGTTACGGTGCGCCTGTCCGGGCGGGCCCCATCCTCCGTCACGGAAAGGCCGACCAGACCCGTGGATCCGCGCAAAGACAGCCCCGCCCGCCTGATCGCAGCCGCCCGCACCGGCGATCCCGCACCGACACCCGGCAAGGTGCAGGGCCTTCTGCGCAGGCTGTTCGACGGCTATCTGCGGCCCCACAAGACCGGCATGATCCTGGCCTTCCTGTTGATGACGGTCGAGGGGTCGACCCTGGCGCTGATCAGCTGGATGCTGAAGCCGCTGTTCGACCTGGTCTTCATCGGCAAGGAACCGGGCGCCATCTGGTGGGTCGGCAGCGCCATCTTCGGCATCTTCCTGCTGCGCGCGGTGACGCTGATCGCCAGCCGTGCCCTGCTGACGCGGGTGTCGCTGTCGGTCTCCACCGCCATGCAGACGAACCTGCTGGCCCATATCCTGACGCTGGACCAGCGCTTCTTTCGCGAAAATTCCCCCGGCGCCATGATCGAGCGCATCCAGGGCGATACCATCGCCGTGCAGGGTGTTTGGGCCACGCTGATCACCGGGGCGACGCGTGACGCGATCGCGCTGGTCATGCTGTTCGGGGTGGCCATGACCATCGACCCGGTCTGGACGCTTGGCGCGCTGGTGGGGGCGCCGATCCTGATCATGCCCGCCGCGCTGGTGCAGCGATACATCCGCCGCAAGGTGCGCCAGAACCGCGCCAATGCCAGCCTGCGTGCGACCCGCCTGGACGAGGTGCTGCACGGCATCGCCTCGATCCGCCTGAACCGGGCCGAGGCCGACCAGACCGCCCGCTTTGCCGCCATCGTCGGCCGCATCCGCCGGGCCGAAACCAAGGTCGCCGCGACCTCCAGCGTGATCCCGGCGCTGACCGACATCGTCACGGGCATCGGCTTCGTCGCTGTCCTGGCCCTGGGTGGCAACGAGGTGATGGAAGGCGACCGCAGCGTCGGCGATTTCATGGCCTTCTTCACCGCCCTGGCGCTGGCCTTCCAGCCGATGCGCCGCCTTGGCGGGTTGGCCGGCACATGGCAGACCGCCGCCGCCAGCCTGGAACGCATCTATCAGGTCTTCGACACGCAGCCGACCGTCGTGTCGGGCCCCCGCAGCGAGGCCCCTGCCAACACCCGGATCGAGTTGAAGGACGTCCGGCTGTCCTATGACGGCCAGCCGGTGCTGCGCGGCCTGACGCTGACCGCCGAGGAAGGCCAGACAACCGCGCTGGTCGGTCCGTCGGGGGCGGGGAAATCCACCGTCTTCAACCTGCTGACGCGGATGGTCGATGCCGACAGCGGTCAGGTCCTGCTGGGGGGCGTGCCAGTCACGGAATATGATCTTGGGGTGCTGCGCGACCAGTATTCGACCGTCGCCCAGGAATCGGCGCTGTTCGACGAAAGCCTGCGCGACAACGTGCTGATGGGGCGGCCCGGCGCCTCGGCCGAGGATCTGCAAAAGGCGCTGGATGCCGCCCATGTCAGCGATTTCCTGGACGACCAGCGCAGCCTGGACAGCGCGGCCGGTCCGCGCGGATCGTCGCTGTCGGGCGGCCAGCGCCAGCGCATCGCCATCGCCCGGGCCCTGCTGCGCGACGCGCCCATCCTGCTGCTGGACGAGGCCACCAGCGCCTTGGACACGGCCAGCGAACGCATGGTCCAGGAGGCCCTGGACAGCCTGTCCAAGGGCCGCACCACGCTGGTCATCGCCCACCGCCTGTCGACCGTGCGCGATGCCGACAAGATCGTGGTTCTGGATGCCGGCAGGGTTGTCGAAGAGGGCAGCCATGACCAGTTGATGGCCAAGGGCGGTGCCTATGCCCGCCTTGTTGCCCTTCAATTCGGAGACCAGGAATGACCCGCAAGATCATCCGCGTGACCGGCGCCGACAGCACCGCCTTTCTGCAGGGGCTTGTCACCAACGACGTCCGGCGTGCCCCCTGCTGGGCGGCGATCCTGACGCCCCAGGGCAAGTATCTGGTCGATTTCCTGATCGTCCCCGATGGCGATGCCTTGCTGATCGACGTGGACGCGCAGCTGGCCGACGACCTGCTGCGGCGGCTGAGCATGTACAAGCTGCGCAGCAAGGTCGATCTGGCGATGACCGACCTGGCCGTGGCGCGCGGCACCGGTCCCGCCCCCGACGGCGCCATCCCCGATCCGCGCCACCCGGCGCTTGGCTGGCGGCTGTATGGCGCGCCCGGCGATCTGCCCGCCGATGACGGCACGGATTGGGATGCGATCCGCGTGGCGAACCTGATCCCCGAAACCATGATCGAACTGATCCCGAACGAGACCTTCATCCTGGAAACCGGGTTCGAGCGTCTGAACGGCGTCGATTTCCGCAAGGGCTGCTATGTCGGCCAGGAAGTCACCGCCCGCATGAAGCACAAGACCGAGCTGCGGAAGGGCATCCAGACCCTGCGCATCGACGGTCAGGCCCCCATCGGCACGACCATCACCGCAGGCGGCAAGGATGTCGGCACGCTGTTCACGCAATCGGGCGGCAGGGCCATCGCCCATGTGCGCCACGACCGCGTGACCGAGGACATGCAGGCCGCGGATGCGCGGCTTTATCCTGAATGACCCCCGGGGCGGCCCCGCCCCGTGACGACGCAGCCCCGCCGCTGCGCAAGATCATCCATATCGACATGGATGCCTTCTATGCCTCGGTCGAACAGCGCGACCTGCCCGAATTGCGCGGCAGGCCGGTGGCGGTGGGCGGGTCGGCGGCGCGCGGGGTCGTCGCCGCCGCCAGCTATGAGGCGCGGGTCTTTGGCGTGCGTTCGGCCATGCCATCCGTCACTGCCGCGCGGCTTTGCCCCGATCTGGTCTTCGTGCGCCCCCGCTTCGAGGTCTATCGCGAGGTCAGCCAGCAGATCCGCGCCATCTTCGCCCGTCATACCCCCCTGATCGAGCCGCTGTCGCTGGACGAGGCCTATCTGGACGTCACCGACCACCTGGAACCCGGCCAAACGGCTACCCAGATCGCCAAGGCCATCCGCGCCGCCATCCGTGCCGAAACCCGCCTGACCGCCAGCGCCGGCGTCAGTTACAACAAGTTCCTGGCCAAGCTGGCCTCGGACCAGAACAAGCCCGATGGGCTGTGCGTCATCACCCCCGACCGGGGGCCGGACTTCGTGCTGGACCTGCCGGTGGGCAAGTTCCACGGCATCGGCCCTGCCACGGTGGCCAAGATGCAGGCGATGGGCATCCAGACCGGTGCCGACCTGCGGACGCAGGACCTGGATTTCCTGACGCGGCGCTTTGGCAAGGCGGGGCGCTATTACTGGAACATCGCGCGCGGGGTGGACCATCGGCGGGTCAGCCCGGACCGGGTCCGCAAATCCGTGGGGGCGGAAAACACCTTTTCGGCAGATCTGATGACGCTGGAGGCCGCATCCGAGGCGTTGGCGCCCTTGGCGGACAAGGTCTGGACCCATGTCGGCAAGCACCGGCTGCAGGGGCGGACGGTGACGCTGAAGGTCAAGTTCAGCGATTTCCAGCAGATCACGCGGGCGCGCAGCATGGGGGCGGCGGTCGCCGGGCGCGACCAGATGCTGGCCGTGGCGCGGGATCTGGCGGCAGGGGTGCTGCCCGACCCGCGCGGGGTGCGGCTGCTGGGGATCACGCTGTCGGGTTTCGACGCCGAGCCTGATGACGGTCAGCTGAGCCTGTTCGACTAGCGCCAGCGCACCCGTCTGCCGGGGCCTTGGGCGGCCAGGATCAGCAGTCCCCCGGCGATGGCCCAGTTCTTGACGACGATGGTGACCTGCCAGGGATCGGCGCGCAGCTGCCAGTGAAACCAGCTGGTCGCGATGCAATAGACCGCCAGCACCAGCGCCCAGCCCCGCACCCAGGGCCCGAAGATCAGCGCCAGCCCCGCCGCCAGGTTGAAGACGGCCACCGGCCAGACCAGATCGGCGGGCAGGCCCAGGCTGGCGATCATCTGTTCGACCTGCAAGGGGTCGGTGAATTTCTGCACGGCACCGCCCAGGAACAGCAGCGCGATCAGGATGCGGCCCAGCAGGTTCAGCAGATCGTTCATCCTTGCCCCCTTCGTTGACGCAGGCTTGCATCGGCTGGCAGGGCCGAACCACGTCGAATGCCCCCGATCACTGCATCGTGACGACGCAGGCGTGATGGCAAAACGCCCCGCCGGCGCATGCCGCGGGGCGTCGAAATTCTGCCTGGGCGCGGGGCCCGGATCAGGCGCGTTCGCTGTATTCGAAGGCTTCGGTGTTGACGATGATCGCCTCACCCTCGCCGACGAAGGGCGGGATCATGATGCGCACGCCATTGTCCAGCGTCGCGGGCTTGTAGCTGTTGGCGGCGGTCTGGCCTTTGACGACCGGCTCGGTCTCGGCGACGGTGCAGGTGACCTTCTGCGGGATCGAGACCGACAGGGCTTCCTCGCCGTAATATTCGACGGTGGCGATCATGCCGTCCTGCAGGAAGGGGCGACGGTCGCCCAGAAGATCGGCGTCCAGTTCCGTCTGCTCGAAGGTCTCGTTATCCATGAAGACCAGCTTGCCGTCGGTTTCGTACAGGAATTGCTGGTCTTTCTGGTCCAGGCGGACGCGTTCGACCTTGTCTTCGCTGCGGAAGCGTTCGTTCAGCTTGCGGCCGTCGCGCAGGTTCTTCATCTCGACCTGGGCAAAGGCGCCGCCCTTACCGGGCTTGACGTGGCTGACCTTCACGGCGCCCCACAGGCCGCCATCATGTTCCAGCACGTTGCCGGGACGAATTTCATTGCCGTTGATTTTGGGCATGGGATGCTCTTGCGTGTTTGCGGAAAATTCCGGCCGTCCGCGTGTTGAACGGCATGATGCTGCCCCTATATCGAGGCAGAACGAATGAGGCAACCAGAACGGATCTGCGGCGTTGTCAAGGCGCGATCTGTGGCACCAATTCGCTGACGTGACGTAGCAGGGGTAAAAATTCCCGCAATTTGGGCGTCATGCGCTAAGGACATGGCTGACATGCGGTCCGGGGGATACCGAATCGGCGTTCCGAAAGGCTAAGGCGGGCGTCACCGTCGGAGAAACGGATTTCAAGAAACTGGGAAAGCGCTCAAGTTTTCCCCAAAGGCTCTGTTGCCTTATCAGAGCCGCAAGAGATGGACGAAACGAGATGCGCGATTTTGTTGACGGCTCGGCCTTCAATTTCGAACAGGGCCAGCGGGCCCGCAAGCTGTTTGCAGCGGTGGTTCTGGCGGCGCTGGACGATGCCATCGCCGATGACAAGAAATATGGAAACGGCCCCGAACAGATTGCCCGTTGGGCACGGTCGCGCGATGGCCGCGAAGTTCTGTCCTGTGCCGGGATCGACCCCAACGAACGCGTCGTGAAGGGTCTGATGGAATTCGTCTCGAAGGGCGTGCGCACCTCGGTGGCGCTGTCGCGCGAGGAAAGCGAGCGCCGCATGGCCGCCGAAGCCGAAGAGGCAGAAGCCGCCTGACCACCCCGCCACATCACGATTTTCAGGCCGTCCTGCGGGGCGGCCTTTTTTGTTCGCCGCCCTATCGGGGCGTCAGAAGGGTCACGTCGCGCTGCGAATAGAAATGGCGCACGTCATCGGCATGGCACAGATCGGTCGCGGGCGTCATGACGGCGGCGGATGCGGCGGCGGTGCCCAGGGCCAGGGCCTCGGGCATGGGCCAGCCGCGCGACAGGGCCAGAACGAAGCCCGCCACGAAGCTGTCGCCCGCGCCCACCGCGCTGACCACCTCGACCGGGGCCGCCGCCGCGTGCCAGGCGCCGTCCTTGGTGGCCACCACCGACCCATCCGCCCCCCGCGCCACGACCACCGCATGGGCAGCGCCATTGCGGACCAGATCGGCGGCGAAACCGGCGCTGTCCTCGCGCAGGGGCAGGGGGCGCCCGCAAAGGCCCTCGGCCTCGCGGCTGTCCATGCGCAGCACGTCCACGGGGATGGATGATCCGGCCAGCGCGCGCAGGGCCTCTCCCTCGGCGTCGACCATCAGGCGGGCGCGCCCGTCCTTCAGGCGTACCGTCAGCATCTGTTCGAACCCCGCCGCGACGCCGGGCGGGTTCGACCCCGACACGACCACCCAGCCTCCTGCGCGCGCGGCCTCGGCGATGGCGGTCATGGCCGCCGACACGTGGGTCATGTGCCATTCAGGCCCCGGCATGACGAACCGGAACTGGCCGCCCGTGGCACGGTCGGTCACGGCCAGCGACTGCCGGGTTTCACCCGGCGCCGTCACCCGCAAGACCTGCAGCCCCGATGTCTTCAGCATCTCGGCCATGCGGGTGCCGTTGGCCCCGCCAAGCGCCACCATGGCGGTCGACTGGCCGCCGATGATCTTGATCGCGCGGCTGACATTGATGCCGCCGCCGCCGGGAAAGGTCGCGGGCTTGTCGCAGCGCAGCTTGCGGTCGGGGCCGACCTGATCGGTCGCGGTGGTCAGGTCCAGCGCCGGGTTCAGCGTGACGGTCAGGATCGGGGACTGGCCGCTCATTCCCACCAGCGATCGATGCTGGCGATGTCGTCGTCGGACCAGCCGAAGTGATGGGCCATTTCATGGGTGACCACGTGGATGACCAGGTCTTGCAGCCCGATATCGCCGCGCGCGGCCCATTCGTCGATTATGGGGCGGCGGAACAGCCAGATGATGTCCGGCCCGCCGGGCTGGTCGGCGATGGATTTCTGGGTCACCGGAATGCCGTCATAAAGGCCCGTCAGTTCGAACGGATCGTCGATCTGCAATTCGTCCAGCATCTCCTCGGGGGCGAATTCGGCCACCCGGATGGCCACCGCTGCCGCAGCGGGGGCGAATTCGGCGGGCAGCGCCGTCATCGCCGCGCGGGCCATCGCCTCGATCTCTGCGGCGTCCGGGGCTGCAAGCCCGTCCCAATCACTCATCCGTGCCTCCTGCGTTTGGCCCATGATATGGACAAAAACCGGGCTTTGTGAAAGAGCAACCGGTAACAGGAGACGCCCCATGACCATCACCCGCTTCGCGCCATCGCCCACCGGCAACATCCATGTCGGCAATCTGCGCACCGCCTTGTTCAACTATCTGATCGCCCGCAAGAACGGCGGGCAGTTCATCCTGCGCCTGGACGACACCGACCAGGAACGGTCCAGGCAGGAATATGTCGACGGCATCAAGCGGGACCTGGACTGGCTGGGCCTGCATTGGGACCGGGTGGAACGCCAGTCCCTGCGCCTTGAGCGGTATTCCGAGGTCGCCGCCGAGCTGCGCGCCAACGGTCGCTTCTACGAGGTGTTCGAGACCCCGACCGAGCTGGACCTGAAGCGCAAGAAACAGCTGAACATGGGCAAGCCGCCGGTCTATGACCGCACCGGCCTGAACCTGAGCGAGGCCGACAAGGATGCCCTGCGTGCCGAAGGACGTCAGGGATACTGGCGTTTCCGCCTGGATCACGAACGGATCGAATGGCATGACGGCATCCTGGGCGACATCTCGATCGATGCGGCCTCGGTCAGCGACCCGGTGCTGCTGCGTGCGGATGGGCAGGTGCTCTATACCTTCGCCAGCAGCGTCGACGACACGGACATGGCCGTCACCGACATCGTGCGCGGGTCCGATCACGTCACCAACACCGCCACCCAGATCCAGATCATCAAGTCGATCGGCGGCACGCCGCCCCGCTTTGCCCATCACAGCCTGCTGACGGGCGCCAAGGGCGAGGAGCTGTCCAAGCGGATCGGCGCGCTGTCGCTGAAGGATCTGCGCGAAGGCGGCGTCGCCCCCGAGGCTCTGCTGGGCCTGATGGCGCGCCTGGGGTCGGGCCAGCCCGTCGGCCTGGCATCGCTGGACGAACTGGCCGACAGTTTCGATCTGTCGAATTTCGGGGCCTCGCCCACGAAATTCGATGCCGACGACCTGTGGCCGCTGACCCGCGAACGCAACCAGTCGCTGCCCTTCGATCAGGTCGCGGACCGCATCGCGGAACTGGGCGTCCCTGCCGATCAGGCTGAACGGTTCTGGCGGGTGGCATCGCAGAACATCACCCGGCTGGAGGATCTTGAGGCCTGGTGGCAGATCTTCAGCCAGGGCGCCGATCCGCAGATCGACCCCGAAGATGCCGATTTCATCGCCCAGGCCATGACCCTGCTGCCGCCGCCGCCCTATACCGACCAGACCTGGAGCGAATGGACCAGCGCCGTCAAGGAGGCCACGGGCCGCAAGGGCAAAGGCCTGTTCATGCCGCTGCGCAAGGCCGTCACCGGTCAGGCGCATGGCCCCGACATGTCCGATGTGATGCCGCTGATCCAAGTGGTCAAGGCCCGCTAAGGACGCGGCGTCCGATCAAAATCAGCGCCGTCCCCGTGCCATCCGGGGGCGGCGTTTTTCATTGCCGCAGCGGGCGGTGGCAGGAAATTCGCGAATGGTTGAAAAACTTTCCCCAAAGCGCTTGACGCCCCCCGCCGAAGCTTCTAAATCCGCCGCACCTGTGGCGGAGTAGCTCAGTTGGTTAGAGCAGCGGAATCATAATCCGCGTGTCGGGGGTTCAAGTCCCTCCTCCGCTACCAGGTCATCACATCAGAACGGAATCGCGTCTTCCAGCGCCGCATGCCAGTCGGCATAGGGCGTGTTCCGCACCATCCTGCGGTTCATGTCGGGGGCACCGTCATCCCACCAGACCGGACCGCGTTCACCCAAACCCCGTTTCGCGGCATCGACCTGATCGCGGGCCTTGCGCAAGGCGACATCGTCATCGCCCTGTTTGGCGGCCTTGACCGCGCGGCGTGCATCCATCAGCTGGCCGACCAGCTCCTTGTGCCGTTCGGGCGAAAGACCGGGATTGGTCGCCCGCCACAGACGCCCCCTGATGATGATATAGCGCCCGTCGGGCGTATGCATGACATCCCCGCTCATCTTGGGAAACCGCGGCTGAGGCCCGTCGCACCCGCCAGCCCGAACCGCCAGGGCAGGTCCTGCGCGCGGCTGATGCCGATGCGGGGGCCGATCAGAAGCGGCGCCATGGCCTGCGGCAGGCCGATGCCCATGTCACCCCCGTCGAAGGGCGCACCGTCATCCGTGATCCGCAAATCCAGCGCCTGCGCCAGACGACCCGGCCCGTTGCACAGCGTTCGGTCGTTCCGACGCATCCGCATCAGCGCCAGACCGCGATCGGGGGCCAAGGCGCGGATCAGCACGGCCTCGGCGGGGCGGGCGACGACGTTCAGGCACAGATGGATGCCATAGGATCGATAGACATAGGCATGCCCCGCAGGCCCGAACATCGATGCGTTGCGCGGTGTCGGGCCGCGATGGCTGTGGGATGCGGGGTCTTCGGCGGTATAGGCCTCGGTCTCGATGATGATGCCGCCGCAGCCGCGCAGGTCCAGCCTTGCGCCGATCAGGCGTCGCGCCAGCGTCACGGCATCCATGCCGGCGATCAGGTGGATGAAATCTGGGGCGGGGTGGTGGTCGGCGGGCATGGGCGTCATGCGTCCCCGGCCTTGCGTTCGAACCAGTCATGCAGGTTCAGGATGGCGAAGATGACGGCGGCCAGAAACGCGGCCTCGGCCAGATAGCCCAGACCGCAGGCGATGCCGATCGTCCCCGCGGCCCAGATGGCCGCGCCGCTGCCGACGCCGCGCAGACGCTTGCTGTCATTGCTGTTCATGATGGCGCCGGCACCCAGAAAGCCGATGCCGCCGACGATGCCCTGCATCAGGCGGCTGGGGTCGACGATCATGTCCTGTTCGTTGGCCACGGCGCTGAGCGAGAAGTTGAGCGTCACCGACATCAGGGCCGCCGATCCCAAGGCCACCAGGATATAGGCATGCGCGCCCAGGGGCTTGTTCTTGGCCTCGCGGTCCAGCCCGACCAGAAGGCCGCAGGCCCCCGCAAAAAGGGTCCGCAGCATGAATTCCGAAAACTCGACCATGTCTTGCCCTCCCCGTGGATCAATTCCTGAATGCAACGTCCGCCGCAAAGGGACGTTCCGGGACGATCAGCCTGCCCCGACGGGCAGGTTGACGGGAAAGACGGGCTGGCCGGTTTCGGCCTCGTGGCGGGCGGCCTGGGCCACCAGACGTTCGCGCACCGCGCAGGACAGTTCCCACGAGGTGTTCGGATCGGCGCAGGGCACGCTGAACCAGACGACAAGACCAAAGGCGTCATGTTCGGCGACATTGACGCTGGACCCGTCCAGCTGGGTCAGGTTCTTGCCCATGTCCTCGTTCTTCACGTCGACCAGGATCTGGTCGAAGATCCGGCGCAGGGCCGAGATGTCGGCGCGCGAATCCAGCCGCAGCTTGATGACGCGCAGCATTTCGGGGTCCTGCAGCGTCCAGTTGGAAAAGGTTTCCGAGACGAATTCCTCGACCGGGACGATCAGGCGGGTGCTGTCCCAGTTGCGCAGCTGGACATAGGTCATGTTGATGCGTTCGACATGGCACAGCTCGTTCTTGTAGAGCACCCGGTCGCCCACGCGCGCCGACTGGTTCAGCGCGATCTGCAGCGATGCCATGATGTTGCCCAGCAGGTTGCGCGCCGCAAAGCCCAGGATGATGGTCAGCGCCCCCGCCGAGGCCAGCAGCGACAGGCCGAGGCTGCCCGCCAGATCGGCCGAGGACAGGACGATCCCCACACCGATCAGGAAGACCACGATGACCAGCACCCGGCGCGCGGCATTCAGCCGCGTGGCCAGCACGCGGGCCTCGGCCTGTTCGGCGACGGTCAGGTCGACCTCTTCGCCAGGCGCGATCAGACCGTCCAGCAGCACCTCGACGCCGTTCACGATGAACAGAAGGATGGCCGTGACAAAGCCTGCCGCGATGGCAGGGGCCAGGAAGACGTCGATCTTGCCGGAAAACACGAAGATATTGCCCGACACCCACCAGATCAGGCTTGTGACGGTGATGATGATCAGGGGCTTTGATGCCGCGCGCAGAATGCCCGTGGCGATCTTGCCGTTCGCGCGGCGCCACGCCATCTTCAGCGTCCGGTGGACCAGCCAGCCCAACAGCACCGAGGCCGCGATCAGCAGCGGCATGCCGATCCATTCCCACAGCATCAGCCCGCCCAGGGTCTTTTCGCGCATTTCCTGCGGCAGCGCCGTTTCGAATTTCGACGGGCCATAGACGGCGTGCAACGCCGGGATGTCGCGCACGGTCTGGGCGGGGAACAGCCAGATCGGATCGCCGCCGCCCGGAGGCTGCAGCCGGTTCAGGCGGATTTCGGCGGGGATCAGGCCGACGGACAGGTCACGCAGCAACAGCGACCGGCGCGGATTGCCCGCCATGGCCTCGGTGTCGTTGCCCTGGGTCTGCAGCGCATCGGGGCGGTCGTTCAGCATCGACCAGTCCAGCACCGCCTTGCGGTCGATCACGTCGTAAAGCTGATGGGCCAGCCTGGGTCCCCGTTCGGCCTGAAGGTTGGCGGGAATGTCGGACAGGTCCAGCACATGGGCGGCCGCGGCCCAGTCTTCCTCATCTGCGGCGCGCAGGAAGCTGGCCATCGCGGCGCGGGGCGTCCGGCGGTCGATGCGGTCCGGCGTGGGCCCTAGGCCCGCGTTCAGCGCGGGCGTCTCGAAGGTGGCATCCTGGGCCTGCGCCGGATGCGGGGTCGTGGCAAAAAGGGCGATCGCAAGGATCAGAATCTGGCAAAGCCGGTTCATGTCGTCTTTCCTTCGGCTTGATCCTGGCGCGGAATGCTGTGGCGGTCCGCCCAGGCCCTGGCCGCCTGCATGTCGCGATGGTCGCGATCGGGCCCGATCTGCCTGCCCAGCAGCGAAAGGGCGGCCATCAGTTCGGCGGTGCGGGCGTCGTGAAAGGGTTCGTCATCGCCATCGCGCACCATGTCGCACAGGTTTCGGATGGCCAGGGGAAAGTCCATGCGCGGATCGTCGGGCACGAAGAATCCCGGCAGGGGAGATGCGACCATCTTGACGGCCACGGCGGCCAGGTCGGGTCCCAGCCCCGCGACCTGCGCAGGACCCTGCCTGTCGCCCGCACTGCGCGCCAAGGCGTTGAAGCGCATCGCAAAGGTCCGCGCGCTGTTGGTTGTCTGCAGGACGTTCAGGACGAAACTGACCGACAGGGTCAGCACGATCATGCCGTTGACGGCGGCGATCATCGACAGGATGTCCCACCAGCCCCCGGTCACCGTGACGGTGGACGCCCCCAGGGTCGAAAGCGCCGAACCCGCGAATGCGACGGTCTGGACCAGCGTGGCGGGCTGGCCGGTCTGCGATTCGACCAGCGACAGCCCCGCGCGATACATCAGCACATAGCCCAGCAGGTGCAGCGCCACCCAAACCGCGGCGATCTTGATCAGGATCAGCGGTCCGATCAGCTTGCGGATCGACCAGCCCGTCGACCGTTCGGTCCAGCGGGCCACGGCCGAAAGGATGCGCCACAATCCCGCCGCCACGCGTGCGCTGATAAAACCCAACCCGCTGAGACTGACGGTCGTGCGCAAAAAATCATAGAAGGTGATCAGCACGATCACGGCGCCAAGGACAAAGAGGATCGGGTCGGTCATCTGTGATGTGCCTGCATGCTTCGGTCGCTTTCAGGGGTTCGGAGCGGGGATCGACGTCCCCGTTCCGACAGGTCAACCGCCACAGGGCCATCGGGGTCCCCCATCGGGCGGGATTATCCCGCCCGACGGGTTGTTCAGGTCTTGGCCTCGGCGGGTTCGTCGGGGTCGAACTCGCTCAGCGCGGGGCGTTTGCCGATGGTGATATGGTCGATATCCTCGGCACCCAGACCCCGGATCAGCGCCGGGATCATCATCGAGACCAAGAGGAAGATCGGCAGGCCGATGACGGTGATGACCTCTTGCAGGGCGGTTAGGCCCGCCTCTCCGGCCAGCAGGATCAGCGTCGCCGCGATCATGCCCTCGGCGACGCCCCAGAAGACGCGCTGGTGGACGGGACCGGGTTCGGCGGTGCCGCTGCACAGCATGTCCACGACCAGCGATGCCGAATCCGACGACGTGGCAAAGAAGATCGCCACGACCAGCACCGCGATCCCCTGCATCACCGGCGCCCAAGGCAGTTCGGCGAAGAAGGCGAACATGGCCAGCGGCACCGACGTCTCGACCGCGGCGCTGATGCTGCCTGCGGCCCCGCCCATCGCGGCACGCGCGCTTTCGCCCAGACCGTCGATCTGCATGGCCTGCCAGCCGAAGATCGCGAACCAGATGACGGTGAACAGCGACGGCGCCAGCAGCACGCCGAAGACGAATTCACGGATCGTCCGCCCGCGCGAAATGCGCGCCACGAATAGGCCGATGAAGGGCGACCAAGTCACCGTCCAGGCCCAATAGAAGACCGTCCAGTTGCCCTGCCAGCCCCAGTCGCCGGTTCCCATGCCGTCGCCGTGCAGCATGTCGTTCCAGAAGGCCAGCCGCGGCAGGTTGGAGAGATAGAGGCCGACCGTCTCGACCATGCCGCGCAGCAGGAACAGGGTGGAACCGGTGACCAGCACGAAGACCATCAGCCCGACCGCCATGCCGATATTGACGTTCGAGAGGATCTTGACCCCCTTGTCCAAGCCCGCGACGATCGAGGTCGTGGCCACCGCCGTCAGTGCCGCCAGAATGGCCAGACGCAGCCAGGTCCCGTTTTCCAGGCCGAACAGCGCCGACAGACCCGCCGCCACCTGCGACGACCCCAGGCCCAGCGACACAGCGACGCCGAACAGCGTGCCCAGGATCGACACGATGTCGATGGCCTTGCCGATCGGGCCGTGGATGCCTTCGCGCAGCAGCGGATAGAAGACGGAACTGACCCGCACCGGCAGGTCATAGCGGTTGATGAAATAGGCGAAGGCCAGACCCGGCAGCGCGAAGATCGTCCAGGTGTGCAGCGCCAGGTGATAGAGCGAGATCGAGATCGCGTCCTGCGCCGCCTGCAGCGTGAACGGTTCGACCCCCGGCAGGGGCGGTTCCTTGTAATGGCTGATCGGTTCGGCCACGCCCCAGAACATCAGGACGGTGCCGATGCCCCCCGCGAACAGCATCGTGAACCAGGACAGGTTCGAATATTCGGGACGCGAGTTGCGCGGCCCAAGACGGATATGGCCATGCCGCGACATGGCGGCATAGATCAGAAAGCCCAGCCAGACGTTTACCGCCAAGATGAAGAACCAGCCGAGGTTCGTCACGATCCAGGCGCGGCCCGCGGAAAAGGCCCCGCCAATCTGGTCGGGCAGCGCGACCAGCAGCACGACGAAGACAAGGCTGAGCCCCGCCGAGACGAAAAAGATGGTCGGGTCCACCCGAAGGCCCAACCTCTGCGCGAGTTTATCCATCAAAATGCCCCCTCGTATTCCTGTTGTTGACAGGTCAAGTTCCAAGGGGCCGGAACGTTCCATCGCTTTGTCCGCCCGGTGCAGAGGATCGGCGGCCGGCCATGGGCAACCGATTGTGGAACGATGCGGGCGCGTTCAAGTTGGAGGGGGGCAGCCGGGACCGGCGCGTGACGATGAAATGCGAGATCATGACGGGGAATATCAAATGAACAAGCGACTGGCGCGGCCCGGGCATAATTGCTGGCGGGTCGAACAGACCGGCCGCTTTGCGATGATTGCCGATGCCGACGATTATTTCACCGCCGTGCGGCGCGCCATGCTCAAGGCCCGCCGCAGCATCCTCATGATCGGCTGGGACTTCGACGCCCGGATCGATCTTGGCGATCCCCGCGACGATGGCGGCCCCGCCAAGCTGGGTGATTTCGTCATGTGGCTGGCGCGGCGCACGCCGTCCCTGCATGTGCGGCTGTTGCGCTGGGATACCGGGGCCTTCAAAGCGATGTTTCGGGGATCGACCCTGCTGACCATCCTGCGCTGGAAGGCGCATCCGCGCATCACGCTGCGGCTGGATTCCAAGCATCCCTTTGCCAGTTCGCATCACCAGAAGATCGTGGTGATCGATGACTGCATCGCCTTTTGCGGCGGCATCGACATGACCGAAGGGCGCTGGGACACGCGCCAGCATATCGACGACGACCCCCGCCGGATCAGCCCCAAGGGCAAGATCATGCCCCCCTGGCATGACGCCACCAGCGCCTTCGACGGTCCGGCCGCAAGGGCCATGGGCGATCTGGCGCGTGACCGCTGGCGCATCGCGTCGGGGGAAACGCTGGCGCCGGTGACCGATACTGGAAAATGCTGGCCGGACGGGTTGGAGCCGACCTTCCGCGACGTGGCCTTGGCCATTGCCCGCACCCGCCCCGAGATCCCCGACGTGCAATCCTCGTTCGAGATCGAGCAGATGTATCTGGACCTGATCGCGAAGGCGCGGCACCGGATCTATGCCGAGAGCCAGTATTTCGCCTCGCGCCGGGTGGCCCAGGCCATCGCCAAGCGCCTGGTCGAGGAAGACCCCCCCGAGATCGTCATCATCAACCCGATCACCGCGCAGGGCTGGCTGGAGCCCATCGCCATGGACACTGCCCGCGCCAAGCTGTTCGAGGCGTTGAAGAAGCTGGATCACAGCGACCGGTTCCGCATCTATCATCCCGTCACCGCCGGCGGGGCCGAGATTTACTGTCACGCCAAGGTCACGGTGGTGGACGACACCTATCTTCGCGTCGGATCGTCGAATTTCAACAACCGCTCGATGCGGCTGGACACGGAATGCGACATCGTGGTGGCGGCGGAACTGGACAGCCAGTCCGACCTGCGCGACAGCATCACCGCCCTGCGCGACGACCTGCTGGCCGAGCATCTTGACCTTGAGCCGCATGAAGTGTCCGAGGCGCTGGCCAAGGATGGCAGCCTGATCGCCCTGATCGAGAGCCGCATGAGGCCCCGCGGCGAGGGCCGCACGGTCATCCCCTACGAGGTGCCGGACCTGAACGGTTTCGAGGAATGGCTGGCCGAAAACGAGATCCTAGACCCCGAAGGCCCCGAGGAGATCTTCGAATCCCTTAGCAAGCGGGGTCTGTTCCGCAAATGGAACCTGCGTGAATGGAGGCGGCAGCGGAAACGGCGCAAGTCACGTCGGTGACGGCGCCTCGGGCAGTCCCTTGACCATGCCGGTATAGCTGTTGCTGCTGAGCAGGCCCAGATCGATGGCCCGGCGGATCGCTTCGGGATTGTCCTCGACGCCCAATGCGGCACGGGCGGCATGCAGGCGGTATCGCAGCGCGGTCCGCGAAATGCCCAGATGCGCGCAGGCCTGTTCATAGGTCATGCCGCAGGCGATCGCCTCGAGGGCCTCGACCAGGATGGGCCGCATCGCCGTCGCACGGTCCAGCAGGGCATGGCCTTGCTGCAGCAGGTCCTGCATGCGGGCGATCTCGGGGTCGGTGAACTCTCGGTCCGACCGCGCGGCCCCCAGAAGCGACCGGGATTGGGGCAGGCCGCAGCTGATCGACACGCCGAAGGTTAATCCCGCGTCCGCAGCCTGTCGCATCACGTGCAGCGGATCGGCGATCTGCGTGACAAGGTCGGTCCAGCGGATGAAGCCTTCGTTCTGGATGCACCAGATCACCGAAGGGTCCGCGACGATCATGTTCAGCCGCGTGTAATCGGTGATCCAGCTGCTTGGATAGGTGCAGACCCGCCTGACGGGCCGTGAAAAGCGGACGTGATACCCGACCATGATCCCGCGCGGCGCCAGCTCTGCCAGCGCGGCATCAATGCGGTTCAGCATATGGAGTGGCATAATGTGCCTGTTCCCGTGCGAAAATATGAATGTTTAAAGGGTCAACATAACTGCTTGCGCGTTCAGGGCAACTGCTTGGCAAAGCCGTCGAAGGACCGCGTTCGGCAGGGGTAAGGCGCAAGGCAGGCCACGGGTTCCGGGCGGCTGCGTTGCCCCAAGGTCACATAGCCCTTTGGGGCTATAGCCCATGGCTGCGGGATCGCTTAGACACAGCCGTGCAATTGCCGTATTTTTAACCAGTAATTCAGCCAGAGCTTTGATTTGACGCGCGGGTGGGGTGGCCGAAAGGTCGCCCCTCTCACGCATTGGCACCTGTTGCCGCTTGCACCCCTGCCCATGTCGGTTAGCTTGCCCTGCAAATCATCACCAAGGGAAAGCACAGCCATGAAGCGCGTGACATTGGGCGGCAGCGATATCGAGGTCAGCCGCATCTGCCTGGGGACCATGACTTTCGGCAACCAGACGGACGAGGATCAGGCCCATCGCCAGATGGACATGGCGCTGGAGGCCGGCATGACCTTCATGGATTGCGCCGAGATGTATCCCGTGAACCCCGTGCGCGCCGAAACCATCGGCCTGTCCGAGGAGGTGATCGGCCGCTGGCTGGCACGCACCGGCAACCGCGACCGGGTCGAGATCGCGACCAAGATCACCGGTCCCAGCCAGATCCTGCGCGACGGCAAGCCTTTCGATGGCGACACCATCCGCCAGACGATCGACGCGTCGCTGCGCCGGCTGCAGACCGACCGCATCGACCTCTATCAGCTGCACTGGCCAGTGCGGGGGTCCTATGCGTTCCGGCAGAACTGGAATTTCGACCCTTCGGGTCAGGACAAGGCGCGGACGCTGGACCACATGGCCGACGTGCTGGAGGCTCTGGCCGAAGGCGTGCGCGCCGGCAAGCTGCGCGGTGTGGGCCTGTCGAACGAATCCGCCTGGGGTCTGACGCGCTGGTGCGACGTGGCCGACCGGACGGGCGGGCCGCGCATGGCCGCGATCCAGAACGAATATTCACCGCTTTATCGCATGTACGACACCGACCTGGCCGAGGCGGCGGTGAACGAGGACGTCACGCTCTTGTCCTATTCGCCGCTGGCGGCGGGGCTGCTGACCGGTAAATACGCCGATGGCGCGATGCCCGAAGGCAGCCGCGCGGCGGTGGACAAGGCCACCGGCGGTCAGGGCAACCTGGGCGGGCGCAAGACCAAGCGCGGGCTGAAGGCGGCGGCCGCCTATGGTGCGCTGGCGGCGGACCATGGCTGGGACGTGGTGCACATGGTCATTGCCTGGCAACTGACGCGGCCCTTCAAGGTCGTGCCGATCATCGGGGCCACCACCACCGATCAGCTGGCCCATCTGATCGAAGGGCTGGACCGCGACCTGCCCGAGGATCTGATCCGCGGCATCGACCGTTTGCATCGGAGCCACGGGCTGCCCTATTGATGGTGGGCGCGACGCCTCTATCTTGTCGATGAGGCGATGGAAGATGAAAGGCCGGACATGGCAGGCGATCCCTACGAAGCACTTGGCGTATCCCGCGGCGCGACCGCCGACGAGATCAAGAAAGCCTATCGTCGGATCGCCAAGACCGACCACCCGGACCTGAATGCCGACCCCGCCGCCGCGGCCCGCTTTTCGGCGGCCTCGGCGGCCTATGACCTGCTGAAGGACCCCGAACAGCGCAAGCGGTTCGATGCGGGCGAAATCGACGCTTCGGGTCAGGAACGGGCGACGGCGCGGCAATGGCGCCAGCAGCCGGGGGGCGGCAATCCCTTCGGTGGAGGCTTTGGCGGCAGCGGTTTCGGCGGACATGCGCAGGACCCCGACCTGGCGGATGTCTTTGCCGACCTGTTTGGCCAGCGCCAGCAGCCCCGGGGCGGTTTCGGTGGCTTTGGCGGTTTCGGCGGGCGTGGTGACCAGCGCGGACAGGATCTGCGTCTGGCGCTGCGGGTCGATTTCCTGACCGCTGCCAAGGGCGGCCGCACGCGGATCACCCTGCCGGCGGGCGGCACGCTGGAGGTCGCGGTTCCCCAAGGCGTCCGCGAGGGCCAGACCATCCGCCTGCGCGGCAAGGGCGAACCTGGCATCGGCCGGGGCGGGCCGGGCGACGCCTATCTGGAGGTCTCGATCGCCGAACATCCGTTCTTCCGGCGCGACGGCGACGACATCCTGCTGACCCTGCCCATCAGCCTGGACGAGGCGATCCTGGGCGCCAAGGTCGCGGCCCCCACGATCGACGGGCCGGTGAACCTGACGATCCCCAAGGGCGCGACCTCGGGGCAGAAGCTGCGCTTGCGGGGGCGGGGCGTGAAGGGGGGCGACCAGCATGTCGAGTTGCGCATCGCCATGCCGCCGAAAATCGATCCCGAGCTGGAGGCCTTTGCGCAGAAATGGCGGGAAAGCCACGCCTATGATCCGCGCAAGGGCATGGGCAGCTAGGGCTGGTCGTACCGGCGTTCGCGTTCCGGCAACCGGGCCATGACGGCCCGGCGCGCCGCATCCGACATGGCACCCCAAGCTGCGATCTCCCCAAGCGTGCGGAAGCATCCGATGCAGAGGTCCTGGTCGGTGTCGATCTGGCAGATCTGGATGCAGGGGCTGAGTGTCATCTGAACCGTCTTGTCTGGTGAAGGGGGGACGGGACGGGCAAGCCCGTCCCGGACGCTGCCGCTTGGCCCTGCGCGCCCTAACGGGCGAGATAATTCAGCCGGTCCAACGCGCCTTGCAGGATATAGCCGGCCGCGACCTGGTCGATGACTTCGGCGCGGCGCTTGCGCGAAGTGTCGCCCTCCAGCAAGGCGCGTTCGGCGGCGACCGTGGACAGGCGTTCATCCCAATAGCCGATTGGCAGGTCGGTCAGGCGCGACAGGTTGCGGGCGAAGGCGCGCGTGGATTGGGCGCGGGGGCCTTCGCTGCCATCCATGTTGCGCGGCAGGCCCAGGATCAGCCCGGTCAGGCCGCGTTCGGCGGCGATCTTCAGCAGGGCCGCGGCGTCCAGGGTGAACTTTTCGCGCCGGATGGTGGTGATGGGCGAGGCGACCTGCCGCATGCCGTCGCTGACCGCCACGCCGATGGTCTTGGTCCCCAGGTCCAGCCCCGCCAGCGCGCCCATGGCGGGCAGGGCGGCGGCCATGTCGGTGATGTCTTCGAAGATCATTCGGTCATTCCTGCGGTTGCTGCGGCCTCGTCGATGATGGCCAGCGCTTCGGGGCTGTCGGCGAAATGGCCGCGTGCTTCGGACAGGATCGACGCGGCCTGGTCGTCGCGCCCCAGAACCGACAGCGCGCCGATCAGGCGGGCCCATTCCTGGGGCGTACCGCCCTGGCTGGCAAGGCGCTGCTGCAACCCCTCGACCATCGAGCCGACCATCTGCTGGCGTTCCTGATCGGTCATGTCGCCGGCGGCGGCGATGGCATCGTCGTCGGGGCTGGGCAGGGCGGCGGTGGCGGCGGGCGGCTGGTAATCGGGCTGCCCCGCCAGCCATGCCAGTTCCTCGATCGCGTTGCGGATGGTGGGCATCCAGGGCGCATCCTCGGGGCTTTCCTGCAGCAGGTCGCGCCAGATCGGAAAGGCGCGGTCCGGGCGTCCGTTCTGGATCAGCAGCACACCCTGCAGATAACGGGCCTGCGGCTGGTCCGGGTCCTGTTCCACGGCGCGGGCCAGCAGGGCTTCGGATTGCGGAGTGATGACGCCGCCTGCGGCATTGATCATCAGCGTGGCCAGCTGCATCAGCTGCACCGCATCGGCCTGATCGCCGCGCAGTTCGACCAGGTGCTGCTGGGCCTTCAGCGCGGCGGTCAGGTTGCCAAGGCGCATCTCGTTCGTGGCCAGAAGGGCAAGTCCCGTCTGGTCGTCGGGATTGCGGGCCACGGCCTCGCGCAGCTGCTCGATCATGGTCAGGAATTCGGGATCGGCGCCCGAGAGGTCCGGGACGGGCATGGCGGGCGCCTGCGCCACGGCCTGGTCCTGGCTGGGGCGGCCGCGATAGGCCTGATCGGCGGCGGCCAGGCGTTCGCCCATCGGCATGTCGGCGGCCCCCGGCACCCCTTCGCGCAGATAGAGCGCGACCGCACCGGCCGCCATGACCGCGACCGCCAGACCCGCACCCATCATGCCTGCAGATGTGGCCGCGGGACGCGCCTGCGACATGCGCCGGTCGGCATCCAGCACCTTGCGGCCGATCTCGGCGCGCAGCCGTTGGGCATCCTCGGGCTGGATCACGCCGCGTTCCAGGTCGTTCTCGACCTCCGACAGCTGGTCGCGATAGACGCGCAGGTCATAGGCGGCGGCAGGCTCGGCCCTGCCATCCGCCCGTCCCCGCCGGATCGGCGCCAGAATGGCAAGGGCAACAATCGCAGTCAGGGCCGCAGCCAGAATCCAGAACATCGGCATCCTCCGTTGGGCTTCTTCCCTAGCGGGGTTCGGCGGGAATCGAAAGCACTGCAAAGGGGGCACGCGCGCGGAAGTGACCGTCAGAACGTCGCATGTCGCATTTTGCCGTGATCTGCCGCATGACGCCTTGAGATCGGAGGCAAATCGCGGCCATGCTGGCGCCAGCACAACCCGTGGAATCCATCATGCCCGACGCCCCCCGTTCCGGTCGCTATTCCGTCTTTGCCATCGCCAGGCAGGCCTTGCGCCAGCATTCCGGCTGGACCCGCGCATGGGCCAGCCCCGTGCCGCGCGACCGCTACAAGGTGGTGATCGTGGGGGCGGGGGGGCATGGCCTTGCCACCGCCTACTACCTTGGCAAGAATTTCGGCATCACCGATGTCGCCATCATCGAAAAAGGCTGGCTGGGCGGCGGTAACACCGGGCGCAACACCACCATCATCAGGTCGAACTATCTGCAGGACCCGTCTGCGGCGATCTATGACAAGGCGCTGAAGCTGTACGAAGGCCTGTCGCAGGACCTGAACTACAACGTCATGTTCAGCCCGCGCGGGCTGATCATGCTGGCCCAGACCGAACATGAGATCCGGGGCTACAAGCGCACCGTCTATGCCAACAACCTGCAGGGTGTTTCGACCGAATGGGTCGATCCGCAGCGCCTGAAGGAGCTGGTGCCGATCATCAATATCGACGGGCCGCGTTACCCGGTCCTGGGTGGACTGTATCAGGCGCGGGGCGGCACGGCGCGCCATGATGCCGTGGCCTGGGGCTATGCGCGCGCCTGTTCGGACATGGGCATGCACATCATCCAGAACTGCGAGGTGACGGGGGTCGAGACCGAGGGCGGGCAGGTCCGCGCCGTCAACACCAGCAAGGGCCGCATCGGCTGCGACAAGCTGGCGATGGTGGTGGCCGGTCATTCCAGCCAGCTTGCGGAAATGGCGGGCTTCCGCCTGCCCATCGAAAGCGTCGCCCTGCAGGCACTGGTCAGCGAGCCGATCAAGCGCTGCATGGATGTGGTCGTGATGGCCAACACCGTCCACGGATACCTGTCGCAATCCGACAAGGGGGAAATGGTGATCGGTGGCGGCACCGACGGGTTCAACAATTTCACCCAACGCGGCAGCTGGCAGCATGTCGAGGAAACCGTCCGCGCCCTGGTCGAGACTTTCCCGATGCTGTCGCGCCTGAAGATGCTGCGCCAGTGGGGCGGTATCGTGGACATGACGGGCGACCGTTCACCCATCCTGTCCACCACCCCCGTGGGCGGCATCTTCGTTAATTGCGGCTGGGGCACCGGGGGCTTCAAGGCGATCCCCGGTTCGGGTTGGGCCATGGCCGAACTGGTCGCCAAGGGCAGCCCCGGTCCGCTGGCCGCCGCCTTCGGGCTGAACCGCTTCCGCGAGGGGCGGTTCATCGACGAATCCGTCGCAGCCGGCGTGGCGCATTAGGCATGGTTGCGCCGATGCGATGGGGGGCGGGAACTTACCGGGCGGGCTGCGAATTGGTGGATCACAACAGATCTGACCAAGAGGCATTGCCATGGCTGACCGCAACAACAACGGACTGTATTTCATCGTCGGCGCGATCGTCGTCGTCGTGGCCTTCCTGTTCTTCTTCATGTCGGGCGGAGACGGCGTCGATGTCGCGCCTGCCGATGGCGGCGGCGATACGAATGTCACCATCGACGCGGAACCCGATGCCCCCGCGGAAACTGCGCCCGTCGAGACGGCACCGGTCGAAACCGCACCTGCGGAACCGGCCGAACCCGCGCCCGCAAACTGATGCCCCTCAGGCCGCCCGCGGCCTGACCGGCGCATCCTTTATATCGTCCAAGACGCGCGCCGCACGGTTCATCCGTTGCGGCGCGTTCGCATATCCGGCCCCGGCCCTTGCAAGGATCACCCGATGCTGACGCTGACCTGCCCCTATTGCGGCATCTCTGCCGAGGAAACCGAACTGCACCCCGGAGGCGAGGCGCATCTGACCCGCGTCGGCCCGCAAGGCACCGATGAGGAGTTCGAGGGCTATCTGTTTGCCCGCAAGAACGCCAAGGGCGTTCATTTCGAACGCTGGCGTCATGTCTATGGCTGCGGCAAGTGGTTCCTGGCCGCGCGCTGCACCGCGACGCTGCAGGTCTTTGGAACCTACAAGGCGCAGACCCCGCATCCGCCGGCCGATATCGTGGCGGCGATCCGCCAGGCCCGCCCCGATTGGAACCCCGACTGGACGACCCGATAAATGACCCATGTGCCCCCCTTCCGCCTGCCTTCGGGCGGCCGCCTGATCGACCGGGCGTTTCAGGTCCCCTTCCGCTTTGACGGCCGCCATCTGCGCGGTCTGACGGGCGACACGCTGGCCTCGGCGTTGCTGGCCAATGGCCAGATGCTGATGGGCCGGTCCTTCAAGTATCACCGCCCGCGCGGCCCGCTTGCCTCGGGGGCCGAGGAGCCCAACGCCCTGTTCGGGCTGGGCCAGGGTGGCCGGTTCGAACCGAACCAGCGTGCCACGACGACGGCGCTGGCCAATGGCATGGTGCTGCGCAGCCAGAACTGCTGGCCCAGCCTAGACGCGGATGTCGGGTCGGTGAACAACTGGCTGGCGCCCTTCCTGCCGGCGGGCTTCTATTACAAGACCTTCATCCACCCACGCCCCTTTTGGAAGCATGTCTTCGAGCCCATCATCCGCCGCAGCGCGGGCCTGGGCCGCGCGCCGACCGACCCCGATCCCGACCGCTATGAACAGGCCTATGGCTTTGCCGAAACTGTCGTGGTGGGCGGCGGCATTGCGGGGCTGACGGCGGCGCGGGACGCCGCCGATGCGGGCGACCGGGTGCTGGTCCTGGAACAGACGGCCCATTGGGGCGGGCGCACGCCGACCGACCACGATGGCGGTCAGGCCGCGATCGACGCCCTGCTGGCCGATCTGCGCGGGCGCGACAACGTCACCCTGCGCCGCAACACCATGGCGACGGGGCTTTACGATCACGGCTATCTGATCGCCCGCGAGGCTCTGGCCGATCACGACCCGAATGCGGGCCTGCCGCGCCAGCGGCTGTGGCGCATCCGGGCCGGTCACGTCATCACCGCCACCGGCGCGCTGGAACGCCCGCTGTCCTTTGCCTGCAACGACGTGCCGGGGGTGATGCTGGCATCCGCCATGCGCGACTTCATCGCCGATTACGGCGTGGCGCCGGGGCGGCGGATCGTGGTCGTGACCAACAACGACGATGCCTATCGCACGGCACTGACGGCGGTGGCTGCGGGGTTGGAGGTTCCGGCCATCATCGACGCGCGTCCGCAGGCCACCGGCGATCTGCCCGATGCCGCGCGCCAGGCCGGGATCACGGTCCTGACCGGCAGCGCCATCGCCAAGGTCAAGGGCACGCGCCATGTCGAGGCCGTGGCGATCTGCGACCAGTCGGGCGAAGGGGCGCCGAAGCAGACCATCGAATGCGACGCGGTGGCCATGTCCGGCGGCTGGTCGCCGGTCGTGCATCTGTGGTCCCATTGCGGCGGCAAGCTGATCTGGGACGAGGCGCAGGCCATGTTCCGCCCCGATGCGGACCGACCGCCCCTGGGGGCGGACGGCACCGGCAACGTGACCGCCCTGGGATCGGCCAATGGCGATCTGCGCTGTGCGGGCGACCTGGAACGGACCGAGGGCGCGACGCAGCCCGTCTGGGTGATGCCCGCCAAGGCTCCCTACAAGCTGCGCGCCAAGATGTGGCTGGATTTCCAGAACGACGTGAAGGTCACCGATGTCGAACTGGCCGCCCGCGAAGGCTATGCATCGGTCGAACATACCAAGCGCTATACCACGCTGGGAATGGCGACGGATCAGGGCAAGCTGTCCAACATCAACGGGTTGGCCGTCCTGTCGGGGGCATTGAACCAGCCCATCCAGGCCACCGGCACCACGACCTTCCGCCCGCCCTATACGCCCCTGACCCTGGCCACCATCGCCGCCGAGGCCAAGGGCGATGCCTTCCAGCCCCTGCGCAAGACGCCGATGCATGACTGGCACGAACGCCACGGCGCATCCTGGGAGCCCGTGGGTCACTGGCGCCGCGCCTATGCCTATCTGCGCGGCACCGAGGATCGCCACGCCGCCGTCCACCGCGAGATCATGGCCGTGCGCAACGGCGTCGGCACGCTGGATGCATCCACCCTGGGCAAGATCATCGTCAAGGGACCGGATGCGGGGCGGTTCATGGACCTGCTGTATACCAACATGATGTCAACGCTGGCGGTCGGGAAATGCCGATACGGGCTGATGTGCAGCGAAAACGGCTTCCTGATGGATGACGGCGTCGTGGCACGCCTGTCCGAGGATACCTGGCTGTGCCACACCACCACCGGCGGGGCCGACCGCATCCATGGGCACATGGAGGATTGGCTGCAATGCGAATGGTGGGACTGGAAGGTCTATACCGCCAACGTGACCGAGGAATATGCCCAGATCGCGGTGGCCGGTCCCAAGGCACGCGAATTGCTGGACCGCCTGCCGGGCAGCATCGATTTCAGCCAGGACGCGCTGCCCTTCATGACCTGGGTGCAGGGCGACATCGCGGGCATCCCCGCGCGCGTCTTCCGCATCAGTTTCTCGGGCGAACTCAGCTATGAGATCGCGGTGCCTGCCAACCGGGGACCCGAGCTGTGGGAAGAGCTGCACAATTCCGGCCACGACCTGAACATCACCCCCTATGGCACCGAGGCGATGCATATCATGCGGGCCGAAAAGGGCTTCATCATGATCGGCGACGAAACCGACGGCACGGTGATCCCGCAGGATCTGGGGCTGGACTGGGCGATCTCGAAGAAGAAGGCCGACTATATCGGCAAGCGCGCCCAACGCCGCAGCCACATGACCGACGGCAACCGCTGGAAGCTGGTCGGGCTGGAGAGCCTGGACGACAACGTGCTGCCCGACGGTGCCTATGCGGTGGACGAAGGCGTCAATGCCAACGGCCAGCGCCGGGTGCAGGGGCGCGTCACCTCCAGCTATCATTCGCCGACCTTGGGCAAGCCCATCGCGATGGGGCTGGTCAGGCACGGTCCCGCCCGCATGGGGCAGGTGCTGGATTTCCCCATGCCCTCGGGCGAGGTGATGCAGGCGCGGATCGTCGATCCGGTGTTCTTTGACAAGGAAGGAGGCCGCTTGAATGGCTGATCCCATGGCCACCGTCACCCGCCAGACCGGGCTTGGCATGATCACCATCCGGGCCGACCTGGACCGCGCGGGCGATGCCATCGCCGAGGTCGCGGGCCTGGCGATCCCCGATGTCACCGGCATTACCGGTGACGGCAGTCGCGCCCTGGGATGGATGTCCCCCGACGAGTTGCTGCTGATCCTGCCCGCATCAGAGGTCGCCGAGGCGAAACAGGCACTGGAACAGGCGCTGACCGGCGAACATGCGCTGGTCGTCGACATGTCGAATGCCCGCGCGGTCTTCGACGTATCGGGACCCCATGCCGCCGATGTCATCGCCAAGCTGGCCCCCGTCGATGCGGCGGCCATGCCCCAGGGACATCTGCGCCGCACCCGTGCCGCCCAGACCGCTGCCGCCATCTGGCGTCAGGGCGGCGGATTCCGCGTCATCGGCTTTCGATCGACCGCCGATTACCTGGGGCTGATCCTGCAGAACGCCGCCATTCCCGGCAGCCAGCTGGCGCCCCGCTGAACAGGCGCCGGAACTGGCAAAGCACCCTTGCGTTGACCCTGCGAATGCGCGACCGTGCGCCGCGATCGCAGACCGAAACCTTTTGAAAGGACAGCGAAATGGCTTTTACCCTTCCTGATCTTCCCTATGCCCACGACGCCCTGGAATCCGCGGGCATGTCGCGTGAGACGCTGGAATACCACCACGACAAGCACCACAACGCCTATGTCACCAAGCTGAACGAGCTGGTTGCCGGGACCGAGTGGGAAGGCAAGTCGCTGGAGGACATCGTCAAGGGCACCTATCAGAAGGACGCCGTCGCCCAGAACGGCATCTTCAACAATGCCAGCCAGCACTGGAACCACAGCCAGTTCTGGGAAATGATGGGTCCGAACCCCGGCCCGATGCCTGCCGAACTGGAAACCGCGATCAAGGACAGCTTCGGCTCGGTCGAGGAGTTCAAGAAGAAATTCGCGGAAGCCGGTGGCGCGCAGTTCGGTTCGGGCTGGGCCTGGCTGGTCAAGAATGCCGATGGCAAGCTGGAGATCACCAAGACCGAAAACGGCGTGAACCCGCTGTGCTTCGGCCAGACCGCCCTGCTGGGCTGCGACGTGTGGGAGCATTCCTATTACATCGATTTCCGCAATGCGCGTCCGAAATATCTGGAAAACTTCCTGAACAACCTGGTGAACTGGGACAACGTGGCCTCGCGCCTCTGATCCCCGCCACCATGTGATGCGCCATGTGACGCAGGGGCCCGCCATGTCATTGGCGGGCCCTTTTGCATGGGACGCGCAGGCGTGATTGACGGGGCCGCGCGGCGGCATTGGCTTTTCCCCGTGTCGCGGTATAAGACCGTTGCAACGACAGAACAAATCGGGTGAAGGCGGGCATGGCCAACCAGAACGACAGCTTCATCGACGAGGTCACCGACGAACTGCGCCGGGACAAGCTCTATGGTGCCTTTCGGCGTTACGGCTGGATCGGCATCCTTGCGATCCTGCTGATCGTGGGGGGGGCCGCCTGGCGGGAATACAGCCAGTCGCGCGACCGCGCAGCGGCGCAAAGCTGGGGTGATGCCGTTCTGGCCGCCGTCGAGGATCAGGACCCCGAGGCCATCCGCACCATCGATCCGGCCGGTTCGGCCGGTCGCAAGGGGCTGGCCGACCTGCTGGCCGCGAATGCCTATCTGCAGGCTGATGACAGCGCCAAGGCTGCCGACGCGCTGCGCGACGTGGCCGGCGACGAAGAGGTTGGCACCACGCTGCGCGATCTGGCCCAGCTGAAGCTGGTGATGCTGGAAGGCCAGGACATGGACCCGTCCGAGCGCGACGCGATGCTGACGCGCCTGTCGCGCGCCGGTGCGCCCTTTGAACTGCTGGCGCTGGAACAGAAGGCCGTGGCCCTGATCGGCGCCGGGCGGTCCGAGGATGCGATCACCCTGATCCGCCAGATCCAGCAGAAGGACGGCCTCAGCGAAAGCTTGCGTCGCCGTCTGTCCGAGATGATGATCGCCCTGGGCATCGAGCCCGAACCGAATGATGCGATGGCCGCCCCGAAGTGACCGGGCACGGCAGGATGACTGGACGAGGGGAGAGGCGAGGATGACCGCCACGCTGCGACTGACCTTGGCGATTGCCGCTGGACTTGGACTTGCCGCTTGTGGCGACCGCGACGAGGTCCTGCCCGGGCAGCGGCTGGACCCGCTGGCCGTCATGTCGCCCGATGGCCCCGCGGTCGAAGGCGCACCGGGCGTGTCCGGCACCGCGCTGTCGCTGGCGGCCCCGGTCACCAATGCCGAATGGACGCATCGCGGCGGCAATGCCGCCCATGCGCCCGGCCATGTGCAGCTGGGCGCGGGCACGACCCGCATCTGGTCGGCCCCGATCGGACAGGGCGACAACCGCCGTCACCGCATCACCGCCGATCCGGTCGTGGCCGCCGGTCGCGTCTTCACGCTGGACAGCCGCGCCCGCGTGACGGCGACCGCGCTGAACGGCGGTCAGGCCTGGTCCACGGACGTGACGCCGGCGCTGGAAAACCCCGACAGCGCCTCGGGGGGCGGGCTTGCCTATGAGGGCGGGCGGATCTTCGTCACCACCGGTTTCGGCGAACTTGTCGCGCTGGACGCGGCGACGGGCGCCGTTCAGTGGCGCCAGCGCGTCGATGCCCCCATCAGCGGCGGACCGGCCGTGCAGGACGGCATGGTCTATGTCGCCGCGCAGAATTCCGTGGGTTGGGCCGTGCGCGCCAGCGACGGCAAGGTCATGTGGCAGACATCCGGCACCCCGTCCGGCTCGGGCGTGATGGGCGTCTCGGTGCCCGCCGTCCAGGGCGACACGGTGGTCTTTCCGTTCTCCTCGGGGCAGATGCTGGCGGTGGATCGCCAGACCGGGCTGACCAACTGGGCCGCCCAGATTGCCGGGACCCGCATCGGGCGCGCCATCGCGGTCATCCGCGACGTGACCGGCGATCCGGTGATCTCGGGGGGGCTGGTCTATGCAGGCACGTCGTCCGGGCGGATCGAGGCGACCGAAATGGCGACGGGCCAGCAGATCTGGTCGGCGCGCGAAGGGGCCAACAGCCCCGTTGTCGTGGCGGGCGGATCGGTCTTTGCCGTGAACGAACAGGCCGAGCTGGTGCGCCTTGATGCCGCCACGGGCGGGGTCATCTGGCGCCAGGCCATGCCCTATTTCACCACCGAGCGCGTCAGGAAGCAGAACGCCATCCACGCACATTACGGGCCGGTCCTTGCAGGTGGGCGGTTGTATGTCGCCTCCAGTGATGGCATGTTGCGTGCCTTCGATCCCGCCTCCGGTGCGCTGGTCGGTCAGGGAGAGATCCCCGGAGGCGCCGCCTCCGCCCCCGTCGTCGCCGGTCAAACCCTTTATGTCGTTGCACGCAACGGCCAGTTGCATGCGTTGAAATGACATTCACACTCGCCATCGTCGGCAGGCCCAATGTGGGCAAATCCACCCTGTTCAACCGCTTGGTCGGCAAGAAGCTGGCATTGGTCGATGACCAGCCGGGCGTGACCCGCGACCTGCGCGAAGGCGCGGGGCGTCTGGGCGACCTGCGCTTCATCGTCATCGACAGTGCCGGTCTGGAAATGGCCGAGGATGACAGCCTGCAAGGGCGCATGCGCCGCCTGACCGAACGCGCCGTCGACGAGGCCGATATCTGCCTGTTCGTCGTCGATGCCCGCATCGGCGTCACCGCCGCGGACGAATATTTCGCCGAAATCCTGCGCCGTCGTGCCAAGCACGTCATCGTCGCCGCCAACAAGTCCGAGGGCAAGGCGGGCGAGGCGGGCGCGATGGAAGCCTATGCGCTTGGCCTTGGCGAACCGCTGCGCATCTCGGCCGAGCATGGGGAGGGGATGGACGATCTCTATGGCGTCCTGATGCCCCTGGCCGATCAGATCGAGGCCGCCCGTCCGGCCCCCATCGAGGCCACCGTCGATATCGAGCTGTCCGAAGAGGATGCCGAATCCGGCGAGGGCGAGGATGAATGGCGCCCGTCCGAGAGCCGCCCGCTGCAGATGGCCGTCATCGGGCGACCGAACGCGGGCAAGTCCACGCTGATCAACAAGATCATCGGTGAAGACCGCCTTCTGACCGGCCCCGAAGCCGGGATCACCCGCGATTCCATCAGCGTCACCACGAATTTCATGGGCACGCCCATGCGGATCTTCGACACCGCCGGCATGCGCAAGCGCGCCAAGGTGACGGACAAGGTCGAAAAGCTGTCGGTGGCCGACGGCCTGCGCGCCGTGCGCTTTGCCGAAGTGGTCGTCGTGCTGCTGGATGTGGACATCCCCTTCGAACAGCAGGACCTACGCATCGCCGATTTCGCGGAAACCGAAGGCCGTGCCGTGGTCGTCGCCGCGAACAAGTGGGACCTGGAAGAGGACAAGCCGCACAAGCTGAACGAGCTGCGCCAGAACTTCGAAAAGCTGCTGCCGCAGCTGAAGGGTGCGCCGCTTGTCACGGTGTCGGCCCGTACCGGCAAGGGACTGGACCGGCTGCACAATGCGGTCGTCAAGGCGCATGAGGTCTGGAACCGCCGCGTATCCACCGCGCGCCTGAACCAGTGGCTGGGCGCCATGATCGAGAGCCACCCGCCCCCCGCGCCGGGTGGCCGTCGCATTCGCCTGCGCTACATGACGCAGGTCAAGACCCGTCCGCCCGCCTTTGTCGTCAAGGCGACGCATACCGACAAGATCCCGACCAGCTATCAACGCTATCTGGTGAACGGGCTGCGGACCGATTTCGACATGCCGGGAACGCCGATCCGGATCTTCTTCCGCGATCAGGGGGGCGACAACCCCTTCAAGGCCAAGGCCGCCAAGGCCAAGACCAGCCAGTCGGGTGCCCTGTCCAAGCACAAGGTCCGACAAAAGCCCAAGGGCAGTTGAGGAAAAGGGGGGCATCGCGCCCCCCTTTTCATGCGGGGATCAGCTGGCGGCGCGGACCAGCACGGTCGCCATGGCGGAAATGCCCAGGACCGCCGCCAGCGCCACGACGGGGTCGCTGCCCATGGTGGTGATGGCGAAGGCGCAAAAGGCCCAGATCATCGCGCTGCAATAGCCGATGCTGGGACCGATCCACATCTGGGCCGCCATGCCGATGGCCGCTCCGGGCAGGATGGCCAGCGCCGAGAGCGCCTGCACGGGCAGACCAAAGCGTGCCGAGGCGAACCCGGCCAGCGCGGCCGAAAAGACCGCCGTGGTCCAGCCTGCGAAAAAGCTGATGGCGGGCCGGTCGCGGCCTGCCGACCGGCGCGCGGCGGCAGTGGCCAGCACGGTCGTCGTCCCGGTCCCGATCAACATCAGTTCGGGCGTATGGCCAAAGACCCAAGGCCAAGCGGCGGCCACGGCCATCGCGGCGCTGATCAGCGGCCAGATGGGGCCATGGGCCTGCCGTGCGCCGCTGCTGTCGGAGGGGTCGATGATCTGACCGACCCCGTCCAGCAGCAGCACCCCCCAGACGACGATCAGCAGGCCCCACATCAGGATGTTGACCGGGTCCAGATACATCTGCGGGATGATCAGCGCGACATCCGGGTCGATCTGCAGCGGCGGCGGCAACAGCGGACCCGAGGACCGCGGGCTGTCCAGAACCAACAAGGGCAGCGGCGCCGCCTTGTCGGTGAAGGCCAGCCCCGAGATCACGAGGATCATCGAGAAGGCCAGCTGGATGAGGGGGCCAATGCGTTGCATCCTCGTCAACGCCGCCGGGCGTGGACCAGTTGCGACAAAGAAGGGGGCTGCCGCACGTTATTCTGCGCGGCAGCATTCTCGGGCTGGATCAGACCAGCCGGCCTTCGGCATCCAGCGTGGTGGCGCCCGCCAGATAGGGGTGCAGGGCGGCGGGCAGGACCACCGATCCATCGGCCCGCTGACCGTTTTCCAGAACCGCGATCAGGGCGCGACCGACGGCCAGGCCCGATCCGTTCAGCGTATGGACGAATTCGGTCTTGCCCCCGGTTTCCGGGCGATAGCGCGCATTCATGCGGCGGCCCTGATAATCCCCGCAATAGCTGACGCTGCTGATTTCGCGATAGCGGTCCTGACCGGGCAGCCAGACCTCCAGGTCGTGGGTGATGCGCGCACCCGCGCCCATGTCGCCCGTGCACAGGATCATGGTGCGATAGGGCAGCTCCAGCGCCTCCAGCACGGCTTCGGCGCAGCGGGTCATGCGGTCATGTTCGGCCAGGCCCGTTTCGGCATCGGTGATCGACACCATCTCGACCTTCTCGAACTGGTGCTGGCGCAGCATGCCGGTGGTGTCGCGGCCCGCGCTGCCCGCCTCGGAACGGAAGCACTGGCTGTGGGCGACCATGCGGCGGGGCAGGGCGGACTGATCCATCAGATCGCCGTTGACCGTGTTGGTCAGCGTCACCTCGGAGGTGGGGATCAGCCAGTATCCTTCGCGGGTCTTGTAGCTGTCCTCGCCGAATTTCGGCAGCTGTCCGGTGCCCGTCATCATGTCTTCCAGTACCAGGACGGGGGTCCAGGTTTCCTCCAGCCCGTGTCGGGTCACGTGCAGATCCAGCATGAACTGCGCCAGCGCGCGATGCAGGCGGGCGACGGCGCCCTTCAGCACGACGAAGCGGCTGCCCGAGAGTTTCGCGCCGGTCTTGAAATCCATGCCGGGCACGACGCCCGCGATCTCGAAATGCTCGACCGGCTTGAAATCCAGCGCGGGGGGCGTGCCCCAACGGCGCAGTTCGACATTATCGTCCTCGTCGCGGCCGATCGGCACGCTGTCCAGGGGCAGGTTCGGGATGCCCAGCAGCAGGTCGCGCAGCTGGCCGTCCAGATCATCGGCCTCGGCCTGCATCCGGGCGATGTCGGCCTTCTTTTCGGCCACCAATCCGCGCAGGCGCTGGAACTCGTCCTCGTCGCCGCGGGCCTTGGCGGCGCCGACCTCCTTGCTGGCCTTGTTCTGGTCGGCCTGGGCGGTCTCGGCGGCGTTGATGCGCGCGCGGCGTTCGCTGTCCAGCGACAGGATCTGCGAGGTCAGCCCTTCGAGGCCGCGCTTGTTCAGCGCCGCTTCGAACGCTTCGGGGTTTTCTCGGATCGCACGGATATCATGCATGTCGGCCACCTTCGCGGAAATTGATCGCTGCCTGACTAGCGCAAGGCGCGTGCCGACAAAAGCCTGCCTGTGCGGCCGGACCGCAAAGCCGATCAATCCGGGCAGAACAACCGATAGAGCAACGCCACGACCTCGGCGGCACGCGGGTCGGATACGCTGTAAAGACGCGCCTTGCCGTCACGGCGCGAGGCGACCAGGTTTTCCGCCCGCAAACGCGCCAACTGCTGACTGACGGCGGCCTGACGCTGGCCCAGCAGCTGTTCCAGCTGGCTCACGGTCTTTTCGCCTTCGGACAGGTGGCACAGGATCATCATGCGGCCTTCATGCGCCAGGGCCTTCATCAGCGCACTGGCCTCGGCCGCGCGGGCGGGCATGTCGCGGGCGACGGCATCGGCGCGGGTGTCCCCGATCGCCCTGTCGGGCGCTTCGGCCTGTGACGGTCTGGCCATCCTCACGCCCCCATGCGGGGGACGGCTGCACCCGCGCGAGTCATCATCCGTTCCAGCACGGGATAAAAATCGCGCGCACCCACATATCCCTCGATGCGGCCCGTCTCGACGCCGCGATCCAGCAGGATGAAGCTGGGCGTGACGCGGGGGCGGCCCGCCAGCGCCAGGCCGTCGGGATAGGGGCCGTTCATGTCGACCTCGAACAGGGGAGCGGCGACACCGGGACGCGACCGGTCGAAACCGGGCGCGATCTGGGCACGCCAGGCGCGGCAGAATTCGCATCCCGCTTCGGAGACCATCATCAGGCGCAGCGATTGCCTGTTCCAGTTCAGGCCGGTCTGGCCCGCCTGGACCGCACCGGGCATCATCGCGGCCGCCATGATCGCCAGTGTCTTGCGCCGGGAAACTGTGGACATTGGCGGCTCCTTTTTTCTGGGCATTGACCAAAGCTATGGACTGCACCAAGGCATGACAAGGATTGCATGCAGGTTGGCCGGGGGGGATTGCCCGCCCGGAAGGGCTGGTCCAGATTGCCGGGGGCATTGCGACATCCGACCGGGGGCTTGATGGACGACCTTCTGCAGCCATTGATCAATGGCGACCGCCGCGCCCTGTCGCGGGCGATCACGCTGGTGGAATCCACCCGCCCCGATCATCGCCGCGCGGCGCAGGATCTGATCGCCCGGCTGCCGGACCGCCAGGCGCTGCGCATCGGGCTGTCGGGCACCCCCGGCGTCGGAAAATCCACGTTCATCGAGGCGTTTGGCACGAATCTGACCGATCAGGGGAACAGCGTCGCGGTGCTGGCGGTGGACCCGTCCTCGGCGCGGTCCGGCGGCTCGATCCTGGGCGACAAGACCCGGATGGAGCATCTGGCCCGCAACCCGCGCGCCTTTATCCGGCCCTCGCCCTCGAACACCCAGCTGGGCGGCGTCGCGCGCCGCACGCGAGAGGCCGTCCGCCTCTGCGAAGCCGCCGGCTATGACATCATCGTGATCGAGACCGTCGGCGTCGGCCAATCCGAAACCCTGGTAGCGGATATGTCCGATCTGTTCATCCTGCTGCTGGCGCCTGCGGGGGGCGACGAATTGCAGGGCGTCAAGCGCGGCATCATGGAAATGGCCGACCTGGTGCTGGTCAACAAGGCCGATGGCGACCTGATGTCGCCGGCGCGCCGGACCGTCGCGGATTACGCGGGCGCGCTGCGGCTGTTGCGCAAGCGCCCCCAGGACCCCGAGGGTTTTCCCAGGGCGATGCCTGTATCGGCCGCCACGGGCCTGGGCCTGCCCGAAGCCTGGGATCAGATGCGGCAACTGGCCGATTGGCGCAGGCAGCACGGCCATTTCGACCGCAACCGCGCCGAACAGGCCCGCCACTGGTTCTGGGCCGAACTGCGCGCCGGGCTGATGGCCCGTCTGGACCGCCCCGAGGTCAAGGCCCGCATCGAGGATCTGGGCGGGCAGGTCGCCAAAGGCCAGCTGCCCGCCGCACTTGCCGCGCAGCAGGTGCTGGACTGGCTGGACGGGCCGTCGCAATAACTGCCCGATTTCGCGCCCCGCCCGTCCGGCGAATCGGCTAGACTGACAGGCGAAGGGAAAGCCCATGCGTGATTTGCCAGACCATGACCGTCTTTATGCCGCCCTTGTGGCGCGCGATCCCGCATACGAGGGGGTGGCGCTGGTGGGCGTGACATCCACCGGGATCTTTTGCCGACTGACCTGTCCGGCGCGCAAGCCCCTGGCGCGGAACTGCCGCTGGTTCGACAGCGCGCAGGCGGCGATGCAGGCCGGGTTCCGCGCCTGCCTGCGCTGCCGGCCGCAGGGCGCGCAGGCCGATGCGCATCCGGTGATCGCCCGGTTGACGCAAGCGCTGGCGCAAGACCCAGATCACCGCTGGTCCGAGGGGTGCCTGACGCGGATGGGGCTGGACCCCTCGACCGTCAGGCGGCTGTTCCGCCAGCATTTCGGGCAAAGCTTCCTGCAGATGGCGCGGGCCGCGCGGCTGCGCCAGGGCATGGGCCGGTTGAACCAAGGAGGACGCATGATCGACGCGCAACTGGATTCGGGATTTGATTCGGCTTCGGGGTTCCGGCGCGCCTTTGTTCAGCTTTTCGGCCATCCGCCGCATCGGATGACCTCGGATGCCGATCTGCGGGCCGATTGGCTGGACACGCCCCTGGGGGGCATGATCGCCATCGCCGATACCCAAGCGCTGCACCTGCTGGAATTCGTGGACCGCAAGGCGCTGCCCGCGGGGCTGCGCCGCCTGTCCGTGATGACGGGCGGACGCATCGGTCTTGGGCGGACGGGCATCACCGACATGACCGAGGCCGCGCTGCAGGATTACTTTGCGGGCCGCGCAGGTCGGTTGCAGGTGCCGGTGCGGCTGGCGGGCACGGCGTTCCAGACGCGCGTCTGGCAGGAATTGCAGGCGATTCCGGCAGGCCAGACGCGCAGCTATGCCCAGCTGGCCGCGGCGATCGGCCAGCCCAGTGCCGTGCGGGCCGTGGCGGGGGCCAATGGCGCGAACCGTCTGGCGCTGGTCGTGCCCTGCCACCGCGTCATCGGCGCCGACGGCACCCTGACCGGCTATGCGGGCGGGCTGTGGCGCAAGGAAAAGCTGATCGCGCTGGAGGCCGGATACCGCGATTTGGCGGGGATTTCGCCCGATAAGGCCCGATAAGGCCCGATAAGGGTTGACGGACCCCCTCGTGTCGCTGTAACCACCCGCAAACGGAATTCCGGGCGCTGCCTCGCGGCGCCCTTTCATATTGGGACGGACCCCTTGCCGGGAACGCCCGCGTAGTTGAGACAAAGGAACACACCATGTCGCGCGTCTGCGAACTGACCGGCAAAGGCCCGATGACCGGTAACAATGTCAGCCATGCCAAGAACCGCACCCGTCGCCGGTTCTTGCCGAACCTGAACGACGTCACGCTGACGTCGGAAGTGCTGGGCCGCGGCTATTCGCTGCGCATCTCGGCCGCAGCCCTGCGTTCGGTCGATCACCGCGGTGGTCTGGACGCCTTCCTGGCAAAAGCCAAGGACACCGAGCTGTCGGACCGCGCGCTGAAGATCAAGCGCGAGATCGCCAAGCTGGACGGCGCGGCAGTCCTGTCCGCCTGATTCGACCGGCAAGCCCCCTTGGGGTTTCCGAACGCACAGCCCCGCCCTTGCGCGGGGCTTTTGCATGTCCGATTTCCTGCTGATTTCCCGGCGGTCTTCGCCTAGGGTCGCGCCCATGTCCTTGCCTTCGCGCCTTGCCGGCCTTGCGCTGATTCTGACCCTGATGCTGACCGGCATCGGGCTGGGCGCGGCGCGTGGCGTGGTGCGTCAGGGTGATCAGATCGTCCTGTGCACCGGGCATGGCGTCGTGGTGACCCGCCTGCCGGGCGGAGAGGACCGGGCGCATCTGTGCCCCGACATGGCGCTGTCCCTGATGGCCGCGATCGGCGGCGCGGCGCCGGTTCTGCCGCTGCGGGTGGCACAGGTCGGGGGTTTTCAGGCAGTTCAGGTGCGGGTGGCCATTCCCGTTCCGGGGCGGGCGTGGCGGGTCCGCGACCCACCGGCAGGGGTCGCGTGATTCACCGACCCTGACAATTTTCCAAGGAAGAATCCGATGAAAACCCTGATCCTGACCGCCGTTGCGGTCGCCATGCCCTTTGCCGCCCTGGCCCATGACGGCATGCATGTCGAAGACGCCTATGCCCGCAGCGCCAATCCCATGACGGGCGCGATCTTCATGACGCTGGAGAATCACCGCGACGTGGCCTGCACGCTGCAAGGCGTCGAATCGGACGTGGCCGAACGGGTGGAACTGCATAGTCACACCCAGGAAGATGGCATCATGAAGATGGGCCGCATCGAAGGCGGCATTCAGGTCCCCGCCCAGCAAACCCACGCGCTGGAGCGCGGCGGCGATCACGTCATGCTGCTGGGCCTGACGCGCAAGCTGTCGGATGGCGACCAGGTCGCGCTGACGCTGGATTTCGGCGATTGCGGGCGCGAGGAAGCCACCGCCGTCGTGGATAACGCCCGCGCCGATGCGGGCCATGATATGGGCCAGATGGGCCAGGGCGGCGACCACGCCGGCCACTGACGGGCCTCAGGCGGTCTGCGCCACCAGCTGCGCGGCCGCCGGACCCAGATGCTGGACGATCCGCTGCACCCCTAGGGCAGACGGGTGGACCCCGTCGCCCTGCAGGAAGGGACCGCGCTGGTCTGGCGGCAGATCCGCCAGCGGCGCATAAAGATCCTGCAACAGCAGCGCCCCATGCCGATTGGCCAGCCGCGCCCAGATCTGAGTCCATGCCAGCCGCCAATCGGCCTGGCCCGCTGGGGCATGGATGCCGACCAGCAGCACGGGGCGGTCCCCGGCGCGGGCTTCGGACAGGATGGCGTCCAGGTTCTGTTCGGATTTCAGCGGGTCGAACTTGCGCAGCATGTCGTTGCCGCCCAGCTCGACAATGACGGCATCGGGGGCGTTGCGCCGGATCGACAGCCCGATCCGCACCCGCCCCCCATAGGTCGTATCCCCCGAAATCCCCGCATTGATCAGCTGTGCGGGCTGTCCCGCCGCTTGCAGGTATTGCGACAATTGTGGCACCAGCCCCTGGTCGCGGGGCAGGCCATAGCCGGCGGTCAGGCTGTCGCCCAGGCACAGCAGCCTGGGCAGGCCCTGGGCCCGCGCAGGCCCTGCGGCAGCCAGTGCCGCCACCATGGCCAGCATTTCACGTCTGTTCAGCGTCATCCGGCCTTCCTCAAGCGCAGGGCGTTGCCGACCACGAAGACCGAGGACAGCGCCATCGCCCCCGCCCCCAGCATCGGCGACATCTGCGGTCCACCAAAGGGCACCAGCACGCCCATTGCAACCGGCACCAGCGCGACATTATAGGCAAAGGCCCAGAACAGGTTCTGGCGGATGTTGCGCATCACGGCCCGCGACAGCGCGATGGCACGCGCCACACCACCCGGATCGCCCGACATCAGCACGGCGTCGGCGGTTTCGATGGCGATGTCGGTGCCCGTGCCGATGGCGATGCCCGTGCGGGCGGCGGCCAGGGCCGGGGCATCGTTGATCCCGTCGCCGACGAAGACGCTGTCATCGCCCATGTCGCGGATCAGGGTCAGCTTGTCTTCGGGCGACAGGCCGCCGCGGGCGTCGTCGATGCCCAGGCTGGTCCCCATGGCGCGGGCGGTCGCGGGCGTGTCGCCAGACAGCATCACGGTCGTGATGCCCAAGGCGTGCAGATCGGCGATGGCCTTGGCCGATTGCGGACGGGCGGCGTCCATGACCGCGAAGCTGGCGCGATGCGTGCCGTCGATGGCCAGGTGAACGGGCGTTGCCCCCTGATCGGCGGCCCCGGTCGCGTGGGTTATCAGCGTCGGATCGGGTGCGATCCCGGCCGCGTCCAGCGCTGCCAGGTTGCCGATCAGCAGGTCCTGGTCCTCTACCCGCGCCCGCAGGCCCTGGCCCGCGATGGCAGTGACTGCCTGCGCGGCGGGCAGGTCCTGACCTGTGGCGGCAGTCAAAAAAGCGGCGGCCAGGGGATGTTCGGACCGGGCCTCGGCGGCGGCGATCAGGCGCAGGGCCTGGACGGCCTCGATCCCGGCGGTCCAGGTTCCCGTCAGGGTCGGATGGCCCAAGGTCAGGGTGCCGGTCTTGTCAAAGCCGACGATCCGAGCCGTTGCCAGCTTTTGCAGCGCGTCACCCTGGCGGAACAGCACGCCCAGCTGCGCCCCGCGGCCTGTCCCCACCAGGATC
This sequence comes from Paracoccus sp. SM22M-07, assembly GCF_001887735.1. NCBI lineage: Bacteria > Pseudomonadati > Pseudomonadota > Alphaproteobacteria > Rhodobacterales > Paracoccaceae > Paracoccus > Paracoccus sp. SM22M-07. The sequence continues at coordinate 288,676 of NZ_JPKW01000002.1, forward strand.
GACATCGGCACCGCCAGCCCCATCGCGCAGGGGCAGGCGATGATCAGCACCGCCACCGCCGCCACGACCGCCTGCGCCAGTCCCGGACCGAAGACCAGCCACAGGATCAGCGTCAGGATCGACAGCGCGATGATGCAGGGCACGAAGACACGGGTCACCTTGTCGACCAGCGCCTGCACGGGCAGACGGGCATTCTGAGCCCCTTCGACCAGGGTGACGATCCGCGACAGGACGGTGTCGCCCCCCGTGGCGGTCACGCGGAGGGTCATGGCGGCGCTGCCGTTCACGGTGCCGCCGGTCACCGTGTCGCCCGTGATCTTGGCGACGGGGGCCGGTTCGCCCGTCAGCATCGATTCGTCGATGCGACCCGCCCCTTCGGTGATAATGCCGTCCAAGGGAACGCGCTGGCCCGGCGACAACAGCAGCAGGTCGCCCACCTGGACCTGGTCGATGGGCAGGACGATCTGCCTGCCATCGCGCAGCAGGGTGGCGGTGTCGGGGGCCAGATCCATCAGCTGTCGGATGGCGGCACCGGCCTGGCCCTTGGCGCGGGCCTCCAGCCAACGGCCCATCAGGATCAGGGTGACGATGACGGCGGCGGCTTCGAAATAGACGTGTCGCGATGGGTCCGGCACCAGCGCGGGCGCCAGCGTGACCACAGCCGAATACAGAAACGCCGCCCCCGAACCCAGGGCAACCAGGCTGTTCATTTCGGGCGCCGCGCGCGACAGCGCCCTGAACCCGGTCCTGAAGAACCGCCGCCCCGGACCCGCCAGCACCGCCAGCGCCAGCAGCATCTGCCCGACCCACAGCGCCTGCATGGGCACCATGCCGTGCAGCCAGCCGTGAAAGGCGGGAACAAGATGGCCGCCCATTTCGACGATGAACAGCGGCAGCGTCAGCGCCAGCGCGATCAGGAAATCGCGGCGCAGGACGGCGGCTTCGTCGGGAATGGCGGCTTTTTGCGTCCCATCGGTGATGACCGACGCGGAATAGCCCAGTTCGCTGACCAGCCGCGCCACGGCCCGGGGTTCCAGATTCGGGGCATGGACCACCTGCGCCTGCCCGGTGGCCACGTTCACCTGCGCCGAGGCGACCTGCGGGGCCTGCGCCAGCCCGCGCTGGACGCGCCCCTGGCAGGACGCGCAGCTCATACCCTGAACCTGCAGGCGGGTGGTGGTCAGCTGGGCGGGATACCCGGCCTTGTCCAGTGCCTCGGTGATCCGGGCCAAGGGAAGGTCATGGGTCTGCATCCGGGCGCGCCTGGTGGCGGGATTGACCGAAAGATCGCTGATGCCGGGCAGGGCGGACAGGGCGCGTTCGATGCGGCCCGCGCAGGATGCACAGTTCATGCCCGGAACGGGCAGGTCCAGAAGGGCTGTCATGTCGGCGGTCGCTTTCGGATGGTTCATCAGGGCGGCGGGGTTGCGGCGCAGGGGGTGACCCACCATCTTCATGTGTGAAGTTTGTGCCGCATGATCAAGCCATCCCTGACCCGTGATGCGGTCATCAGTTGCGGCAACAGGCGTTTTGCCTGTATCCAGACCAAAACCACCGGACGAGGAATACCGCCATGAACCGCCGTCAGTTGATTTCGCTGGCCCTGCCGCTGATCGCCGCGCCGTCGCTGGTGATGGCTCAGGCCGCACCCAAGGCCCCCGTCGCGACCAAGCCTGCGACCGACCCCTATATTCCCACCGAAGTCGCCATCCGCGACGATTTCGAGGTCGGCAGCATCGTCGTCGTCAGCAAGGACTTCTTCCTCTATCACGTCATCGCGCCGGGTCGGGCGATCCGCTATGGCGTGGCCGTCGGCAAGGATGAGCTGGTCTGGAAGGGCAAGGCCACCATCGGCCGCAAGGTCGAATGGCCCAGCTGGCGCCCGACGCAGGACATGATCGAACGCAACCCCGCCGCCTACAAGCAATACGAGGACGGCATGCCCGGTGGTCCGCAGAACCCGCTTGGGGCACGGGCACTGTATCTGTACAACGCGCAGGGCCAGGATACGGCCATCCGCATCCACGGCACGACGCAGCCCGGCTCGATCGGCACGGCCGTGTCGAACGGCTGCCTGCGGATGCGCAACGAGGCCGTGATCAGCCTGTTCAACCAGGTGCCGGTCGGCACGCCCGTCTACGTCTTCTGAACTTGACGCTGACGCTGGACAGGGTCGCGGGCCCCTCGCTCGAGGGGTTCGACGACATCATCGACGTGCGGGCACCCGCCGAATTCGCCGAGGATCACCTGCCCGGCGCCATCAACCTGCCGGTGCTGGACGATGCCGAACGCGAACGCGTGGGCACGATCTACAAGCAGGTTTCGCCCTTTGATGCGCGCAAGATCGGCGCGGCGCTGGTGTCGGCCAATGTCGCGCGCCATATCGCGGGGGCGCTGGCCGACAAGCCGGGCGGCTGGCGGCCCCTGGTCTATTGCTGGCGGGGCGGTCAGCGTTCGGGCAGTTTCGCGACCATCCTGGCCCAGATCGGCTGGCGGGTCAGCCGCGTCGAAGGGGGCTACAAATCCTGGCGTCGCCTGGTGGTCGACCGCGTGCAGAACGGGCCCATCGCGTCGCGCGTCATCGTGCTGGACGGCAATACCGGCAGTGCCAAGACCGAGATCCTGAACCGCCTGGCGACCCGCGGCCATCAGGTCATCGACCTGGAAGGCATGGCCAATCATCGGGGCAGCCTGTTCGGTGCCATGCCCGGCGGCCAGCCCAGCCAGAAGATGTTCGAGGGCAGGCTGGCCATCGCGCTGGAATCGCTGGACCCCGCGCGCCCCGTCCTGATCGAGGCCGAAAGCAGCCGTATCGGCGCGATCACAGTCCCCAAGGCCATGTGGCAGGCCATCTGCGCCGCGCCCCGCCTGCAGATGCATGTGCCGGTCGGGGCCCGCGCGGCCTTCACCGCTCACAGCTATGACGACATGGTCGAGGACCCGGACCGCGTGGGCCATATCCTGGATCTGCTGACGCCGCTGCATCCCGCCGAACGGATCGAGACCTGGCGCGGGCTTCTTCAGGCCCGGCAATGGCAGGCCCTGTCCGAAGGTCTGCTGCGCGACCATTACGACCCCCGCTATGACAAGCACCGTGCGCGTCACGACGACGGCACGGGGCATGCGGTCAGCTTAGCCGACCTGACGGATCTGGAGGCAGCAACCGGGGCGGTCGAAGACGCCTTGGCCCGGATGCCGGGCTGACGGGGTGCCGCCGGACCGGGTCCGGCGGCGCGCCCTGTCAGGTTTCGGCGTGGCGCAGGAAATGCCGCAGCAGCTTTTCCAGCTTGGCCGCCCCAAGCGGCGCCATGGCCTTGGTGTGGTCGTGGCTGATCGATTCGTCGGACAGCCCCGCCCCCATGTTGGTGATGACCGAAATGGCCGCGCAACGCAGACCAAGGAAGCGCCCCAGGATGATCTCGGGGACGGTGGACATGCCGACGGCATCGGCCCCCAGCACGCGCGCGGCCCTGATTTCGGCGGGGGTTTCGAAACTGGGGCCGGAAAACCAGCAATACACGCCCTGGGGCAGGTCGACGCCCTGGGCCTTGGCGGCATCGGTCAGCGCCTGACGCAGGGCGACGTCATGGGCATCGGTCAGCGGCACGAAGCGCGCATCGGTCTTTTCGCCGATCAGCGGGTTCGTGCCGGCAAAGGCGATGTGGTCGTTCAACATCATCAGCCCACCAGGCTGGATGTCGGCGCGCAGGGACCCCGCCGCATTGGTCAGGATCAGCTTGTCGCAGCCCAGTTCGCGCAGAACCTCCAGCGGCAGGCGCATGGCACCGGCGCGACCCGATTCGTAGTAATGCGACCGGCCGCCGAAAATGGCGACGCGCCGCCCCTCCAGCTGGCCGATGACCAGCCGGGGGACATGGCCCGACACGCCCGCATGGGGAAAGCCCGGCAGGTCGTCATAGGGGATCGTCACGCCATCCACCATGTCGACCAGATGCCCAAGGCCCGACCCCAGGATCAGCCCGTATTCCGGTGCCTCTTGGCCGGCGCGGCCGCGGATCAGGTCGGCCAGCTCAGCGCTCTTTGACATAGGGTTCTCCTCCGGCGCGCGGCGGGATGGCACGGCCGACAAAGCCCGCCAGGATGATCACGGTCAGGATGTAGGGCAGGGCGTTCATGAACATCGACGGGATCGTGATGAATCCCAGGTCCAGGTTCGGATAGAGGTTGGCGATCGCCTCGAGCAGACCGAAGAGGAAGGTCGCGAACAGCGCCTGCCACGGACGCCACTTGGCAAAGATCAGCGCCGCAAGGGCGATGAAGCCGCGACCGGCGGTCATCTCCTTGACGAAGCCCGCCGACAGGCCCGTCGCCAGATAGGCCCCCGCGATCCCGCAGAGGATGCCGCAGATGGCCACGGCGGCATAGCGCAGCCGGGTCACCGAAACGCCCGCCGTATCGACGGATGCGGGGTTTTCCCCCACCGCGCGCAGGCGCAGTCCGAAGCGGGTGCGGAACAGCACCCACCACGTGACCGGCACCAGCAGCAGCGCCACATAGACCAGGATGGTGTTTCCCGAGATCAGCCCCGAATAGATCGGCCCGACCACCGGCACGTCGCGCAGCGCGTCGGCAAAGGGCAGGGTGATCGGCTGAAACCGTCCCGCCCCTGTCAGCGCGGGGGTGCGTCCGCCCAGCCCAAAGGCGTTCTGCCCCACCAGCACCGTCAGCCCCGAGGCCAGGAAGTTAATCGCCACGCCCGCGATCAGCTGGTTGCCCCGGAAGGTGATCGAGGCCAGCCCGTGGACCAGCGACAGGGCCAGCGACCCGCCGATGCCCGCCAGCAGGCCCAGCCAGGCGCTGCCGGTCAGATAGGCGACGGATGCGGCGGTGAAGGCTGCCATCAGCATCTTGCCCTCCAGCCCGATGTCGAAGACCCCGGCGCGTTCGGAATAAAGCCCGGCCAGGCAGGCCAGCAGCAGCGGCGTCATCAGGCGCAGCGCGCTGCCGATCCCCTGGGATGCCGCGCCCCCGTCGATGATGGCCCAGGCCAGGCAGATGCCCAGCACGATCAGCGCGATCAGTGAATCCTTGAACTTCATTTCGCGCCTCCGGTCGTGCGCCGCATGGACAGGAACAGGCGCTCCAGCGGCATGCGGACCATGTTGTCCAGCGCGCCGGTGAACAGGATGACCAGAGCCTGAATGACCACGATCAGCTCACGCGGAATGCTGGTCCACAGCGCAAGTTCGCCCCCGCCCTGATAGAGGAAGCCGAAAAGCAGCGCGGCCAGAAAGATGCCGAAGGGGTGGTTGCGGCCCATCAGGGCGACGGCGATGCCGATGAAGCCCGCCCCCTCGACCGCGTTCAGGACCAGCCGTTCGGATTCGCCCATGACGTTGTTGATGGCCATCAGACCCGCCAGACCGCCCGAGATCAGCATCGCGATGACCGTGATGCGCACCGGGCTGATACCCGCATAGACGGCGCCGGGTTCGGATTTGCCCAGCACCCGGATCTCGTATCCCAGCCTTGTGCGCCAGATCAGCAGCCAGATCAGCAGGCAGGCGACGATGGCCACAAGGAAGGTGATGTTGACGGGGGTGTTCTTGCCCCATTCCAGCCCCAGTCCCGCCGCGATGTCGGTCAGGGCGGGGATGTTGGTGGATTCGGGGAAGCGCGCCGATGCGGGGTCCATGCTGCCCACCGGGCGCAGCTTGTTGACCAGCACATAGTTCAGCGCCGCGGCGGCGATGAAGTTGAACATGATCGTGGTGATCACGATATGGCTGCCGCGTTTGGCCTGAAGATAGGCGGGGATGAAGGCCCAGGCCGCGCCGAAGGCCGCAGCCCCGATCATGGCGACCGGCAGGGCGATGGCCCAATGCGGCAACGGCAGGTACAGCAGCACCAGCGCCACGCCCAGGCCCCCCATCGCGGCCTGACCTTCGCCGCCGATGTTGAACAGGCTGGCGTGATAGGCGACCATCACCGCCAGTCCGGTAAAGATGAAGTTCGTCGCATAATAGAGCGTGAAGCCCCAGCCATAGCTGGAACCAAGCGCCCCTTCGACCATGGTCTTCATCGCCGTGAAGGGGCTTTCCCCGATGGCCAGGATCACCAGGGCCGATATCGCCATGGCCAGGATCAGCGAGATCAGCGGCGTCAGGATCACGTCAGCCCATTTCGGCATCTTTTCCATCAGACGGGCTCCTGCGGCAGGTCGTCGACATGGGCGGCCCCTGGGGGGATGCCCGCGTCTTCGGGGGTATGATCGGTATCGGTGACGCCCGCCATCAGCAGGCCCAGTTCGCCCGTGGTGGTGTTGCCGGGCAGGCGTTCGCCCATGATGCGGCCGTCGAACATGACGGCGATGCGGTCCGACAGGGCCAGAATCTCGTCCAGCTCGACGCTGACCAGCAGGATCGCCTTGCCCGCGTCGCGCAGCGCCACGATCTGCTTGTGGATGAACTCGATCGCGCCGATATCGACGCCGCGCGTCGGCTGGCCGATCAGCAGCAGGTCGGGGTTGCGTTCGATTTCCCGGGCCACGACGATCTTTTGCTGATTGCCGCCGGAAAAGTTGCGCGCCGCCAGGTTCGGGTTGCGGGGGCGGACGTCGAAACGCTCCATCTTGGCGGCCGCGTCGGCGCGGATGGCGGCATTGTCCATCAGCATGCCCTTGGTGAATTCGGGCGCGTCCTGCCAGCCGAAGGCGACGTTTTCCCAAGCCGCGAAATCCATGATCAGGCCTTCGACCTGCCGATCCTCGGGGATGTGGCCGATGCCCGCGCGGCGGCGCTGCGCGGCGTCGCAGCCGCGACCGCCGATGGGCAGGGGGGCGCCGTTCATGCGGATCTCTCCGCCGAGCTTGCTGCCCTTGGGGGGATAGCCGCCCAGGATCTCCAGCAGGGTCGTCTGGCCGTTGCCGCTGACGCCCGCGATGCCCAAAATCTCACCGGCGCGGATGTTCAGGTCGATGCCGCGCAGGCGCTCGACGCCTTCGATATCGGTCATCGTCAGGTTGCGGACCTCAAGGATGGGGGCCTTGGGGGTGGCGGGGGTCTTTTCGACGTTCAACAGCACCTTGCGGCCGACCATCAGCTCGGCCAGATGTTCGGGGCTGGTTTCGGCCGTCCTGACCGAGGCGACCATCTCTCCGCGGCGCATCACGCTGACATTGTCGGTGATCTCCATGATCTCACGCAGCTTGTGGGTGATCAGGATGATGGTCTTGCCCTCGTCGCGCAGCCCTTCCAGGATGCGGAACAGGTGGTCGGCCTCGGCAGGGGTCAGGACGCCCGTGGGTTCGTCCAGGATCAGGATGTCGGCCTGGCGATACAGCGCCTTCAGGATCTCGACCCGCTGCTGGTGACCAACGGACAGGTTCTCGATCGTCTCGTCGGGGTCGACGTTCAGCTGGTATTCGGCGGCCAGCTGCTTCAGCACGCCGCGCGCCTTGGACAGGGACGGGCGCAGCAATGCGCCATCCTCGACGCCAAGGATGATGTTTTCCAGCACCGTGAAATTCTGCACCAGCTTGAAATGCTGGAAGACCATGCCGATGCCGGCGCGGATCGCGGTCTGACTGTCGGCGATGGTGATGGGTTGTCCGTTGACCAGCACCTGCCCGCTGTCGGGCTTGTAAAAACCATAGAGGATCGACATCAGCGTCGATTTTCCGGCACCGTTTTCGCCGATGATGCCGTGGATCGTGCCTTTGGGCACGGAGAGATTGATGTTGCGGTTTGCCTGGACGGGCCCGAATGCCTTCGAGATGCCGCGCAGCTCGATTGCAGCGGGGGCGGTCGTGGCCGACCGCCCCCCCATCATGTCGCTTGCGGCGGTCATCAGGATGCCGGGCAGGTGTTGTCGGTCATGTAGTCGTGGACCTTGATCTCGCCCGAGGCGATGCCGGCCTTGGCCTCGTCGACGGCAGCCTGCATTTCGGCGTCCACCAGTTCCTTGTTGGCATCGTCCACGGCGACATCGACGCCGCCCGCAGCCAGGTCCATGACCTTGACGCCCGGCTCCAGGTCGGTACCTGCGGTGAAGGCGTCATAGACGGCATTGTCCACGCGCTTGACCATCGAAGTCAGCACCTGGCCGGGATGCAGGTGGTTCTGGTTGCTGTCCACGCCGATCGAGAGGATGCCCTCATCGGCCGCGGCCTGCAGCACGCCGATGCCGGTGCCGCCAGCAGCCGCATAGATCACGTCCGCACCCTGCGATTTCTGCGCGCGGGCCAGCTCGCCCCCCTTGACGGGGTCGTTCCAGGCGGCAGGTGTGGTGCCGGTATAGTTGATGACGACCTTGCCTTCGGGCTGGGTCGCCTTGAAGCCCTGGGCAAAGCCGCATTCGAACTTGTGGATCAGCGGGATGTCCATGCCGCCGATGAAGCCCACGGTGCCGGTTTCCGACTTCATGCCCGCCATGACGCCGGCCAGATAGCTGCCCTGTTCTTCGGCAAAGACCACGGATTGGACGTTCGGGGCATCGACGACCATGTCGATGATGGCGAATTTGGTGTCGGGGTAATCGCCCGCGATCTGCGTCAGCACGTCACCGAAGGCAAAGCCGGTCATGACGATGGGGTTGGCTCCGACCTCGGCCAGGCGGCGCAGGGCCTGCTCGCGCTGTGCCTCGGACTGCATCTCCAGCTCGCGATAGGTGCCGCCGGTTTCCTCGACCCAACGCTGCGCGCCCTGGAAGGCGGCCTCGTTGAAGGATTTGTCGAACTTGCCGCCCAGATCGAAGATCAGGGCCGGTTCGGCAAACGCCACGCCCGCCGTCAATGCCGTCAGGGCCGAGCCCGCGAGAAGCGATTTGATCAGAGACATTCGTAACCTCATCCTGTTTTCGCGGGCGATTCAGACAGCCCGGCTGATTGCGCGATTAGGGCGCATCGGTCTGTGCCGGTCAACCGCCTTTCTGGGCGGCACGCAGCGTCAGGCGCATCACGATGGCATCCGTTCCGGGGGCGTAATAATCGCGTCTGACGCCGGCTTCCACCCAGTCCGTGCGGGAATAGAGTGCCCGTGCCGCAAGGTTGTCGGATGCCACCTCCAAAAACGCCTCGACCGCGCCCATGTCGCGCGCCGTGCCGGCGAAACGGGCAACCAGCCTGCGTCCCGTGCCTGCCCGACGCGCATCGGGATCGACCGCCAGGGTCAGCAGTTCGGCCTCGTCGGCAATGACGCGGCCCAGCAGAAAACCATTGTCTTCCGCCAGTAGGAAAGATCCGCGACTGTCCAGCAGGGCGGCGAACTCGGATGCCGACCAGGGCCGCGGCGTTGCAAAGCACCGGGCATGCAGATCGGCCAGCGCATCGGGGGCCATCACGGCAGGATCACCGGCGGCGCATCGCGGGCAGGGGCCGCATCGGCCGGGCGCATGTAAAGCGGCGCCGGACGTGGGGAAGCGTCATCGGCCCGGTCGGCGGCCAGCCGCGCGATGGCCACGGCGGTCGGGACCGCCGGCGCAGCCGGCGCGGGGCCGGGCGGCAGCGCGCCGGTCGCAGCTTGCTGCGGCCGGCCCCCGTCCCGATCCTCCGCCATGAAATCCTGCCAGATGACCTGGTCACCATGCGTCGGGATCTGGATGCGGCAGGGGCGGGGCAGGCCATGGGCCGCGGCCTCGGTGGCGCTGATGCCGATCGCGGGGATCTTCAGCGCCAGCGCCAGCCCGCGTGCCGCCGCCACCGCGATGCGGATCCCGGTAAAATTGCCGGGGCCGATGCCCACGCCGATGACCGACAGGTCCCGCCAGCCGAGGCCTGCTTCGGCCAGCATCTCCTCCAGGAGCGGCATCAGGCGTTCGGCCTGGCCCTTGATCATCTCCTCCTGCCGCTCTGCCAGGACGTCATCACCACGCAACAAAGCGGCCGCGCAATGCGCGGCCGATGTGTCGAACCCAAGGGTCAGTCGATCAGGCAACGGGGCGAACCTCGATCACCTCGGGGATGTAATGGCGCAGCAGGTTCTCGATGCCCATCTTCAGCGTCAGCGTCGATGACGGGCAACCCGCACAGGCCCCCTGCATGTGCAGATAGACAATGCCGCGGTCAAAGCCGTGGAAGGTGATGTCGCCGCCATCCTGCGCCACGGCGGGGCGGACGCGGGTGTCCAGCAGTTCCTTGATCTGGCCGACGATTTCATTGTCGGGGCCGTCATGGGCGGCGTGGCCGGCGCTTTGGGGCGCATCGCCCTCGATGGCGGGGGCGCCGGACTGGAAATGCTCCATGATGGCGCCCAGGACCGAGGGCTTGAGGTGATCCCACGGCTGGTCATCGGCCTTGGTGACGGTGACGAAGTCCCGCCCCAGGAAAACGCCAGTGACACCTTCCACCGCAAAGATGCGGCGCGCCAGGGGCGAACTTGCGCCCGTGTCGGGCGAGGGGAAATCGGCCGTGCCACTGCCAAGCACCGTTTCGCCGGGCAGGAATTTCAGCGTGGCTGGGTTCGGGGTGGTCTCGGTCTGGATGAACATGGGGCAGCTCCTTTGACGCTGATATGGCGATGGGCGACCGTTGGGTCAAGTCACGGGGGGCAACTCAGGGGGGCCAGGTTGGCGGCGTGGGGCGGTCCGCGATCAGGTGATCGCTTCCAGCCTTTCCTTGGACAGGTCGCCGGGCACCAGCGTGATGGCACAGGGCAGCGTCATCGCATCGCGCAGCATTCGCGACAGAACGGGGTTCTGGCCGCTCTTGTCGCTGTTCAGGCCCAGGACGACGACGCCGATCTGGCCGTCCTCGGCGATCTGGGCCAGCAGCTCCTCGGCCGGGTCACCCTCGCGGATGACCAGTTCCGGCTCGATCTTGGCGCGGCTGCGCATCCACTTGGCGAAAACCTCGAAATGCGCCTCGATCCGCTCGCGCGCCTCGGCCCGCATCAGGTCGGCCACGCCGAATCCGTGCTGGATGTCATCGGTGTTGACCACCGACATGATGACGACCGCGCCGCCGGTGTTCGATGCCCGCATCGCCGCAAATCGCATGGCGTTCAGGCATTCCTTGCTGTCGTCCAGAAGGACAAGAAATTTACGCATCTTCCCGGATGTGTCCTGTCATTTTCCCCCGAACAGTGGCCGAACTGCCATGCTGGCGCAAGTGATTGCGCGGGAAACCGCCCGCCCCGTTTTCATCGTATGCAAGCTGTGCTAGCCGAACTAGGGTTCTTTGCATGCAACATTGGAAGCGGACGGTATCGTGACGATCCACCATGACTGGGACAAGGCCGACGCGGCGCAGCTGAATGTGCTGACTGCCCCCAAGATGGCTTGGTTCATCGGCGAGGCGTCTGCGCCCGGCGTGAACCCGATGCCTGTCTCCAAGCGGATGTTCGACATCTGCTTTGCGCTGTTTCTGCTGGTGCCGTTGTCGGTGGTCATGGGCATCGTCGCTCTGATCCTGCTGTTCCTGCAGGGGCGCCCGATCTTCTATGCCGCCCATCGCATGAAGACGCCCGACCGTCCCTTCACCCAGTGGAAATTCCGCACCATGCTGTGCGAGGAGGGCGATTTCGGCGCCACCGGCGCGCATAAATCCTGGCGCATCACGCCGATGGGGCGATTCCTGCGCCGGTCGCGCATCGACGAGCTGCCGCAGCTGTTCAACATTCTGCTGGGCGACATGAGCTTTGTCGGCCCCCGCCCGCCGCTGCGCGAATATGTGGAACGCTTCCCCGCCGTCTATGCCCAGGTGCTGCACAGCCGTCCGGGCGTCACGGGTCTTGCCACGCTGATCTATCACCGCCACGAAGACCGAATTCTGGCCCGCTGCAAATCCGCCCGCGCGACCGAAGCCGCCTATTACCGCCGTTGCCTGCCAGCCAAGCTGAAGATCGACCTGATCTATCAGCGCCACCGTTCGCTGCGGCTGGATCTGTGGATCCTGTGGAGCACGCTGAAAATCGTCATCCTGCGCAAGGATGAACGCCCGCGCCGCCGCCGGCGCGGCAAGTCCTATCTGCCGGTCGGGCCGTCGCCGCGCATCTCCGGCGCTGCACCGAAGGGGTCACGCGGGTAACCCACCCCTGACAGGTACAGCCCATGCGGGGGGCAGACCGGCCCGCAGGCCGCGCGATCACGCGCGGACAGGGCCTCGGCCACGCGATCGGGGTGCCATGACCCCGCGCCCACCCGCTCCAGCGTGCCGACGATGGACCTGACCTGATTGTGCAGGAAGGACCGGGCCCGCAGGTGAAAGCGGTATTCCATGCCATGCGGGACGGGGATCTCCTCGATAGTGATTCGGTCGATGGATTTGACCGGGCTTTTCGCTTGGCAGATGGATGACCGGAAGGTCGTGAAATCATGATGCCCGATCAGATGCGCCGCACCCTGCCGCATCGCCTCGGCGTCCAAGGGCGACAGCACCTGCCAGACATTGCCGCGGTCATGGGTCATCGGCGCGCGGCGGCTGACCAGTCGGAAGGTATAGCGCCTTTCGCGGGCCGAGAACCGCGCGTGGAATTCGTCATCCACCCGCGCTGCGGCCAGCACCACCACGGGGGCAGGCTTCAGATGCCAGTTCAGCGCCTCGGACAGGCGGAACGGGTCCCAGTCCCGCAGCAGGTCGGCATGGGCGACTTGGCCCGTCGCATGCACCCCGGCATCGGTGCGCCCGGCGGCGGCGATGCGGTCGCCCGCGGCGAAACCTGCATCCAGCTTGGCCAGGGCGCGTTCGATGGCACCCTGCACGGTGGGCTGGTCGGCCTGCGCCTGCCATCCGGCAAAGGGCGCGCCGTCATATTCGATCTTCAGCGCGAAACGGGGCATCAGCGGCGCGGTTCTTTCTGGGGCATCGTCAGCAATTCGTCCAAGGTCCGGGCTTCCTGGCTTTGCAGGGCCGGGGGGGCTTCGGGCGGGGCGGCGGTGGCGGCCCCCGTCAGCCCCTCGCGGGCCAGACGGTCGCGCAGAACCGACATCTCTATGTCCAGCGCGTCGCGATCGCCATCCAGAAGCCGATCCGACCTTGCGATGAAATCTTTTTCCAGATCGTCGAGAAACGCCAGATATGTCGCCCGTGCCGATCCGTCCCGTGTCTGAGCATAAAGATCGGCAAAGCGGATCGTCGCATCCCGCGCGCCCATCAGATAGACGCCCAGGTATCGCCGGGCCGAGGCGAGCCCGCCCGGATTGTCGCGCACCCGGTCGAACAGGTGCCGCACGGTCGCCGCGAACATGTCCACCCGCGCCGTCAGCCGACGGTCGCCCGCCCGCGCGATGGCATCGGTCATCTGGGACAGATAGCCCTCGCCTTCATCGATCATGCGTTGGGCGCGATCCTGCTGAAAGCTGTCGATGCCCTCGCGGCCCTTGTCGCGCATCGGGTCCATGCCGAAACCGATCTGGTGCAGGACCAGACCCGCGCCGCCGACCAGTGCCGCTTGGCCCCACAGGCCCGGTTCGACCGCGCCGATGCCCAGGCCGACGCCGCCCAGGATGCCGCCGAACAGCTTGCGCGGGATGGCGGGGCGGCGGGCGACGCGGCGGGCCTCGTAGGTGGCCTGGGCCACCAGGCCTTCGCGGGTCATCCACATGCCGCTGGCGATCAGCCCGAAGGCCGCCAGGTCGGTGACCAGCCCTGTGGCGCCCTGGAAGAAGGCGCCCAGCAGGAAGGGCGTGGCCGCCAGCGTGATCCACTTGGGCCGCCCTTCATGCGGGTGGCGCGGGGTTGGGGGAAGTGCGGGTCCGCCGGGCAGGTTGTTGCGCAGCAGATCCCCGGGCGAAAAGCGCCCGCCGAAACGTTCCGCCATGACGTTACCCCACCCCCACGACCGAGGCATAGAGCGTCAGCATCACCAGCAGATAGAAGCTGAGCCGGGCTTGGGCATTGCGCGACATGGGTATCCTTTCGGGGCGTGATCCACCGGACCTATATCGGCATTCGGCGCCGGATTTCAAACCTGGGGCGGGAACAACCCGTCCAGCGCGCGGTCCAGCGGCGCGGGATCGGCCAGCGACAGGCGCACGGGCAGGGCCATGACCTTCATGCGGAAGGATCGCGGCAGGCGGGCGGCGTCCTTTTCCGTGGTGACCAGTTGCGCGCCCATCATTCGCGATTCCGTTTCCAGCCGCGTCAGCAGGGCCTGGGTGAAGGGCTGATGATCCTCCAGCGGTTCGGACCGGATCAGGACGGCCCCCAGATCGCGCAGGGTGGCGAAGAATTTCTCCGGATGCCCGATCCCCGCAAAGGCCAGGACGCGATGTCCCTGCCAGTTGATGCCCGTCTGCAGGGGCGCCAGTTGCCCGCGCAGATGCGGGGGCGCGTCCTTTGGCGTGGCAAAGCCCGCCTGCGCGGCATCCGGCCCGATCGACAGCAGCAGGTCGGCGCGCGCCAAGCCGCGGGACACGGGTTCACGCAGGGGGCCTGCGGGCAGGCACAGTCCGTTGCCGAATCCCTTGGCGGCGTCGACCACCACCAGCCCCAGGTCATGAGCCAGCGACGGGTCCTGAAGCCCGTCATCCAGGATGATCGCCTGCGCGCCCGCCGCGACTGCCGCCCGCGCCCCTGCCAGCCGGTCGTCGCTGACCCAGACCGGCCCGAAGGCCGCCATCAGCAGCGGCTCATCCCCGGTCAGCGCGGCGTCATGGGTCGATTCGATCACCCGCAGCGGTCCCTTGGCGCTGCCGCCATAACCGCGCGAGACGACATGCGCCGCAATGCCGCGGGCCGCCAGCAGCATCTGCAGGTGGATGACGGTCGGCGTCTTGCCGGTGCCGCCCGCGTTCAGGTTGCCCACGCAGATGACCGGCACGCCGACCCGCGCCCGCGAACCCTGCGCCAGCCGTCGCGCCGTCGCCGCCGCATAGGCCGCCCCCAGCGGGGCCAGCAGGCGCGCCTTGGCGGTGGGGGGGCGGATGAACCAGAAGGCGGGGGCCTTATTCACGGGACGGTCCTTTCGGATCGGGACAGGGCGGTCTGGACGGCGCGGGCGATGGTCACCGCCACGTCCGCGCCGCCGGTGCTGACGGTCCAGGCATTGCTGGCCAGGGTGGCGATCATCTCGGGTTGGGTCAGTTCGGTGATGGTGACGGCCAGATCCTCGGGGGTGCGGACATGACGGGCGGCGTTCGCGCCGTCCAGCTGCTGCCATTCGGTGGCAAAGGGACCCGCCTGCGGCCCGTGCGCGATGGCCGATCCAAGGGCGGCGGGTTCGAACGGGTGACGCATGGCGGTGTCTTCGCCCGACAGGGTGCCGCCCATGAAGCTGACGGGGGCAAGGCGGTACCACAGGCCCATCTCGGTCGGGCCATCGGTCAGAAGGACCTGAACCTCGTCGGTCAGGTCCTCGTCCTCGGACCGGCGGGCGACGGTCATGCCGGCGGCCTCGATATCACGGGCCAGGTCGTCGATGCGGGCGCTGTCGCGGGGTGCCAGGATCAGCAGCGCACGATGGGAATGGTGCAAGGCCGCCTGATGGGCGGCCAGAACGGCGGCTTCCTCCGGGCGGGGCAGGCTGGCGGCGAACCAAGCGTGGCGGCCGTTCATCTGCTGCGCCATCGAGACGCGTTCGGTCTCCGAACAATACAAGGGTTCGCGGATTTCGGACACCGGACCCGTCATGGCGATGCGCGACCGGTCCAGCGACATGCGATGCGCGATCTGCAGGCTGGCACTGTCTGTCAGCATGATCGCGTCCATCCGCGACAGCAGCTGGCGGCGCATGGCGGCGGGCATGGCCCAGGCCAGGTCGCGCGGCTGCAGGCGGCATTCGGCCAGGATCACCGGCAGGTCGCGCGCATTGGCGGCGGCGATCAGCGCGGGCGGCAGGGACGATCCGATCAGCAGCACCGCCGCCGCATGGGCACGGTCCAGCACCTGGGCCGCCCCTTGGGCATCAAGGCCCACATCGTCGCCATCGGGGTCGGGAATGCGGATGATGCGTAGGCCGGGATCGGCCTGGGACAGGCGGCGCAGGATCTGCGCCTCGGCGCGGACGGCGTCCGGGGACACGTGCAGCACCAGCCCCGGCGTCTGGCCGGCCGGAATGACGGGCAGGGCGGGGTCAAGCCCGTGCCGGGTGCGCAGATGCCACCACAGCGCAAGTCGGCCCAGCCCCGCCCCTGGCATCAGTTGCCCAGTTCCTCGGTCGGGCTGACTTCGCGTTCCTCGTCGCGCAGGCGGTGAAGATGCGCGATGAAATAGCGGGTATGGGCGCTGTCGACGGTGCGCTGCGCCTCGGCCTTCCAGGCGGCGAAGGCGGTCTTGTAGTCGGGGAAGATGCCGACCATGTGGATCTGGTCGGGGTTGCGGAACTGGGTGCCCTGCGGGTCGACCAGCTCGCCGCCAAAGACGAAATGCAGACGTTGTGTCATGTTGACCTCTGATGGTTGAAGGGGGGGAACAGGAAGGATCAGCCCTGATCGCCGGAGAGTTCCATGATGACGGACCATTCGGCGTCAGACACGGGCTGGACGGAGAGGCGGGTGTTGTTGACCAGCACCATCTCGGCAAGGCGCGGTTCGGCCTTGGCCTCCTCCAGGCTGACGGCGCGGGGCAGCTTGCGCACCGCCTTGATGTCGACGCATTCCCATTTGGGGTCGGCCGCGGTGCTGTCGGGATGGGCCAGCGCGATGACCTGGCAGATGCCCACGGCCTCTTTCCCGACATTGGAATGATAGAACAGGCCCAGATCGCCCACCGCCATCGACCGCATCATGTTGCGCGCCTGATAGTTGCGGACCCCGTCCCATTCCTCGCCCTGCTCGCCCTTGGCGACCAGGTCGTCCCAGCCAAAGACGTCGGGTTCGGATTTGAAAAGCCAATAGGCCATCAGCCGACCACCTTCTTCCATTCGATCACCTCGACCGAAACGAACAGATCCGCCGCCTTGTAGGGGTCGGCATCGGCCCAGGCCTGGGCTGCGGCCAGGTCGGTGGTGTCCAGCACCACCAGCGAACCGCACATCTGGCCGTCCTGCAGGAAGGGGCCGGCATAGGTGACGATGCCGCTGTCGCGGATATGGGCCAGATGGGCATCGCGGGTGGCCATGCGGATATGAAGGGCACCGGGCTTGTCCCGGCAGATCACGGCGAACAGGGGCATCATTCCTCCTTCAGGGGGCGGCTCAGCAGGTGGTCCATGGCCTTTTCCACGGAAACCGCGCCTTCGGCAAGGCGGGCGACCATGGTGGCGATGGGCAGGTCCAGATCGTCGCGCGCGGCCAGGCGGACAAGGGCGCGGGCCGTGGCCGCACCTTCGACCGTGGTGGCGGGGTCGAATGCGTCGCCCGCCCCCAAGGCCGCGCCGAAGCGGAAGTTGCGCGACCCCGCCGAGGTGCAGGTCAGCGTCAGGTCGCCCAGGCCCGACAGGCCGGTCAACGTTTCGGGGCGGGCGCCCAGATGGATCGCCAGACGCGTCATCTCGGCAAAGCCGCGGGTGATGATGGCGGCGCGGGCGCTGTCGCCCAGGCCCGCACCGATGACCGTGCCCGCGGCGATGGCCATGACGTTCTTCAACGCGCCGCCCAGTTCGGCGCCGGTCACGTCGGTGCTGCTGTAAAGCCGCAGGACGGGTGTGGACAGCGCCTGCTGCATGGCGCGGCCCGCATCGTCGTCGGTGCAGGCCAGCGTCAGCGCGGTGGGCAGGCCCCGCGCGATGTCGGCGGCAAAGGACGGGCCGGTCAGCACGGCGACCACCGCATCGGGGCAGGCTTCGGTGATCATGACCGAAGGGCCGGTCAGGCGCTCCAGGTCGATGCCCTTGGCGGTGCTGACCAGGCGCTTGCCCTGCAGCTTGGCACCATGCTGCGACAGGAACCCGCCAAGCGCCTGCGCGGGCAGGGCCAACAGGATCAGGTCGGCCCGCAGCGCCGCGTCCAGATCTTGGGTGACCGTCAGGCGGTCCGGCATGGCGACGCCGGGCAGCCGCGGGTTTTCGCCCGTCCAGTCGATGCGGCGCCCCCAGAGGGTCACGGGGCCGTTCGCGGTCAGCGCCACGGCCAATGCGGTGCCGAACGCACCTGCGCCCAGGACCGAAACGCTCATGCCTTGGCCCCCTTCTTGCCGCTGCCCAGCATGGGTTGCGCGTGCCGGTCCAGGGGCCAGCGGGGGCGGGCGGCCAGCGTCATGTCGTCGCGATGGCCTTGGCGGAACCGTTCGATCCCCGCCCAGGCGATCATCGCGCCGTTATCGGTGCAGAGCGCCAGCGGCGGGGCCAGAAAGCGGGCTCCAGCCTCGGCTGCGACCTGTTCCAGCGCGGCGCGGATCTGGGTGTTGGCGGCCACGCCGCCCGCGACGGCCAGTACGGGAACGGGGCTGTCGGTCAGGGCGCGGCGCGATTTCTCGGCCAGCACATCCGACACGGCGGATTGGAAGGCGGCGCAGAGATCGCGCCGATCGGCCTGCCGCAGCCCGCCTTGATCCGCGATCAGCGCATCGCGCTGCCGCAGGACGGCGGTCTTCAGCCCGGAAAACGACATGTCGCAGCCGGGCCGGTCCAGCAGCGGGCGGGGCAGGGGGATGCGCTTCGCATCACCCAAGGCGGCCTCGGCCTGCACGGCGGGGCCGCCGGGCTGCGACAGGGCCAGCAGCTTGGCGATCTTGTCGAAGGCCTCGCCCGGGGCGTCGTCGATCGTGCCGCCCATGCGGGTAAAATCATCGGGCCCGTCCACGCGCAGGAACTGGCAATGTCCGCCCGACACCAGCAGCATCAGATAGGGAAAATCGATCCCATCCGTCAGGCGCGGCGTCAGGGCATGTCCCGCCAGATGGTTCACCCCCACCAGCGGCAGCCCCGATCCGGCGGCCAGCCCCTTGGCGCACATGACGCCCGACATCACACCCCCGATCAGCCCCGGCCCCGCCGTCACGGCGATGCCCGACAGGTCCGAAAGGGCCAGCCCCGCCTGGTCCAGCGCCTGTTCGACGGCCAGGTCCAGACGCTCGGCATGGGCGCGGGCGGCGATTTCGGGGACGACGCCGCCGAAATCGGCATGCAGATCGGTCTGGCTGCTGGCGACACTGGACAGGATGCGGCGGTCGCCGGTGACGACGGCGGCGGCCGTGTCGTCGCAGCTGCTCTCGATGCCCAGAAAGATCAGATCATCCATGCTCTTGCCCTGAAGGATGCGGAGGCTTACCCCTGAACGCCCTAGCACCGGTGCAAGGATAAGCCAATGCCAGCGGACCCGCGACCCACGCTTCTGCTGACCCGCCCCCAACCGGGGGCCAAGCGTTTCGCCGCCCTGATGCGGGGCTGGCGCTGCGTGATCTCTCCAATTTTACGGATTGTCCCGGTCGACCATGACGCGTCGATCCTTGGGGATGCGCAGGGGCTGGTCTTCACATCAGCCCATGCGGTGCCTTGGGCGGGGCCCGGACGCGGGCGACCGGCCCTGTGCGTGGGGGCGCACACCGCGCGCGAAGCCCGGGCGGCGGGGTTCGACGTGACCGAGGGCGCGGGCACCGCCGACAGCCTGCTGCCGCTGATCGCCCGGGCCCCTGTTCCCCTGATCCACGCGCATGGCCGGCATCTGGCCAAGATGCTGCCCGTGCCGGGTGTGGTGGTCTATGACCAGAAGGCGGTCGGTCTGTCCGCCAAGGCCAAGGCGCTGCTGGCGGACCCGGGGCCCGTGATCCTGCCCATCTTTTCGCCAAGAACCGCCACCGTGCTGTCGACCCAGGTTGCGGATGCGCGGGCGGCCATCACGGTCGTTGCCATCAGCGATGCGGCATTGCGGAACTGGTCCGGCCCCGCGCGGCATGCGATCGTGGCCGAAAGGCCGGACGCCCAGGCGATGCGGGATGCCATTCTGCGGCTGCGGCCGCAGGGGGCGGAACAAAGCTGAATACGGCGGGTTGAGCGCGGAGCCATCGCTGTTTAGGCTGCGTATCATGCGCTTACAGGCGGCCATGCCGGCATGGCACCAGACGGGGACAAGACGTGAAACAGCCAGACAAGACAAAGACCAAGCAACCGGCCACCAGCACTGCAAGCCAGAACCCGGCAGATGCCGCATCGAAAAAGCAGCCCGCCGCATCGGGAACGCTGGCCAACAGCCAGATCGAAGCGGGCAAGCCCGCTCAGGCCGGACAGCCCGGCACGATCAGCCCGGCGGAATCGACCCTGGTGGGTGATGCCAAGGGTGGACTGCCCGCAGCTGCGGCCAAGGCCGGTGCAACCGTCACCGGCGCCAAGGCCGCCGATGCAACGACGCCCGGTGCGATGATGCCGGGTGTCGCAACGTCGACCGTGACCAAATCAGGTGATCCCAAACCGGCCGGTGACCGTACCGCTTCGAAGACCACGGCCAGCACGCCCCCTTCATCCCCGTCCCAAACTGCTGCGGCCTCTGCCCGGCCCGTCAAGAAGACCGGCTTTTGGCCGGTGGCCCTTGGCGGTGTCGTGGCTGCCGGTCTGGGGGCTGCGGCCACGATCTATGTCCTGCCGCATCTGCCGCCGGAATGGCAGCCTGCGGGACAGACGGTTCCTGCCGATCAGGGTGACGTCGCGGCCTTGGCCCAACAGGCCGCACGCAGCGCAGTGGCCGAGGAACTGGCCGCCATGCCCGCGCCGGCCAGCGTTCCCGACGATCTGGAGGCGCGCCTGACCGAGTTGGAAGACCGCCCCGCGCCCGCCGACCAGTCGGGCGGACAGGAGTTTTCGGATCAGCTGCAGGCCCTGACGCAGCGTTTGGATGAACAGCAATCGCGGCTGGAACAGCTGGCCAATTCGGGCAGTTTCGACCCCGAAGCCGTCGGTGAATTGCAGCAGCAGATCGAATCCGCCGCCGCCGATGCCGAGGCCCGTCTGGAAGCAGCCCGTGCCGAGGCCGAAGAGCTGCAGCAGGCCGCCGAGGAAAGCACCCGCCGCGCCGAAGCGGTCGCGGCCATCGCCTCGCTGCAGGCCGCGCTTGATCGCGGCGTGACGCCGGAAGACGCACGCAGCGCGCTGGAAGGCGCCGGTTTGGAAACCCCCGAGGCGCTGGCCGCCGAGGTTCCCAGCCTGACCAGCCTGCAAGCCGATTTCGACGAGGCCGCCCGGGCCGCCCTTCGCGCCTCTCTGCGCGACAGCAGCGCCAGCGGCCAAGGCAACATGCTGACGAATTTCCTGCGCGCCCAGACCGGTGCCCGCTCGATCGAGGCGCGCGAGGGCGATGACCCTGACGCCGTCCTGTCGCGCGCCAATGCCGAGATCGAGGCCGGTCGCATCGCCCCGGCGCTGAGCCAGATCGACGCCCTGCCCGAAGCGGGCCGAAACGCCCCTGCGATGGCCGACTGGCTGGCCCGAGCAAACGCCTATACGCAGGCACAGACGGCCCTGACCGATCTGTCCTCCGGCCAGAATTGAGGTCCGCAAGATGCTGTTGTCCCTGCTGAAAATCCTGTTCTTCTTTGCCGTGGTCCTGGCGCTTGCTTTGGGCGCGATGCACCTGTCGGAAATCGGTCAGATGTTGCGCATCCAATATGGCGGCACCGAGATCGCCCTGACGCCGGTCAAGGCGGTCGTGGCGCTGATCGTGCTGATGGTGCTGGCCTGGGTGGTCTTCAAGCTGCTGGGCCTGCTGCTGGCCACGTTGCGTTTTCTGGCCGGTGACGAGACGGCGGTGAACCGCTATTTCGCCCGCTCGCGGCAGCGCAAGGGCTATGCCGCCTTCACCGAAGGCATGCTGGCCGTCGCCTCGGGCGAGGGCAAGCTGGCGCAGGACAAGGCGGCAAGGGCTGCCAAATACCTGGACCAGCCCCACATGACGAATCTGCTGGCCGCACAGGCCGCGGAAACCGCAGGCGATTCGCGCCGCGCTGAATCGGTCTACAAGCAGCTGCTGGAGGATGACCGGACCCGCTTCGTGGGGATCCGCGGCCTGATGCGGCAGAAACTGGCCCAAGGCGACACCCACAAGGCGCTGCTGCTGGCACAAAAGGCCTATTCGCTGAAGCCGCGCCACAAGGAGACGCAGGACACGCTGCTGGAGCTGCAGACCCGCGAACACGATTGGAAGGGCGCGCGCCAGACCCTGAAGGACAAGCGCAACCAAGGTGATCTGCCCAAGGACGTGGCGCTGCGCCGCGATGCCGTGCTGGCATTGCAGCAGGCCAGCGATGTTCTGGCCGGTGGCAATTCGATCAGTGCGCGCGAAGCGGCGATCTCGGCGGCCAAGGCATCGCCCGACCTGATCCCGGCGGCGGTTCTGGCGGCGCGGACCTATACGGCGCAAAAGGACTTCCGCAATGCCTCGCGCATTCTGGAAAAGACATGGTCGGTGAGCCCGCATCCCGACCTGGCGAAAACCTATGCCGAAATCGTGCCTGACGAATCGCCCTCGGCCCGTCTGCGCCGCTTCGACGCGCTGATGCGCAAGAACCCGGACCACGAGGAAACGCGCCTGCTGAAGGCCGAATTGCTGCTGGCGGCGGAAGACTTCCCCGGTGCCCGCCGCGCGCTTGGCGATCTGGCCGAAAAGCATCCGACCGTCCGCACGCTGTCGATCATGGCCGCTGTCGAACGGGGCGAAGGCGCCGATGACAGCGTCGTGCGCGGCTGGCTGACGCGGGCGCTGACCGCATCGCGCGGCCCGCAATGGGTCTGCGACACCTGCCAGAACGTGATGCATGACTGGGCCCCGGTTTGCGACAGCTGCGGGGGGTTCGACACGCTGACCTGGCGCGAACCGGAAGGCGCGCGCAGCACGGCCAGCACCTCGCCCACGGGCGCCGAGATGCTGCCGCTGCTGGTGGGATCGCCGCGCGACAAGCATGCGGATGTCGATCCGGAAGACGAGGTTCCCGATCTGTCCGAACCCGTGCAACCCCACCCGCCCGGCCCGGCCGAGCCGGAGGTCAGTGCCCCGAAGCCCCGTGAAAAGCGGCAGCCTGATGTCGCCCCCGGCATGGTGCCGCGCGAGAGCGATTATCTGGACGCCGAGCCATCGGCAACGGTGACCACGCCGGAACCGGCACCTGTTCCAGAGCCGAAGCCTGCACCTGCCGCGGACCCCGAAAAGATCCGGACGGACCCGCCGAAGGCCGCGCCGGAACGCCCCTCCGAGCCCGAGGCAGAGCCGGTGATGGTCCGCCCCGACGCCCAGCCTGCAGACGAGGAGGATTGGTCGAAACCGTCCAAGTGAGATGTCGGGCGGTGGATGCAAAAAAAGCCCTGGGGCCTCTTCCCCCTGCCGTGGGAAAGTGCTATCCGCCGCCTCACAGTCTGATGCCGGTGTAGCTCAGCTGGTAGAGCACATCATTCGTAATGATGGGGTCGGGGGTTCGAGTCCCTTCACCGGCACCACTTTGATCCAAGTGGAATGACAGCGAAAAGGCCGCCCCCCGGGGCGGCTTTTTGCGTTCAGGGGCAGGCAGGTCCGGTCAGGCGGGCGGCACCAGCCCGCGATAGATGTCCAACATCCGCGTCAGGTCGGCCGACAGGGCGTCGTCGGTCAGGTCATCCGCCGCCCAGCTGCGCGACAGGGTGCAGCCCGACTGATAGGCCAGCGGCAGCGCTGCTGTGGAGCCCAGTTTGATGGGGTCTTCGTCGAATTCATGCTGGACCGTCACGGCGCGTCGCGTGGTCGCCGCCATATGGCGCAGATGACGGTCGGCCTGATCGGGCCCCAACTGAGTCAGGGCGGCACCTGCGCCGTGTTGCAGCGACAGGATGACCCGTTCGTCACGGGCGTTGATCAGGAAGACGACATAAAGCCCCTGACGCATGCTGCGCGTCACATGGGGCGCAAAGAAGGCCAGCCAAGGGACGCTTGCCCAGCCCTGTGCGCCGACGCTGGCGCGGACCATCAGGCGTTCAGGGCGCGGGGCGACCAGATCGCGGCCCATGCGGGCGACGTCCTGGCGAAAGAAGCGGGCAAAGGGGCTGCCCGCATAGGGGCGCTGGCGTTCGTGGACGAAGCGACGCGCCGTCAGCGACAGGGCCGTGGCCAGCCCTGCCTGATCGTCGGGGGCGGTGCTCAGACCAGCCGCCCTTCCTCCATCGCGGCGCGGACGAAGCCTGCGAACAGGGGCGCGGGCTCGAAGGGCTTGGATTTCAGCTCGGGGTGGGATTGCACGCCGATGAACCACGGGTGGTCGGGATATTCCACGACCTCGGGCAGCTTGCCGTCAGGCGACATGCCGGAAAAGACCAGCCCGGCCTTTTCCAGCTGTTCGCGATAGGTGGCATCGACCTCATAGCGATGGCGATGGCGATCCTCGATCTGGGTGGCGCCGCCATAGATCGACGAGATGCGCGAGCCTTCGTCCAGGATGGCGGTATAGGCGCCAAGGCGCATGGTGCCGCCCTTGTCGTCGCCGATCTTGCGCTGGACGGTGTAATTGCCCTGCACCCATTCCTTGAGGTGATAGACGACGGGCGTGAAGCGGGTCTTGCCGGCCTCGTGGTCGAATTCCTCGGAACCCGCATCGGGCATGTCGGCCAGATTGCGCGCGGCCTCGATCACGGCCATCTGCATGCCAAGGCAGATCCCCAAATAGGGCACCTTCTTTTCGCGGGCATAGCGGGCCGCGGCCAGCATCCCTTCGGTGCCGCGTTCGCCAAAGCCGCCCGGCACGATGATGCCGTGATAGCCGTCCAGCATATGGGCGCCGTCGCCTTCCAGCTTTTCGCTGTCCACCCAGTTCGCCTTGACCCGCACACGATTGGCCATGCCGCCATGGGTCAGCGCCTCGGCGATGGATTTGTAGGCGTCTTCCAGCTGCGTGTACTTGCCGACGATCGCGACGCGGACCTCGCCCTCGGCATGGTCCAGGCGGTCCATGACGTCTTCCCACCGGGTCAGGTCGGGACGCGGTGCGGGGCTGATCTGGAAGGCGTCCAGCACGGCGCGGTCCAGACCCGCGCGGTGATAGGCCAGGGGCGCCTCATAGATGGATTTCAGGTCATAGGCCGGGATGACGGCGTCGGGACGCACATTGCAGAACAGCGCGATCTTGGCGCGTTCCTTTTCCGGAATCGGGTGTTCGGACCGGCAGACCAGCACGTCGGGGGCCAGGCCGATCGATTGCAGCTCCTTGACGCTGTGCTGGGTCGGCTTGGTCTTCAACTCGCCCGATGCGGCCAGATAGGGCAGCAGCGTCAAGTGCATCAGGATGCATTCGCCGCGGGGGCGTTCATGGGTGAACTGGCGGATCGCCTCGAAGAAGGGCAGGCCCTCGATGTCGCCGACGGTGCCGCCGATCTCGCAGAGCATGAAATCGACCTCATCGGCGCCGACCGCCAGGAAGTCCTTTATTTCATTGGTGACGTGCGGAATGACCTGGATGGTCTTGCCCAGGTATTCGCCGCGGCGTTCCTTTTCCAGCACGTTGGAGTAGATCCGGCCGGAACTGACGCTGTCGGTGCGGCGCGCGCTGACGCCGGTAAAGCGTTCGTAATGGCCCAGGTCCAGATCGGTTTCCGCACCGTCATCGGTGACGAAGACCTCGCCATGCTCGAACGGGCTCATCGTGCCCGGATCGACGTTCAGATAGGGGTCCAGCTTGCGCAGGCGGACCGTGAAGCCGCGGGCCTGCAGCAGGGCGCCCAACGCCGCCGAGGCCAGACCCTTGCCAAGGGACGAAACCACGCCGCCGGTGATGAAGATGTAACGCGCCATGGATGGCCCCCGTGATGTGCAAGTTCGGATCGGCTGCGGGCCGTTCGTCGACCAGCATCACGGGATCAGAGGAATAACTGATTCGCCCCGTGGTCGCAACGGACCGCAAGTTGGTGTCGGGCGGATGAACCCGCCCTTGGATTGTCGTGACAGCCTCAGTTGGCGGGCTGGTCTTGGGTCGCGGGCTCGGCTTCCGCTTCGGCCGCCGGCGGTGCCACAGGGGCCGGTTCCGCAGCAGGCGTCTCGGCGGGCGCTGCGGCAGGCGTTTCTGCTGGCGTTTCTGCGGCGGGTTCTGCCGGTGCCTCGGTCGGCGCGGTTGCGGCGGGCGCTTCCACTTCGGGGGCTGCCGTCGCGGGGGCCTGGGTTGCCGGCGCTTCGGTTTCGGGTGCCGGGGGCGTCAGCGGATTGCCGCTGGTCGCGGGCGGCGGGGTGTATGCCGGCAGCGTGGGCAGGTTGCCCTCGGACTGTTCCTGGCTTTCCGCGCCGCCGAACTGGTCCATGATCGACCCGTTCGTGGCCTGGCGTGCCGCAAGGATGGTCAGCGCGATCGAGGTGCAGAACAGGGCCACGCCAAAGATCCAGGTCAAACGCGTCATCGCGTTCGCGGCCTGGCGCCCGGACATGACGCCGCCACCGCCGCCACCGCCCATGCCCAGCCCGCCCCCTTCGGAACGTTGCAGCAGGACAACCCCGGCCAACAGGACTGCCAGGATCAGATGGACGGTCAGAATGACGTTTTCCACGGCTTTCGGCCTTTCATTTGCGGACGGGCCTATCTAGTCACCTCAGGGGATGATGGCAAGCAAGAGTGTCCCATGGTTGCGGTGATGATTCAGGGCACCGGCTCGAATGTCGGAAAGTCGTTGCTGGTCGCGGGGTTGTGCCGGGCGGCGCGGCGGCGCGGCCTGTCCGTCGCCCCCTTCAAGCCGCAGAACATGTCCAACAATGCCGCCGTGGCCGCCGATGGGGGCGAGATCGGGCGCGCGCAGGCGCTGCAGGCGCGGGCCTGCGGGCTGGACCCGGTGACCGACATGAATCCCGTGCTGCTGAAGCCCGAAACCGATACCGGGGCGCAGGTCCTGTTGCACGGACGCCCCATCGCAAGGGCGCAGGCGCGGGATTATGCCACCCTGAAGCCGCGTCTGCTGGAGGGCGTGCTGGACAGCTTTCGCCGCCTGAGTGCCGCCCACGACCTGGTCATCGTCGAAGGCGCGGGCAGCCCCGCCGAGGTGAACCTGCGCCCCCGCGACATCGCCAACATGGGCTTTGCCCGCGCCGCAGGGGTGCCCGTCGTGCTGGCGGGCGATATCGATCGCGGCGGCGTCATCGCCCAGATCGTCGGCACGCAGGCGGTGATCGATGCGGATGACGCGGCCATGGTGCGGGGGTTCCTGATCAACAAGTTCCGCGGCGATCCGCGTCTGTTCGACGATGGTTACGCGATGATCGCGGAACGCACCGGCTGGCCCGGCTTTGGCGTCATCCCGTGGTTCGCGGGCGCCCACCGCCTGCCAGCCGAGGATGCGGTCGATCTGCGGGCCAGCCGCGGGCAGGGGCTGCATGTCGTCTGTTTGACCTTGTCGCGGATCGCCAATTTCGATGATCTGGACCCGCTGGCCGCCGAACCGGGCGTGCGGCTGACCATGCTGGGGCCGGGGCGGGCCATTCCGGGCGATGCCGACCTGGTGGTCATTCCGGGCACGAAATCCACCATCGGCGACCTGGCCTTCCTGCGCGCGCAGGGCTGGGACATCGACCTGGCCGCGCATCTGCGGCGGGGCGGGCATGTGCTGGGCATCTGCGGCGGCTTTCAGATGCTGGGGCAGGTGATCGACGATCCGGCAGGGGCCGACGGCACGGCGGGGCAGGTGCAGGGCCTGGGTCTGCTGGACGTGCGGACCGTGATGGCGCCGGACAAGCGCGTGGTGCAGGTCGCGGGGCAGGCGCTTGGCCAGCCGGTCCGGGGATACGAGATCCACATTGGCCGCACCACCGGTTCCGATTGCGCGCGTCCTTTCGGGATGATGCCGGACCCCGACGGCGCGATCAGCGCGGATGGGCGGGTGATGGGCAGCTATCTGCACGGGCTGTTTTCCGATGACGGGTTCCGGGCGGCCTTTCTGGCGCGGTTGGGTGCGCCTTCGGCACCGGGATACGAGGCGGGCGTCGATCAGGCGCTGGACGATCTGGCCGACCACCTGGAAACCCATATGGATGTCGGCGGCCTGCTGGCGGTGGCGCGCTGACGCATGGCAGATGTGACCGCGCGGGTGCTGGACGAAGCGCCTGTCGCGCGCTACCTGATGGGCATGGAACATCAAAAGCCCCCGTTGACCCTTTACCTGGCTGCGCCGCGCGGTTTCTGCGCCGGCGTGGACCGGGCCATCAAGATCGTCGAAATGGCGCTGCAGAAATGGGGCGCCCCGGTCTTTGTCCGGCACGAGATCGTGCACAACAAGTTCGTGGTCGATTCGCTGAAGGCCAAGGGCGCCGTCTTCGTCGAGGAGCTGGACGATTGTCCCACTGACCGGCCGGTGATCTTTTCCGCCCATGGCGTGCCGAAATCCGTCCCCGCCGAGGCGCAGCGCCGCCAGATGGTTTATGTCGATGCGACCTGCCCGCTGGTCAGCAAGGTCCATGTCGAGGCCGAGCGTCACCATGCCGCCGGGTTGCAGATGGTGATGATCGGCCATGCCGGCCACCCCGAGGTGCTGGGCACCATGGGTCAGCTGCCCGAGGGCGAGGTGATCCTGGTCGAGACCGAGGCCGATGTCGCGACCATCGCGCCGCGCGATGCCGACCGGCTGGCCTTCATCACCCAGACCACCCTGTCGGTCGATGACACCGCCGCCATCGTCGCGGCGCTGCAGGCGCGCTTTCCCGCCATCGTGGGCCCGGCCAAGGAAGACATCTGCTATGCCACCACCAACCGCCAGGCGGCGGTCAAGGCGGTCGCGCCCAAGATCGATGCGCTGCTGGTGATCGGGGCGGAAAACTCCAGCAACTCCAAACGGCTGGTCGAGGTCGGACGCGCCGAGGGATGCGCCTATTCCCAGCTGGTGATGCGGGCCGACCAGATCGATTGGCGGGCCATCGACGGTGCGCGGGCCGTGGGCGTCACCGCCGGTGCCAGTGCCCCCGAGGTGCTGGTGAACGAGGTCGTCGATGCCTTCCGCGCCCGCTTCGACGTGACGCTGGAAGTGGTCGAGACCGCCGTCGAGAACGTGGAATTCAAGGTGCCGCGCGTGCTGCGCGAGCCCGCCTGATCCGCCGTCCGCCGATCATGGCACCGCACAAGCACGAGGCGATGATGCAGCTTTATTCCATGCCATCTTCCGGCAACAGCCTGAAGGTCCGGATCCTGCTGGCCCTGACCGGCAAGCCCGTCCGTATCGTCGATTGCGAATACGGCTCGGCGGCGCTGGCGCAGGCCAAGGCGGATGGCGCGCTGCCCTATGGCAAGGTTCCCGCGCTGGTGCTGGACGACGGCACGACCTTGGGCGAATCGAATGCCATCCTGTGGTTCCTGGCCGAGGGGACGGACCTTGTGCCGTCCGACGCGGCCACCCGCGCGCGGATGCTGGGTTGGATGTTCTGGGAACAATACAACCACGAACCCATCATCGCCGTGCGCCAGGCGCTGGTCAGCTATCCCCACCGTGCGGCCGATGCGACGCCCGAACGTCTGGCCGACCTGCTGGATTGCGGCCACGCCCTGCTGCAGGTCATGGAGGATCGCCTGGCCGCGCAGGACTGGCTGGCAGGCGACCGGGTCAGCCTGGCCGATCTCTGCCTCTATGGGTACACCTGCACTGCCGGATCGCGGGGCGGTTTCGACATGGAACGTTTCCCGGCGGTCTGTCGCTGGCTGGACCGCATCGCCGCCCTGCCGGGGGTGCTGAATGCCTGACCTGTTCGCATGGACCGACGGCGCCTGCAGCGGCAATCCCGGCCCCGGTGGTTGGGGCGTGCTGATGCGGGCCATGGATGGCGAAACCGTCGTCAAGGAACGCGAACTGGCCGGCGGCGAGGCCGCCACCACCAACAACCGGATGGAGTTGATGGCCGCCATCAGCGCGCTGGAGACTCTGTCGCGCCCCAGCCAGATTGTGATCGTCACCGACAGCGCCTATGTGAAGAACGGCGTCACCCAGTGGATTCACGGCTGGAAGCGCAACGGCTGGAAGACCGCCGATCGCAAGCCGGTCAAGAATGTCGAACTGTGGCAGCGCCTGGACGAGGCGCAGAAGACCCACAAGGTCGAATGGCGCTGGATCAAGGGTCACGCAGGCCACGCGGAAAACGAACGCGCCGATGAACTGGCCCGCGGTGGCATGGCCCCCTTCAAATGACGCCCGAAGCCTTCGTCGCCATGCTGGATTACGGGTCGGTGCTGATCTTCGCGATCACCGGCGCGCTGGTGGCCAGCCGCGCCCAGCTGGACCCGGTGGGCTTCATCTTCATGGCGGCCCTGACGGCCGTGGGCGGTGGCACGCTGCGCGACCTGATCCTGGGGCGTGACATGGTCTTCTGGGTGGCCCAGCCCGCCTATGTCATCATCGCGGCGGGGGCGGCGCTGGTCGTCTTCTGGACAGCGCATCTGTTCGAGAGCCGCTATACCTGGCTGATCTGGCTGGACAGCGTCGCGCTGGCCGTGGCGGTGGCCGCGGGCGTGGGTGTGGCCATCGAGGGTGGATTCGGGCCCGTCATCATCATCATCATGGGCGTCGTGACCGGCACCTTCGGCGGTCTGATGCGCGACGTGGTCGGAAACGAGGTGCCGCTGGTCCTGAAACAGGGCCAACTGTACCTGACCGCGGCATTCGGCGGGGCGGTCACGGCCGTCGCGATGCTGTGGGCGGGCCTGCCGCAGGGGCAGGCGCTGGTCGCCTGTTCGGTCGTGGTCTGGGTGCTGCGCGCGGGCAGCCTGCACCGGGGATGGCAGCTGCCGGTCTATAAGCCCCGTCCCCCGCGGACGCGCGGCTAGGACCCTCTTGGCGCGGGGGCGCGGGGCTGGTATCGGGTCCGCTCCGGTCGCAGCCCACCCGGTCAAAACAGGAGCCATCGACATGAGCCATTACACCGACGCGCTGACCCAGCTTGGCGCGAACACCACGCTGCCGCAAAGCCCCGAAGAGGCCGTGCTGGAACGGGTCCCGAACCCGCAGCCCGGCACGCTTTACACGGTGCGTTTCACCCAGCCCGAATTCACCAGCCTCTGCCCGATCACGGGCCAGCCGGATTTCGCGCATCTGGTCATCGATTACGTCCCCGGCGATTGGCTGGTCGAATCGAAATCGCTGAAGCTGTTCCTGGGCAGCTTCCGCAACCACGGCGCCTTCCACGAGGATTGCACCGTCGGCATCGGCAAGCGCATCGCCGACCTGCTGGACCCGCAATGGCTGCGGATCGGGGGATATTGGTATCCGCGGGGCGGCATGCCGATCGACGTCTTCTGGCAGACGGGGGCGGTGCCGCAGGGGCTGTGGCTGCCCGACCAGGGCGTGCCGACCTATCGCGGGCGCGGCTGACCCCGCGCCTTATCCGCGCCAGGACCGCCAGATCAGCGACAGCGTGTCGGCCAGATCGCCCATCCGTGCCATCAGCTGTTCGGGGGCGGGGGCGGCGCTGTCGGCCTGCGCCTCGATCCTGGCCATCAGGCGGGACAGGCGACGGCGGTGGATGCCGGTCCAGGTCTGCACGGGATCGGCGATGACACCTGCGAATGTGGTCACGACCGACCCGATCAGGGCCAGCCCGACCCCGGTCGCCACGACGTAAAGCGGCGACAGTTCCACCGGAAAGGCCCAGTACCACGCGGCGCCAAGCGTTTCGCCCAAGGCGAAGTCGCGCAGGGCGGCCTCATGCGCCCGCATCTGCGCCAAGGGACCCGCCAGCGAGATCAGCCCCGGTGTCGCGCGCTGGAACAGCAGGAACCCCGACACCAGCACGATCAGCGATGTCGTGATCTCGGCCACGGCATTGCGGGTTTCGACGTGGGTCCGCAGGGCGCGGTCGATCAGCGCGGGCGGGGCATCGGGGCCCAGGCCCTGGCCCTGCAGATCGGCGATCAGGGCGGTCAGGTCGCGGTGGATGTGGCGCGACATGTCCGAGGCCAGAAAGATCCGCCAGCCGCCGATCCGCGCGCCCGCCCGTGCGGCCCCAAGACGCCCCAGCATCGCCGCCGCGATCTGCGCGATCAGCGCCACGGGGGCCAGCAACACGTTCACCGGCGCGCGCAGCAGATCGGCACCGAAGGCGTGGCGGTGCAGCGCCAGCGTGCCGCGGATGCCATAGCGGCGCGCCACGAAGCGGCGCAGCTGTGCGTCGCGACGGGACAGGCGGGATCGCAGGGGGGCGGGGTGCATGGGACGCTCGTGGGTGAACGGGCTCAGCTTAGCCTACGGGGGGCGCGACCGCCACGGCCAAGGTTCCCCGCTTGCAGCGCCTTGCCGCGCTTCCTATAGAGGGTGCCATGGAATTTCCGGCGTTCGGATCTCGAATTAGCAGCCCGGTGGCGTGACCCTTCACGCTGCCGGGTCAGCCTTGTCCGAACTTCTTTCAAAGGAACGCCCCGATGGCCGCCGAAAACAGCGCCGATACCCCCGATTACCGCGACACCGTCTTTCTGCCCCAGACCGATTTCCCCATGCGGGCCGGGCTGCCGCAGCGCGAACCCGAATGGCTGGACCGTTGGGCCCGCATCGGCATCTATGACCGGCTGCGCGAACGCGCGGAAGGTCGTGCGCCCTTCGTGCTGCATGACGGCCCCCCCTATGCCAACGGCCACCTGCATATCGGCCACGCGCTGAACAAGACCATCAAGGACATCATCGTGCGCAGCCACCAGATGATGGGCCGCGATGCGCGCTATGTTCCGGGCTGGGACTGCCACGGTCTGCCCATCGAATGGAAGATCGAGGAAAAATACCGCAACGAGGGTCGTGACAAGGACGCCGTCGACGTGGTCGAGTTCCGCCAGGAATGCCGCCGTTTCGCCGATGACTGGGTCTCCATCCAGCGCGACGAATTCAAGCGTCTTGGCATCACCGGCAAGTGGGACGATCCCTATCTGACGATGGATTACCACGCCGAGGCCGTCATCGCCGGCGAGTTCATGAAGCTTTTGATGAACGGCTCGCTCTATCAGGGGTCCAAGCCCGTGATGTGGTCGCCCGTGGAAAAGACCGCGCTGGCCGAAGCCGAAGTCGAGTATCACGACCACACCAGCCACACGATCTGGGTGCGGTTCAAGCCGGTGGGTGATGCGCTGCAGGGTGCCTCGGTCGTCATCTGGACCACCACCCCTTGGACCATCCCGCAGAACCGCGCCGTCGCCTTCAATCCTGATATCGCCTATGGCCTGTATAAGGTCGGTGAAGTCGCCGAAAACGCCACCGCCACCACCGGTGAGATGCTGGTCCTGGCCGATGCGCTGGCCGAGGGCGTGATGGCATCGGCCAAGGTTCAGGACTGGACCCGCGTGGCCGACGTTCCCACCGCCGAACTTGAGGGCGTCATGCTGGCCCATCCTTTCCGCGGCGTCGAAGGCGGGCAGGGCGAATGGGATTACGACGTGCCGCTGTTGCCGGGCGATCACGTGACCGATGATGCGGGCACGGGCTTTGTCCATACCGCGCCCAGCCATGGCGATGACGACTATCAGCTGGGCCTGCGCTTCAAGCTGCCGATGACCTATAACGTCGAACCGGATGGCAGCTATCGCGCCGACCTGCCGATCTTCGGCGGGCAGGCGATCATCGCGCCCGACGGCAAGGACGGCCCCGCCAATGTCAGTGTCATCAAGCAGCTGGCCTGGGCCGGCGCGCTGCTGGCCAAGGGCAAGGTCAAGCACAGCTATCCCCACAGCTGGCGGTCCAAGGCGCCGCTGATCTATCGCAACACCGCGCAATGGTTCGCCGCCATCGACAAGCCGTTGAACGACGGCATGGGCCAGCATGGCGACAGCATCCGCGCCCGCGCCCTGACCAGCATCGACAAGCTGGTGAAATGGTGGCCGCAATCGGGCCGCAACCGCATCCATTCCATGGTCTCGAACCGTCCGGACTGGGTGCTGTCGCGCCAGCGTGCCTGGGGCGTGCCGCTGACCTGCTTCGTGAAAAGGGGCGTCCAGCCGACGGCGGATGATTTCCTGCTGCGCGACGCCCGCCTGAACGACCGCATCATCGCCGCCTTCGAGGCTGAGGGTGCCGATGTCTGGTATCGCGACGGCTTCAAGGCGCAGATGCTGGAAGGCATCGCCGACCCCGACGATTACGATCAGGTCATGGACGTGCTGGACGTGTGGTTCGACAGCGGATCGACCCATGCCTTCGTGCTGCGCGACCGCAAGGATGGCGTGCCGGATGGCATTGCGGATGTCTATATGGAAGGCACCGACCAGCATCGCGGCTGGTTCCAGTCCTCGCTGTTGCAGGCATCGGCCACCAAGGGTCGCGCGCCTTACCGCAATGTGGTGACGCATGGTTTCACGCTGGACGAGAAGGGCATGAAGATGTCCAAGTCGCTTGGCAACACCATCGTCCCTGCCAAGGTGATCGAACAATATGGCGCCGATATCCTGCGTCTGTGGGTGGCGCAGGCCGATTACACCGCCGACCAGCGGATCGGGCCCGAGATCCTGAAGGGCACGGCCGACAGCTATCGCCGCCTTCGCAACACGCTGCGCTTCCTGTTGGGGGCGCTGTCGGAATTCGACGAATCCGAACGCGTCGAACCCGCGCAGATGCCCGAGCTGGAGCAATGGGTCCTGCACCGTCTGGCGCAGCTGGATCATCAGGTCCGCAGCGGCTATGACCAGTTCGACTTCCAGGGCGTCTTCCAGACGCTGTTCCAGTTCTGCACGCTGGAAATGTCGGCCTTCTATTTCGACATCCGCAAGGATGCGCTGTATTGCGATGCGCCGGACAGCCCACGCCGTCGTGCGGCGCGGACGGTTCTGGACCTGCTCTATCATCGCCTGGTGACCTGGCTGGCCCCGATCCTGCCCTTCACCATGGAGGATGTCTGGCTGTCGCGCTTCCCATCGGACGATGACAGCATCCATCTGCATGATTTCGCCGTCACGCCCGCCGACTGGCTGAACGAGCCCTTGGCCGCCAAATGGGACAAGGTCCGCCGCGCGCGCCGCGTCGTCACCGCGGCCCTGGAGGTCAAGCGCAGCGACAAGACCATCGGCGCCAGCCTGGAGGCCGCCCCCGTCATCCATGTCGAGGATGCGGAAACGCTGGCGGCGCTGCAATCGGTGGCGTTTGCGGATATCTGCATCACATCGGACCTGTCGCTGACCCGCGACCCGGTGCCGTCCGAAGCCTTCCGCCTGTCCGAGGTTCCGGGCATCGGCGTCGTCTTCGAAACCGCCGAGGGCAAGAAATGCCAGCGCTGCTGGAAGATCCTGCCCGATGTCGGCAAGCACGCCCATCCCGGCGTCTGCGCCCGATGCGACGAGGTGCTGTCCCATGGTCACTGAGAACCGCTGGCAGCCCGCGGCCGACCGCTATGGGGCGATGGATTATCGCCGCTGCGGTCGTTCCGGGCTGAAGCTGCCCGCGATCAGCCTGGGGCTGTGGCACAATTTCGGCCATGACACGCCCCATCAGACCAAGCGCGACATCTGCCGCACGGCCTTTGACCTGGGGATCACCCATTTCGATCTGGCCAACAATTACGGTCCGCCGCCGGGCAGTGCCGAGGAAGCCTTCGGCGACATCCTGCGCCAGGATTTCGCCGGATATCGCGATCAGCTGATCATCAGCAGCAAGGCCGGCTATGACATGTGGCCCGGTCCCTATGGCGAGATGGGCAGCCGAAAATACCTGGTCGCCAGCTGCGATCAGTCGCTGAAGCGGATGGGGCTGGATTACGTCGACATCTTCTATTCGCACCGCTTCGATCCCGACACGCCCTTGGAGGAAACCATGGGTGCGCTGGATCACATCGTCCGGTCGGGCAGGGCGCTCTATGTCGGCATCAGCAGCTATAACAGCGCGCGGACCCGCGAAGCGGCGGCGATCCTGAAGGATCTGGGGACGCCCTGCGTGATCCACCAGCCCAGCTACAACATGCTGAACCGGTGGGTTGAAAACGACGGGCTGCTGGACACGCTGGACGATCTGGGCATCGGCAGCATCGTCTTTACGCCCCCGGCCCAGGGCATGCTGACGGGCAAGTACCTGAACGGCATTCCGCAAAACAGCCGCGCGGCGCAGGGCAAGTCCCTGTCGCCGGATTGGCTGAGCGACGACATGATCACCCGGCTGAACGGGCTGAACGACATCGCGCAGGCACGTGGTCAGTCGCTGGCACAGATGGCCGTGGCCTGGGTGCTGCGCGGCGGGCGCGTGACCAGCGCGCTGATCGGCGCCTCGCGGCCAGAACAGGTGCGCGATTGCGTGAGTGCGCTTGGCAACACTCGGTTTTCCGAGGATGAGATCGCCCGGATCGACACGCTGTCGGCCAAGGGCGACGTCAATATCTGGGCGCGATCGTCCGAGGGTGCGGGGCAGTGATCGTCCCGCCGCCGGGGCAACCCGGCGGCCGCGCGATCAGATCAGCCACCAGCCGCGGCTTTTCAGCTGGTTGCGAATCACCTTTTCCTTCACCGGTTGGGATCGGTCGGCAAAGATGGGCTGGACTTTGGTCCGGCCCTTTTGCTGATAGACCAGCTTGCGGGCCGGTTCCCAATCCCGCAGCACACGCTTGACCGGCTTGGGGGCGACGGCGTCCTCGAGGACGTCGATCGCGTGATGATCGAACTGCGCGTAAAGCAGCGGCAGCTTGCGGTAATGGTTGGTGATGCCCCCGTCCAAGCCATCTAGCTCCGGCCCCGGACGCCCGCCCCCCAGGCTGTGGATGACCAGCGGCAGCACGATCTGGTCCAGCCACGGGTCCATCGCTTGGCAGGCCAGCTCGTCATTGGGATCATCGCGAAGGGCCAGCGCCCATTCCAGAAAGCGTCTGCCAAATTCGGCGGGATCGGCCCCGAAGAACCAGCCGGCGTTGAAATAAAGAAACCGTTCCCAATGTTCGTCGGGCTGGGTCAGGTCCAGCGTGCCGTCGAATTCCAGCCCGAACCGGTCATAGAGCGACTTCCAGATCGCGGCATAACCCGGACCGTAAAGCGGGGGCAGGGGCCATGTCCCTTCGCGCCGCATGGAGGCGGAGGGGCGGCGGGTATCAAAGGCGACCTGATCCAGCGGACCGGTCACCAGCGTGTCGGTGTCGAAGAAGATGAAGGGCTCCCCGGTCGGCAGGACCTGCAGGGCCTCGATCTTGTTGCCCTGCGGATAGGAGGCGCCGAAATGCGTCGCGGTGAAGGACACGATCTGGGCGCCGAAACCGATGATCAGGTCGCGGCAGCCATCCGCGATCACCGTGTCATGGCCGGCCCAAGCCCCTTCGGCACGCGGTTCGGCGACAATGACGCGACCCGTCCATCCGGGGGCCGAGGCGCGCAGGCTGGCAAGGAAGATGATCGCCTCGTATTGCAGACGCCCGGCCTGCGCGATGATCAACAGATTCGGCTGCTTCTTCCTGCGTGCTGACACAATGACCCCGGCCGCTTTTCCACTGCATCGAATGTTAGACGCAGATGCCGCGAATCAAAAGCCCGGGTGATCGCACAAGCCCGCGGAACCCATGGAAGATTTTCATGATCGGGGGATGCCTGTCGGACAGGCTTGTCGGTCACCGACTCTCGATTCCGGGGTGGAAGATCGAAAGTGGTGGGCGACCCTGGAATCGAACCAGGCGTGGGTCTCCCCGGCGGAGTTACAGTCCGCTGCCGCACCTTGCAGCACGTCGCCCGCCGATCGCTTTCGGCGTGGGGGGTGATTAGCTTCCCCGTCTGGGGGCGTCAAGCAGATTTCCAGGGCTTGCGCGATTGCGTCGTCCCGCGCAGAGAGGGTGGGCATGAAAGGACACTGAAAATGGCCGAGAAGACCGGAAATTCGAAAAAGCCCACCTGGGTCATCGACAAGGAACGCGCCCGCCGCGCGGCCGCAGCCGAAACCGTCTGGCTGTTCGGTCTGCACGCGGTGCGCGACGCGCTGGCCAATCCCGACCGGGTCAAGCTGCGGCTGGTGGTCACACAGAACGCCTTGGCGCGGCTCGGCGACCTGCACGGGATGGAACCCGAAGTCACGGATTCGCGCGTCTTCGACAAGGCCGTTCCGCTTTCGGCCGAAAGCGTGCATCAGGGCGCAGCGCTTGAGGTGAAGCCCTTGAAATGGGGCAGCCTGTCGGAGGTCGCGCTGCGTGAGGCGCCGGGCGAACGCAGGCCGCTGCTGGTGGCGCTGGACCGGGTGACGGACCCCCACAACATCGGTGCGATCCTGCGATCGGCCGAGGTCTTTGGTGCGCGGGCGGTCATCGCGCCGCATCGCCATTCGGCCCCTGAAACGGGCGCCTTGGCGAAAACCGCGTCCGGGGCGCTGGAGCGCCAGCCCTATCTGCGCGTGCCGAACCTGGCCGAAGCGCTGAGCCAGCTGAAGGGGATGGGCTTCATCCTGGTGGGTCTGGACGGCACCGGCACCGAATCGCTGCCCAAGCTGATGGATGACCTGAAGGGTCGCGCCGTCTGCCTGGTGATGGGCGCCGAGGGTCCGGGCATGCGCGAACTGACGCTGAAGACCTGCGATCACGTCGCCCGCATCCCCTTTGCCGCTGATTTCGGTTCGCTGAACGTGTCCAACGCGGCGGCCATCGGCCTTTACGCCGCAAGCGGTGCGTGAATATCACAACCCTGCGACGTTTATGTCACGCGCGTTGAGAATCGGCCCGGGCGCTGTCACATAGAGGCTTCCTCTGACAGGACCCGGGTTTCCATGCGCCACCTTGTTTTCAGCTTTGCCTTGACGATGCTGTCGTCCCTGCCGGTCCAGGCTCAGGATTGGGCCTTGGGTGGCTTCGATCCCGTGGGCTATGCCGATGCGGGTCGCGCCGTGCCGGGCCGCAGCGATATCGCGACCATGTGGCAGGGCAAGCTGTGGCATTTCGCGTCCGAGGAAAATCGCGCCCGGTTCGAATCCGATCCCCGCAGCTTTGCGCCCGATTTCGACGGCATCTGCCCGGTCTCTCTGTCCGAGGGGCAGCCGCAGCGCGGTGATCCGCGGTATTTTGCCATCATCAAGGGTCATCTCTATCTGCTGCGATCAGGGGCGGCAGAACGCAAGCTTCGGCAGAATAGCGAAACGGTCTTGAAGCATGCCCGGACCGCTTGGCGCGACGACTGACGATTCGCGGTTGGAATCACGAAGTCGTGATGTGGGTGGAACCATTCGGAGGTGATGCCCATTTACCTCATGGAGCATGACCCCGGAACGGTCATGTTCAGATCACTGTCCCTCGTTCCGTGACTTGCGCTCGGCCACTTTGTGGTCCGGGCGCCTTTTCTATGAGAGGGTCGCTCAACTTCAGGGTGCAGCGCAGGGAGGTTGGAATGGACGTTCAGCAGGTTGAAGACCGCGATATCGAATGGGTCGCGCAAAATGTCTCGGTGATCGCGGTGGTGGGTCTGTCGCCCAACGAATCCCGCCCCAGCTGGGGTGTCGCGCGATACCTGCAGGCCAAGGGCAAGCTGATCATCCCGGTCAATCCCGGCCACGCAGGTCACGACATTCTGGGCTGCAAGGTCTATGCAAGTCTGACCGACATACCAAAAGATGCGGGCGTGCAGATGGTCGACATCTTCCGGCAATCTTCGGCGGTGGCCGGGATCGTGGACGAGGCGCTGGAGCAGTTGCCCGACCTGAAGGTGATCTGGACCCAGTTGGGCGTGCGCGACGACACGGCCGCCAGAAAGGCCCGTCGAGCAGGGATCATGGTCGTGCAGGACCGCTGTCCCAAGATCGAATTCCCGGAATTTCTGTAATCTGGGCGGGTCCGATGGCGATCGGCCACGAAACCGCCGGTTATCTGCTTGACGGGGGCTCGGGCAAATTCTAATCAGGCCCGACCTCAGGGGTATAGCTCAGTTGGTAGAGCATCGGTCTCCAAAACCGAGGGTCGTGGGTTCGAGTCCCTCTGCCCCTGCCAGGTCCTTCCGCTCAAGACAGCCGCCGCCCGGACGGGCTTCATGCAGGGTTGTCACGACCGGACGGCTTCGTTACATCAGCGCCTGCACTTGCGAAGGAGCCTGTCGTGGCCACCAATCCAGTCCAGTTCATCAACCAGGTCCGTGCCGAGGCCGCCAAGATCACGTGGCCCACGCGCCGCGAGGTCATCACGACGACGATCATGGTCATGATCTTCGCCTCGATCACCAGCCTGTTCTTCTTTCTGGTCGATCTGGCCGTTCGCACGGGTCTGACCGAAGGGCTGCGACTGATCAGCGGCTGATCAGGGCTTGCAATTCGCGGCCAGGGGCGGTATCTGCCCACGACTGTCCGGAAGGCGGCGTGCATAGGAATTCCGTGCGCGCCGATTTCAATTTTTCGGATACATTTAGAATTCAAGGGGTTGCGCGGTTCCGTGTGATTCCCCCGAGATGAGCAGGGGTCGATCGAGACATGGCAAAGCGTTGGTATTCGGTCAGTGTCCTCTCGAACTTCGAGAAGAAGGTCGCCGAGGCGATTCGTCAGGCTGTCGCCGAGAAGGGTCTGGAAGAACAGATCGACGAGGTGCTGGTCCCGACCGAGGAAGTGATCGAGATCCGGCGCGGCAAGAAGGTCACGTCCGAGCGCCGCTTCATGCCGGGTTACGTTCTGGTCCACATGGACATGATGGATCGGACCTATCACCTGGTCAATTCGATCAACCGCGTCACCGGCTTCCTGGGTGCCCAGGGCAAGCCGATGCCGATGCGGGACGACGAAGTGAACGCGATGATGAACCGCACCAGCGACGGCGAGGCAGCCGCGCCGCGCAACCTGATCCGCTTCGACGTGGGCGAACAGGTCAACGTCACCGACGGCCCCTTCGAAGGCTTCTCGGGGATGGTCGAGGAAGTGGACGAGATCTCGTCGCGGGTGAAGGTCACCGTGTCGATCTTTGGCCGGCCGACGCCGGTCGAACTGGAATTCACGCAGGTCTCCAAGACCTCGTGATCAGCCGCGGGAGGCGCGAGCCGCACCGCTAAGTCAAGGCCTGCACATGCGGGCATGATGATGAAGGAGAGGCCACATGGCCAAGAAAGTTGTCGGCAGCCTGAAGCTGCAAATCAAGGCGGGCCAAGCGAACCCGTCGCCCCCCGTCGGTCCCGCACTGGGCCAGCGCGGTATCAACATCATGGAATTCTGCAAGGCGTTCAACGCCAAGACGCAGGAGATGGAGCAGGGTGCCCCCGTTCCGGTCGTGATCACCTATTACGCTGACAAGTCGTTCACCTTCGAAACCAAGACGCCCCCGGCATCCTTCCTGCTGAAGCGCGCCGCTGGTCTGAAGCCGGTCGGCAAGCGCAACCGCGCACGCGGTTCGGAAAAGCCCGGCCGCATGAATGCGGGTTCCGTCACGGTCAAGCAGATCCGCGAGATCGCCGAAACCAAGATGGCTGATCTGTCGGCAAACGACATCGATCAGGCCATGAAGATCATCGTCGGCTCGGCCCGTTCGATCGGTATCGAGGTGAAAGGCTAAGTCATGGCAAAGTTTTCGAAAAAGAAAGTCGCAGCCCGCGCTGCCTTTGACGGCAAGTCCAACCTGACCGTCGAAGAGGCCGTCAAGCTGGTCAAGTCGGCCGCCTCCGCGAAATTCGACGAAACCGTCGAGATCGCGCTGAACCTGGGCGTCGATCCCCGCCACGCAGACCAGATGGTCCGCGGTGTGGTCACGCTGCCCGCAGGCACCGGCAAGGACGTCCGCGTCGCCGTCTTCGCCCGTGGCCCCAAGGCCGACGAAGCCAAGGCAGCCGGCGCTGAGATCGTGGGTGCCGAGGACCTGATGGAATCCATCCAGGCCGGCAAGATCGATTTCGACCGTTGCATCGCGACGCCGGACATGATGCCGCTGGTCGGCCGTCTGGGCAAGATCCTGGGCCCGCGCAACCTGATGCCGAACCCCAAGGTCGGCACGGTGACGATGGACGTCAAATCGGCCGTCGAAGCTGCCAAGGGCGGCGAAGTGCAGTTCAAGGCTGAAAAGGCCGGCGTGGTTCACGCAGGCATCGGCAAGGTCTCGTTCGACGAGGACAAGCTGGCCCAGAACCTGCGCGCCTTCGTTGACGCCGTCAGCAAGGCGAAGCCCACGGGCGCGAAAGGGACATACATGCAGAAAGTCTCGATCAGCTCGACCATGGGCCCGGGCGTGTCGGTGGATGTCGCTTCGGCAGCCGCCAACTGAGTTTTCAGGATGCGTTTCGGCGCATCCGACAAGTTTCCTGGCCCTTGGGCCGGGAATGGCGGGGCTGCCAAGGTTGCCCCGTCCTGTCCGAGACGGAGGGTGCAGGCAGCCGCCTGCTTAATGTCCTTCCTGAGACGGGGAAGCATTTTTCCGAAGGCCAGTCCTTCGGGCGATCTTGCCCCGATGCGGACCCGACCTGTTGCCCGGTTCCGGGCGCAGGAAAGTGAGAGCCGGGGGGAAACCCCCAACTTGGAGTGAAACCGTGGATAGAGCACAAAAAGAACAGGTGGTCGACGAGCTCGGCCAGATCTTTGAAAGCTCTGGCGTCGTGGTGGTTGCCCACTACGAGGGGATGACGGTTGCACATATGCAGGATCTCCGCTCGCGCATGCGCGAAGCCGGTGGTTCCGTTCGCGTTGCCAAGAACAAGCTCGCCAAGATCGCCCTGGAAGGTAAGCCTTGCGCAAGCATCGCCGACTACCTGACGGGCATGACCGTGATCACCTATTCGGAAGATCCCGTGGCTGCTGCCCGGATCGCCGACAAGTACGCCAAGGATAACGAACGTTTCGTCATCCTGGGTGGTGCAATGGGTGACTCGGCCCTGGATCCGGCCGGTGTGAAAGCCGTCGCCTCGATGCCGTCGCGTGAAGAGCTCATCGCTCAGATCGCATCGTGCATCGGTGCGCCTGGTTCGAACATCGCCGGTGCCATTGGCGCGCCTGCTTCGAACATCGCGAGCATCCTCACGACCTTGGAAGAGCGTGAGGCTGCGTAAGCAACTTATCCCCGACTGGTGGTTTGAAACCCGACGTTGGAACACTAACTGGAAAGAACGGAAAAATGGCTGATCTGAAGAAACTCGCCGAAGAAATCGTGGGCCTGACCCTGCTGGAAGCCCAGGAACTGAAGACCATCCTGAAGGATGAGTACGGCATCGAGCCGGCTGCCGGTGGCGCCGTCATGATGGCTGGTCCCGCTGCTGCTGGCGAAGCCGCAGAAGAAAAGACCGAATTCGACGTCGTCCTGACCGACGCCGGCGCAAGCAAGATCAACGTGATCAAAGAAGTTCGCGGCATCACCGGTCTGGGCCTGAAAGAAGCCAAGGACCTGGTGGAAGCTGGCGGCAAGGTCAAGGAAGGCGCTTCGAAAGCCGAAGCCGAAGAAATCAAGGCAAAGCTGGAAGCAGCTGGCGCCAAGATCGAACTCAAGTAATCGGTCGCAAGATCGGTTAGAGACAGGCAGGGTCCGGGTTTTCCCGGTCCCTGCCGAACCTGTCTTGAAGGGCGGTCCGGTTGCGGACATTCCTTCAGGGCATGTTCGAGGTTCGGGAGCCGCGCGGTGGGACGGGCGGCATGAATGGAACCTCACCCCTGCATTCGTAGGCCGTATTCCGGGGGCCCCGACCCGGAACGCGCGCGAAGACGAAAGGTGACAAGACCCCATGGCGCAAGCTTATGTCGGCCAAAAGCGTATCCGGCGCTATTATGGCAACATCCGTGAAGTTCTGGAGATGCCGAACCTGATCGAGGTTCAGAAATCCTCCTATGACCTGTTCCTGAATTCGGGCGAAGGCACCGGCCACAATGATGGCGACGGGATTCAGGGCGTGTTCCAATCTGTGTTCCCGATCAAGGACTTCAACGAGACCGCAACGCTGGAATTCGTGAAATACGAGCTTGAGCACCCCAAATACGACGTGGACGAGTGCCAGCAGCGCGACATGACCTATGCCGCGCCGCTGAAGGTCACCCTGCGTCTGATCGTGTTCGATGTCGACGAGAACACGGGGGCGAAATCCGTCAAGGACATCAAGGAACAGGACGTCTTCATGGGCGACATGCCCCTGATGACCCAGAACGGCACCTTCGTCGTCAACGGCACCGAGCGTGTCGTCGTCAGCCAGATGCACCGCAGCCCGGGCGTGTTCTTCGACCACGATCGCGGCAAGACCCATTCCTCGGGCAAGCTGCTGTTCGCATGCCGCATCATTCCCTATCGCGGCAGCTGGCTGGATTTCGAATTCGACGCCAAGGACCTGGTCTTTGCGCGCATCGACCGTCGCCGCAAGCTGCCGGTGACGACGCTTCTCTATGCCCTGGGCATGGATCAGGAAGCGATCATGGACAGCTTCTATGAGACGGTGAACTATACCCTGCGTCGCGACGGTCGTGAACAGGGCTGGGTCACCCGCTTCTTCCCCGAACGCGTGCGTGGCACCCGTCCGGCCTTCGACCTGGTCAATGCCGACACCGGCGAGATCATCACCAAGGCCGGTGAAAAGGTCACACCGCGTCTGGTCAAGAAACTGCAGGAAACCGGCGAGCAGCTGAACCTGCTGGTGCCGTTCGAACGTATCGTCGGCCGCTTCGTTGCCAAGGACATTGTCAACGACACCACCGGCTTCATCTATGCCGAGGCCGGCGACGAGATCACCGCGGAATACAGCAAGGACGGCGAGCTGAACGGCGGCCTGCTGAAGGTCCTGCTGGACAACGGCATCGACGATGTGCCGGTTCTGGACATCGACCATGTCAATGTCGGCCCCTATATCCGCAACACCATGGCGGCCGACAAGAACATGAACCGCGACCAGGCGCTGATGGATATCTATCGCGTCATGCGCCCGGGCGAGCCCCCCACCGTCGAGGCCGCGTCGAACCTGTTCAACAGCCTGTTCTTCGACAGCGAGCGTTACGACCTGTCCGCCGTCGGTCGCGTCAAGATGAACATGCGTCTTGACCTGGATGCCCCCGACACGCAGCGCACGCTGCGTCACGAGGACATCGTCGCCTGCGTCCACGGCCTGGTGGAGCTGCGCGACGGCAAGGGCGAGATCGACGACATCGACCACCTGGGCAACCGTCGTGTCCGTTCCGTCGGCGAATTGATGGAAAACCAGTATCGCGTCGGCCTGCTGCGCATGGAGCGTGCCATCCGCGAGCGCATGTCCGGCGTC
Organism: Paracoccus sp. SM22M-07; assembly: GCF_001887735.1. Classification (NCBI taxonomy): domain Bacteria; kingdom Pseudomonadati; phylum Pseudomonadota; class Alphaproteobacteria; order Rhodobacterales; family Paracoccaceae; genus Paracoccus; species Paracoccus sp. SM22M-07. The sequence continues at coordinate 333,439 of NZ_JPKW01000002.1, forward strand.
GAGATCGACACCGTCATGCCGCAGGACCTGATCAACGCCAAACCCGCTGCGGCGGCGGTGCGTGAATTCTTCGGCTCCAGCCAGCTGTCGCAGTTCATGGACCAGACCAACCCGCTGTCCGAAGTGACGCATAAGCGTCGCCTGTCGGCCCTTGGGCCGGGCGGTCTGACGCGCGAACGCGCAGGCTTCGAGGTCCGCGACGTTCACCCAACCCATTATGGCCGGATGTGCCCTATTGAGACGCCCGAAGGTCAGAACATCGGTCTGATCAACAGCCTCGCGACCTTCGCGCGGGTGAACAAATACGGCTTCATCGAGACCCCCTATCGCAAGGTGGTCGAGGGCAAGGTGACCGACGACGTGGTCTACATGTCCGCGACCGAGGAAATGCGTCACACCGTGGCCCAGGCCAACGCGACGCTGGATGCCGAAGGCGGTTTCGTCGACGAGCTGATCAGCACCCGCCAGTCAGGCGACTTCATGTTGAACCCGGTCGATGCCATCGACCTGATCGACGTGTCGCCCAAGCAGCTGGTTTCGGTTGCTGCGGCGCTGATCCCGTTCCTGGAAAACGACGACGCCAACCGCGCCCTGATGGGTTCGAACATGCAGCGTCAGGCCGTGCCGCTTCTGCGCGCCGAGGCACCCTTCGTGGGCACCGGCATGGAAGCGACCGTGGCCCGCGATTCCGGCGCCGCCATCATGGCGCGTCGCGGCGGCGTCATCGACCAGGTCGATGCGCAGCGTATCGTGGTGCGCGCGACCGAGAATCTGGGTGCGGGCGACGCGGGCGTGGACATCTATCGTCTGCGCAAGTTCAAGCGTTCGAACCAGTCCTCGACCATCAACCAGCGTCCGCTGGTCAAGGTGGGCGAAAAGGTCGTGGCCAACCAGGTCATCGCGGACGGTCCCTCGACCGACCAGGGCGAACTGGCAATCGGTCGGAACGTGGTCGTCGCGTTCATGCCGTGGAACGGCTACAACTATGAGGACTCGATCCTGATCTCCGAGCGGATCCACCGCGACGACGTGTTCACCTCGATCCATATCGACGAATACGAAGTGGCGGCCCGCGACACCAAGCTGGGGCCGGAAGAGATCACCCGCGACATCCCGAACGTGGGCGAAGAAGCCCTGCGCAATCTGGATGAAGCCGGCATCGTCTATATCGGCGCCGAATGCGGTCCGGGCGACATCCTGGTGGGCAAGATCACCCCCAAGGGCGAAAGCCCGATGACGCCGGAAGAAAAGCTGCTGCGCGCCATCTTCGGTGAAAAGGCGTCCGACGTCCGCGATACCTCGCTGCGTCTGCCGCCCGGTGCCTATGGCACGATCGTCGAGGTTCGCGTCTTCAACCGCCACGGCGTCGACAAGGACGAACGTGCCCTGCAGATCGAGCGCGAGGAAGTCGAGCGTCTGGCGCGCGACCGCGACGACGAACAGGGCATCCTGGACCGCAACATCTATGCGCGCCTGAAGTCGCTGATCCTGGGCAAGGTTGCCGTCAAGGGGCCGAAAGGCGTCAAGGCCAATACCGAGGTCACCGAGGAGCTGCTGGGCACGCTGAGCCGTGGTCAGTGGTGGCAGCTTGCCGTGGGCGAGGAAGACATCGCCAAGGAAGTCGAGGCGCTGAACGGCCAGTACGACACCCAGAAGAAGCTGCTGGAAGCCCGCTTCGAGGACAAGGTCGAGAAGGTCCGTCAGGGCGACGACCTGCCCCCCGGCGTGATGAAGATGGTCAAGGTCTTCGTCGCCGTGAAGCGCAAGCTGCAGGCAGGCGACAAGATGGCCGGCCGTCACGGCAACAAGGGCGTCGTGTCCAAGGTCGTGGCCATGGAAGACATGCCGTTCCTGGCTGACGGCACCCCCGTCGACCTGGTGATGAACCCCCTGGGCGTGCCGTCGCGCATGAACGTGGGTCAGATCCTGGAAACCCACATGGGTTGGGCATCGCGCGGTCTTGGCATCAAGATCGACGAGGCGCTGGAGGCATATCGTCGCGATGGCGACATGACCCCGGTCCGCGACGCGATGAAGAACGGCTATGGTGACGATCTCTATGCCTCGACCTTCGACGGCATGGAGGATGAGCAGCTGCGCGAACACGCCGAGACGGTTCGCACGGGTGTTCCGATCGCCACCCCCGTCTTCGACGGTGCCAAGGAAGCCGACATCAACGATGCGCTGACGCGTGCCGGGTTCGATACCTCGGGACAGTCGGTGGTGTTTGATGGCCGCACGGGCGAACAGTTCGCCCGCAAGGTCACCGTCGGGATGAAGTACATCCTGAAGCTGCACCACCTGGTCGATGACAAGATGCACGCCCGTTCGACGGGCCCGTACAGCCTTGTCACGCAGCAGCCCCTGGGCGGTAAGGCCCAGTTCGGTGGCCAGCGTCTTGGTGAGATGGAGGTCTGGGCACTGGAGGCCTATGGCGCCGCCTATACCTTGCAGGAAATGCTGACCGTGAAGTCGGATGACGTCGCAGGCCGCACCAAGGTTTACGAGTCCATCGTCAAGGGCGAGGACAACTTTGAAGCAGGCGTGCCGGAATCGTTCAACGTTCTGGTCAAGGAGGTCCGGGGTCTGGGCCTCAACATGGAACTCCTGGATGCGGAAGAAGAAGAGTGAGGGCGCAAGCCCCCACTCACCCTTCCACCGTGCCCTTCATTAGGAATTGGAAATGAACCAGGAACTTGCCACCAACCCTCTGAACCCGCTGGCCCCCACGCGGCAGTTCGATGAGATCAAGATCTCGCTGGCCTCGCCGGAAGAAATTCTGGCCTGGTCCTTCGGCGAGGTGAAGAAGCCCGAGACGATCAACTATCGCACGTTCAAGCCGGAACGCGATGGTCTGTTCTGCGCGCGCATCTTCGGTCCGATCAAGGACTACGAATGCCTCTGCGGCAAATACAAGCGCATGAAGTATCGCGGCCTGGTCTGCGAGAAATGCGGCGTGGAAGTCACGCTGCAGAAGGTCCGCCGCGAACGGATGGGCCATATCGAACTGGCAGCGCCCGTCGCCCATATCTGGTTCCTGAAGTCGCTGCCGAGCCGCATCGGCCTGATGCTGGACATGACGCTGCGCGATCTGGAACGCATCCTCTACTTCGAGAACTATGTCGTCATCGAGCCGGGTCTGACCGACCTGACCTATGGCCAGCTGCTGGGCGAAGAGGAATTCCTCGACGCGCAGGACAATTATGGTGCGGATGCCTTCCAGGCCGATATCGGTGCCGAAGCCATCCGCGCCATGCTGGCCAATATCGATCTGGCCGCGACTGCCGAGCAGCTGCGCGAGGACCTGAAGGCCGCCACCGGCGAGCTGAAGCCCAAGAAGATCATCAAGCGCCTGAAGATCGTCGAGAGCTTCCTGGAATCGGGCAACCGCCCCGAATGGATGATCATGACGGTCATCCCGGTCATTCCGCCGGAACTGCGTCCGCTGGTTCCGCTGGATGGCGGCCGCTTTGCGACCTCGGACCTGAACGACCTCTATCGTCGCGTGATCAACCGCAACAACCGTCTGAAGCGCCTGATCGAACTGCGCGCGCCCGACATCATCGTGCGCAACGAAAAGCGCATGTTGCAGGAATCGGTCGATGCGCTGTTCGACAACGGCCGCCGCGGCCGCGTCATCACCGGGAACAACCGTCGCCCGCTGAAGTCGCTGTCGGACATGCTGAAGGGCAAGCAGGGCCGCTTCCGCCAGAACCTTCTGGGCAAGCGGGTCGACTTCTCGGGTCGTTCGGTCATCGTGACCGGCCCCGAACTGAAGCTGCACCAGTGCGGTCTGCCCAAGAAGATGGCGCTGGAGCTGTTCAAGCCCTTCATCTATTCGCGCCTTGAGGCGAAGGGCCTGTCCAGCACTGTCAAGCAGGCCAAGAAGCTGGTCGAGAAAGAGCGTCCCGAGGTCTGGGACATTCTGGAAGAGGTCATCCGCGAGCACCCGGTTCTGCTGAACCGCGCGCCCACGCTGCACCGTCTGGGCATCCAGGCCTTCGAGCCGATCCTGATCGAAGGCAAGGCCATCCAGCTGCACCCGCTGGTCTGCTCGGCCTTCAACGCCGACTTCGACGGCGACCAGATGGCCGTGCACGTTCCCTTGTCGCTGGAAGCGCAGCTGGAAGCGCGCGTCCTGATGATGTCGACGAACAACGTCCTGTCGCCCGCCAACGGCGCACCGATCATCGTTCCCTCGCAGGACATGATCCTTGGCCTCTACTATGTCTCGATGAGCCGCGAAGGCATGAAGGGCGAAGGCATGTCCTTTGCCAATATCGAGGAGGTCGAGCACGCCCTGGCCGCAGGCGAAGTGCATCTGCACTCGAAGATCACCGCCCGGATCCGTCAGATCGACCAGAACGGCAACGAGGTTCTTCAGCGCTTTGAAACCACGCCAGGCCGCATGCGCCTTGGCGCGCTGCTGCCGATGAACGCCAAGGCTCCGTTCGAGCTGGTGAACCGTCTGCTGCGCAAGAAGGACGTTCAGGTCGTCATCGACACCGTCTATCGCTACTGCGGTCAGAAGGAATCGGTGATCTTCTGTGACCAGATCATGGGTCTGGGCTTCCGCGAGGCCTTCCGTGCCGGCATCAGCTTCGGCAAGGATGACATGGTCGTTCCCGACAACAAGTGGACGATCGTCGAGGAAGTGCAGGAGCAGGTCAAGGAATTCGAACAGCAGTATCTGGACGGCCTGATCACCCAGGGCGAAAAGTACAACAAGGTTGTCGATGCCTGGTCCAAGTGCAACGATCGCGTGACCGAAGCCATGATGTCGACGATCTCGGCGACGAAGATCGACGAGAACGGTGCCGAGATGGAGCCGAACTCGGTCTACATGATGGCCCACTCGGGTGCGCGTGGTTCGGTCAACCAGATGAAGCAGCTGGGCGGCATGCGCGGCCTGATGGCCAAGCCGTCGGGCGAGATCATCGAGACGCCGATCATCTCGAACTTCAAGGAAGGTCTGACCGTTCTTGAATACTTCAACTCGACCCACGGCGCCCGTAAGGGTCTGTCGGACACCGCGTTGAAGACGGCGAACTCGGGTTACCTGACCCGTCGTCTGGTCGACGTCGCCCAGGATTGCATCATCCGCGAGCATGATTGCGGAACCGAGCATTCGATCACGGCTTCGGCCGCGGTCAACGATGGTGAGGTCATCTCGCCGCTGAGCGAGCGCGTGCTGGGCCGGACCGTGGCCGAGGACGTGCTGGTTCCGGGTACCGACGAGATCATCATCCGCACGGGTGAAGTGGTCGACGAACGCAAGGCCGATGCCATTGAGAAGGCGGCTGTTCAGCAGATCCGCATCCGTTCGGCGCTGACCTGCGAATCCGAGGACGGGATCTGCGCGCTCTGCTATGGCCGCGACCTGGCTCGCGGGACGCTGGTCAACATCGGCGAGGCTGTCGGCATCATCGCCGCGCAGTCGATCGGCGAACCGGGCACCCAGCTGACGATGCGGACCTTCCACATCGGCGGTATTGCCCAGGGTGGTCAGCAGTCCTTCCAGGCCGCCTCGCACGAGGGCACGATCCAGTTCCGCAACGAGAGCATCCTGGAAAATGCCAATGGCGAACAGGTCGTCATGTCGCGCAACATGCAGCTGCTGGTCCTGGACGAGCAGGGGCAGGAACGCGCCAGCCACAAGCTGTTCTACGGCTCGAAGCTGTTCGTGAAGGAAGGCGATCGGGTCATCCGCGGTGCCAAGCTGTTCGAATGGGACCCCTATACCCTGCCGATCATCGCGGAAAAGGGCGGCGTGGCCAAGTTCGTCGACCTGATGTCGGGGATCTCGGTCCGCGACGAGACCGACGATGCGACCGGCATGACCCAGAAGATCGTGACCGACTGGCGGTCGGCGCCGAAAGGCAACGACCTGAAGCCCGAGATCATCATCATGGACGCCGATGGCGAACCGGTGCGCAACGACCAGGGCAACCCGGTCAGCTATCCGATGTCCGTCGACGCCATCCTGTCGATCGAGGACGGCCAGGAGATCCGCCCCGGTGACGTCGTGGCGCGTATTCCGCGCGAAGGTGCACGGACCAAGGACATCACCGGGGGTCTTCCCCGCGTGGCGGAACTGTTCGAGGCCCGTCGCCCCAAGGATCACGCGATCATCGCCGAAATCGACGGCTATGTGCGCTTTGGCAAGGACTACAAGAACAAGCGTCGCATCAGCATCGAAGCCGCCGAGGAAGGCGTGGCCCCCGTCGAGTACATGGTGCCGAAAGGCAAGCATATCCCGGTGCAGGAAGGCGACTTCGTGCAGAAGGGTGACTACATCATGGACGGCAACCCGGCGCCGCATGACATCCTGCGCATCATGGGTATCGAGGCCTTGGCCGACTACCTGATCGACGAGGTGCAGGACGTCTATCGACTGCAGGGCGTGAAGATCAACGACAAGCACATCGAGGTGATCGTTCGCCAGATGCTGCAGAAGATCGAGATCATCGACAGCGGCGAGACCACGCTGCTGAAGGGTGAGCATGTCGAGCGTGACGATTTCGACGCGGAGAACGCGAAGATCGAGGCACGCGGCGGACGTCCGGCCACGGGCGAACCGGTCCTGTTGGGCATCACCAAGGCGTCGCTGCAGACCCGCAGCTTCATCTCGGCCGCGTCCTTCCAGGAAACGACGCGCGTGCTGACCGAGGCTGCCGTTCAGGGCAAGCGCGACAAGCTGGTCGGCTTGAAGGAAAACGTCATCGTCGGCCGCCTGATCCCGGCCGGTACCGGTGGCGCGACCGCCCGCGTGCGTCGCATCGCCTCCGAGCGTGACTCGGAAGTGATCGAGGCACGCCGCGCCGAGGCGGAGGCCGCAGCCGCCCTGGCCGCACCCGAGCCTGCCGCTGAGGCAAGCCCGAGCGCCGAGGCGCCCGCGACCAATCCCGAGGATTGATCCCGGCATCATGACAAGGCAGGGGCCCGGCATCACGCCGGGCCCTTGTCGTTTCAGCGCCGCGAACTTGCGACGGACCGGCATGCGGGCTATCGCTTGGGGACCACCAGCAAGGGGGCGGGAATGAAGGTTCAGATGCTGGGGCTCTGCCGGTTTTCCTATGTCGGGCTTCGGGGTTTCCAGGTCGAGCACGAGGATTACCAATCGCGGCGGGCCTATCTTTACGATCCCGACCGGCTGGAGCGGCGCTGGCAGTGGTTCATCCAGGTGGCGATGCCGGGCTGGATGGCGCAGACCGATCCCGACTTTACGCTGGTCATCATGACCGGCCCTGATCTTCCCGAACCTTATCTGTCGCGGTTGGCGGCCCTTTGCGACCGGGTGCCCCAGTTACGGCTGGCGCTGGTCCCGCCGATGGCCAAGCACCGCGAAGCATGCCTGCAAGCCGTCGCCCCCCATGTGGACGGTGCGGCGGATGTGGTCGGCCATTTCCGCCACGACGATGACGACGCCGTCGCATTGGATTACGTCGAACGCAGCCGCGCCGATTTCGCCCGCGTCCAGGATCTGTGGCGCGTCGAGGAACGGCTGTCGCTGGATTATGGCCGCGGATTGATGGTGAAGGCCGCGCAGGGGCGGGTGTCGATCACGCCCTGGTTGTGCCACAACATGGGCGTCGCGCTGACCATCTTCCTGCGGCCCGATGCGGGGCTGAGTGCGCTCAGCTTCAACCATGCCGCCTTGGGCAAATGGATGCCGGGCGTGTCGGTCAACACGCCGGTGATGTTCATCCGTTCGATCCACCGCGACAGCGATTCAGGGGCGATGGGGCAGGGCACGGCCTGGCAGCCCCAGGACGAGCCGCTGGCCCGGCTGATCCCGCGCCGTTTCGGTTTCGGACGCAAGGTCATGGACGAACTGGCCCGCCTTGGGGGATGACGCCCGGATGACGGGCCAGGGGGCCATGTTGACAGGAGGGCGGAATCCGCCTATAGCCCCGCTACCCGGCGGGAAACCGTCTTGGGCACATGAACATATGAGGTCACGATCCGGGCCGAAATACGCCCCGATCCTCTGAAATCATGCCCGTCACCCGGTTTCCGGCGCGGCGGGCTTGGTATTTTGCGATTCGCGCAACTTACCGTCGAGAAGAGGCGCAACCGAGCGGTTGCGAGTATTGACAGAGCAAGACGGGGAACCGAATGCCTACGATCCAACAGCTGATCCGCAAACCGCGGCAGCCGAAAGTGCAGCGCAGCAAGTCGCAGCACCTTCAGGGCTGCCCGCAGAAGCGCGGGGTCTGCACGCGCGTCTATACCACGACGCCGAAGAAACCGAACTCCGCTATGCGTAAGGTGGCCAAGGTCCGCCTGACGAATGGCTTCGAGGTCATCTCCTATATTCCGGGCGAAAAGCACAACCTGCAGGAACACAGCGTCGTGCTGATCCGCGGCGGCCGCGTCAAAGACCTTCCGGGTGTCCGTTACCACATCCTGCGCGGTGTTCTGGATACCCAAGGCGTCAAAGACCGTCGTCAGCGTCGTTCGAAATACGGCGCCAAGCGTCCGAAATAAGGAGAGGCATCAATGTCCCGTCGTCACGCCGCTGTAAAGCGCGATGTCCTGCCCGACGCCAAGTTTGGCGATCGTGTGCTGACCAAATTCATGAACAACCTGATGGTTGACGGCAAGAAGTCGGTCGCCGAGCGGATCGTCTACAACGCGCTGGAGCGCGTCGAGACCCGTCTCAAGCGCGAACCGATCGAAGTCTTCCACGAGGCCCTGGACAACGTGAAGCCGTCCGTCGAGGTGCGTTCGCGCCGCGTCGGTGGTGCCACCTACCAGGTTCCCGTCGAAGTCCGCCCGATCCGCCGCGAGGCCCTGGCCATCCGCTGGCTGATCACTGCGGCTGCCAAGCGCAACGAAAACACGATGGAAGAGCGCCTTGCAGGCGAGCTTGCCGACGCCGTCAACGGCCGCGGCACCGCCGTGAAGAAGCGCGAAGACACGCACAAGATGGCCGACGCCAACAAGGCGTTCAGCCACTACCGCTGGTAAGGCGAAAGGATCCCGACCATGGCACGCGATTATCCGCTGCAGCGTTACCGCAACTTCGGCATCATGGCCCACATCGATGCCGGCAAGACCACGACGACCGAGCGTATTCTGTTCTACACCGGCAAGTCGCACAAGATCGGCGAAGTGCATGACGGCGCCGCGACCATGGACTGGATGGAGCAGGAGCAGGAGCGCGGCATCACGATCACGTCTGCCGCGACCACCACGTTCTGGCAGCGTCAGGAAGACCCGACCACCGAAGGGACTTCCGATACCAAGTACCGCTTCAACATCATCGACACCCCCGGCCACGTCGACTTCACCATCGAAGTCGAGCGTTCGCTGGCTGTTCTGGACGGCGCGATCTGCCTTCTGGATGCCAACGCCGGCGTCGAGCCCCAGACGGAAACCGTCTGGCGTCAGGCTGACCGCTACAAGGTTCCGCGGATCGTGTTCGTCAACAAGATGGACAAGATCGGCGCCGACTTCTTCAACTGCGTGAAGATGATCAAGGACCGCACCGGCGGCACCCCGTGCCCGATCGCATTGCCGATCGGCGCCGAGGACAAGCTGGAAGGCATCGTCGACCTGATCAAGATGGAAGAGTGGGTCTGGATGGGCGAAGATCTCGGCGCAAGCTGGGTTCGTCAGCCGATCCGTGACGAGCTGAAGGATCTGGCCGACGAATGGCGCGCCAACATGATCGAGCTTGCAGTCGAGCAGGACGATGCCGCCATGGAAGCCTATCTGGAAGGCGAGGAGCCCGACGAGGCGACCTTGCGCGGTCTGATCCGCAAAGGCACGCTGTCGCTGTCCTTCTTCCCGGTCACCGCCGGTTCCGCGTTCAAGAACAAGGGCGTCCAGCCCCTGCTGAACTCGGTCATCGACTTCCTGCCGACCCCGCTTGACGTCCCGCCCTATATGGGCTTCTCGCCCGACGATGAGACCGAGACGCGCAACATCGAACGTCGTGCAGATGATTCCCAGCCCTTCTCGGGTCTGGCTTTCAAGATCATGAACGATCCCTTCGTCGGCTCGCTGACCTTCACGCGCATCTATTCGGGCGTGATGAAGAAAGGCGATCAGATGCTGAACGCCACCAAGGGCAAGCGCGAACGCGTCGGCCGCATGATGATGATGCACTCGATCAACCGCGAGGAAATCGAGGAAGCCTTCGCAGGCGACATCATCGCGCTGGCAGGTCTGAAGGAAACCACCACGGGCGACACGCTGTGTGATCCGTCCAGCCCGGTGGTTCTGGAAACGATGACCTTCCCCGAGCCGGTCATCGAGATCGCCGTCGAGCCCAAGTCGAAGGCCGACCAGGAAAAGATGGGCATCGCCCTTCAGCGCCTGGCAGCCGAAGATCCGTCCTTCCGCGTCGAAACCGATCTGGAATCGGGTCAGACGATCATGAAGGGCATGGGCGAACTTCACCTCGACATCCTGGTCGACCGCATGAAGCGCGAGTTCAAGGTCGAGGCGAATATCGGTGCCCCCCAGGTGGCCTATCGTGAAACGATCTCGACCTCGGCCGATATCGACTACACGCACAAGAAACAGACCGGTGGTACCGGCCAGTTCGCGCGCGTCAAGATGACCATCACCCCGACCGAGCCGGGCGAAGGCTATTCGTTCGAAAGCAAGATCGTCGGTGGCGCGGTGCCCAAGGAATACATCCCGGGCGTCGAGAAGGGCATCAAGTCGGTCATGGATTCCGGTCCGCTGGCAGGCTTCCCGGTCATCGACTTCAAGGTCGCCCTGACGGACGGTGCGTTCCACGACGTCGACTCCTCGGTCCTGGCGTTCGAGATCGCGGCCCGTGCCGCGATGCGCGAAGGTCTGCGCAAGGCCGGTGCGAAGCTGCTGGAACCGATCATGAAGGTCGAAGTCGTGACGCCGGAAGAATATACCGGTTCGATCATCGGCGACCTGACCAGCCGTCGTGGCATGGTGCGCGGACAGGACAGCCGCGGCAACGCGAACGTCATCGACGCCGCAGTGCCGCTGGCCAACATGTTCGGCTACATCAACAACCTGCGTTCGATGTCTTCGGGCCGTGCGGTGTTCTCGATGCAGTTCAGCCATTACGAAGCTGTGCCGCAGAACATCTCGGACGAGATCCAGAAGAAATACGCCTGATTTTGCAGCGGGGCTACGGCCCCGCTCCTGACCTGAATTGAAGAACAAGGAGCCATTCCATGGCAAAGGCAAAGTTTGAACGGAACAAACCGCACGTCAACATCGGGACCATCGGTCATGTTGACCACGGCAAGACGACGCTGACCGCTGCGATCACGAAGTATTTCGGCGATTTCCGCGCCTATGACCAGATCGACGGCGCGCCCGAAGAGAAGGCCCGCGGGATCACGATCTCGACCGCGCACGTGGAATACGAGTCCGAGTCGCGCCACTATGCGCACGTGGACTGCCCCGGCCACGCCGACTACGTGAAGAACATGATCACCGGTGCCGCCCAGATGGACGGCGCGATCCTGGTCGTGAACGCCGCCGACGGCCCCATGCCGCAGACGCGCGAGCACATCCTGCTGGGTCGCCAGGTGGGCATCCCCTACATGGTCGTCTACCTGAACAAGGTCGACCAGGTGGATGACGAAGAGCTGCTGGAACTGGTCGAGATGGAAGTGCGCGAGCTGCTGTCCTCCTACGACTATCCGGGCGACGACATTCCGATCATCAAGGGTTCGGCCCTTGCTGCCATGGAAGGCCGCGACCCCGAGATCGGCGAAAACTCGATCCGTGAGCTGATCGCCGCCGTCGACAGCTA